>VBNH01000009.1 GCA_005878095.1 Gammaproteobacteria bacterium | reverse complement strand
GACGCGGTTGTCGGGCGCTCACCGATGAGCAAGACGCGCAATTTCCCGGGGACCCCGGCTAAGATTGCCGCCGTGACGAGCGACTCCCAGGACTACACCAGACCCCGCAGCAAGGGCATTTACCTGCTGCCGAATCTTCTCACCACGGGATGCCTGTTCTCGGGCTTCTATGCGGTCGTGGCGGCCATCGACAAGCACTTCGATCACGCGGGCATGGCGGTGTTTGCGGCCATGATCTTCGACACACTCGACGGGCGCATCGCGCGACTGACGCGCACCGAGAGCTTCTTCGGCAAGGAGTACGACAGCCTCGCCGACATGGTGGCCTTTGGGCTCGCGCCGGCCGTGGTCGCCTACCAGTGGGGCGTGGTGCGCATCGCGGAGTACGGCCATTTCTGGGGGCGTTTCGGCTGGCTCGCCTGCTTCTTCTACGCGGTGGCGGCGGCGCTGCGCCTGGCGCGTTTCAACGCGCGCGCAGCAAGCGCCGACAAGCGCTATTTCGAGGGGCTGCCGAGCCCGTCGGCGGCGGCGATCGTGGCGGCGTTCGTGTGGTTCTTCAGCGAGTGGCACGAACCGAGGCTCATCGGGCTGATCGCGGCCTTTGCCGTTACCGCAAGCGCCGGAGCTCTGATGGTGAGCCGCTTCGGCTATCCGAGCTTCAAGCAGTTCGATCTCGACCGGCGCATCAAGTTCGTCTACATGCTGCTCGTGCCGTTGTTCTTCGTGCTGATCGCCATCGATCCGCCCACGATGCTGCTGTCCATGTTCGGCACTTACGCGCTGTCGGCGCCGCTGCTGTGGGTGGGGCGCCGTGTGCGGCGCGCCGCGCGGGGCGCGCCGGCGGCCGGCGCTTGAGGGCGCATGCAGCGAGAGCGGCACAGGCAGTACCTCGAGGCGATCGGTATCGACCTCTTTGTGAGCCGCCGGGAGGGCGGCGCGCGGGCGGCCGTGGGCCGCGCCCCCGGGGCCGCGGCGGCGGGGAGTGATCCGCCGCCGGCCGCCGAGACCGCGGCGCGCTGGGAAGCGCTGCGTTCCGAGGTCCTGCAGTGCACCCGCTGCCCATTGCACCGCACGCGCACCCAGGGGGTCTTCGGCGTCGGGCCGCAGCGCGCCGACTGGCTGGTGATCGGCGAGGCGCCCGGAGCGGAAGAGGATCGGCGCGGCGAGCCGTTCGTGGGCGCCGCCGGCCAGCTGCTGGATGCCATGCTGCGCGCCATCGGGCTCGATCGCCGCACCAACGTCTACATCGCCAACGTACTGAAGAGCCGCCCCCCGGGAAACCGCGACCCGCGGCCCGAGGAAGTGGCGGCGTGCCTGCCGTACCTCGCGCGGCAGATCGCGCTGTTGCAACCGAAGATCATGCTCGCGGTCGGGCGGATCGCCGCGCAGAACCTGCTCGCCACCGACGTGCCGCTCGGCCGGCTGCGGGGCCAGGTGCATCGTTTCGGTGAGCTGAACACCCCGCTGGTGGTGACGTATCATCCCGCTTATCTGCTGCGCACGCCGGCGGACAAGCGCAAGGCATGGGAAGACCTGAAGTTTGCCCGCAGTGTGTACCAGCAAAGGGCCAAGGCGCAGTGACTGATGGCAACCGCTCCTGAGCTGCTGAAGGCCTCGCCCGAGGCCGTGATCCGACCCATGCGCGCCACCGACGTCGCGGAGGTGGTGGATATCGAGCGCTCCTCTTACCAGTTCCCCTGGAGCGAGGGGATCTTCCGCGACTGCCTGCGCGTGGGGTACGTGTGCCGCGTAGTGACGTTGAGCCGGCAGCTGTTGGGTTACGGAGTCATGAGCGTCGGTGCGGGCGAGGCGCACATCCTGAATCTGTGTGTGGGCCAGGCGTTCCGCTGCCGCGGCATCGGCAAGCGCCTGCTCGGCTCCCTGATCGAGCGGGCGGCCGCCGCCGGCATGGGAGCCGCGTTTCTCGAGGTACGGCCCTCCAACACCGCCGCGATCCGTCTGTACCTGTCGATGGGCTTCGAGCAGGTCGGCAGCCGCCGCGGCTACTATCAGGCGGTCAGCGGTCGCGAGGATGCCGCCGTGCTCAAGCTTGCTCTGCGCGCCTCGCACGCTCCCTCGCCCTGAGCTCCCGCAGCGTATGACTGACCTGGCTGCCGAGATCCCTCGGCGACGCACGTTCGCGATCATCTCGCACCCCGACGCCGGCAAGACCACTCTCACGGAGAAGCTGCTGCTGTTCGGCGGCGCCATCCAGATGGCCGGCGCCGTCAAGGGCCGCAAGGCCGCGCGCCACGCGACTTCCGATTGGATGCGGCTCGAGCAGCAGCGCGGCATTTCCGTGACCTCCTCGGTGATGCAGTTTCCCTATCGCGACTGCATCGTGAACCTGCTCGACACGCCCGGTCACGAGGACTTCTCCGAGGACACCTACCGTACGCTGACCGCCGTGGACTCCGCGCTCATGGTCATCGACTGCGGCAAGGGCGTCGAGGAGCGCACCATCAAGCTCATGGAGGTGTGCCGCCTGCGCGACACGCCGATCATGACCTTCATCAACAAGCTCGACCGCGATGGCCGCCCGCCCATCGAGCTGCTGGATGAGATCGAGCGGGTGCTGCGCATCAACACCGCGCCGCTCACCTGGCCCATCGGTATGGGGCGCGAGCTGCGCGGCATCTACCACCTGCCCGAGGATCGCATCTATGTGTACACCGCGGGCGAGCGCGGTCGCGTCGGTGAGAACCGCACCATCGACGGCCTGCGGAGCGGTGCGGCGCGCGACTTCCTCGGCGATCAGGCGCGCTCCTTCGACGAGGAGATTGCACTGGTGAAGGGCGCCAGCCACGGCTTCGATGCGCACGCCTACCTGGCCGGCCGGCAGACGCCGGTGTTCTTCGGCTCCGCCATCAACAACTTCGGCGTCGAGGAGCTGCTGGCGGCCTTCACCCGGCACGCTCCCGGGCCGCTGGCGCGCAGCGCGCGCGAGCGCAGCGTGGCGCCGGGGGAGGCGGCGCTCGCGGGCTTCGTGTTCAAGATCCAGGCGAACATGGACCCGGCGCACCGTGACCGCATCGCCTTCCTGCGCCTGTGTGCCGGCAAGTACGCGCGCGGCATGCGCCTCTACCACGTGCGGCTCGGCAAGGAGGTGCGCGTGGCGGATGCGCTCACCTTCATGGCCGCGGAGCGCGCCCAGGCCGAAGAAGCCTACGCGGGCGACATCATCGGCCTGCACAACCACGGCACCATCAACATCGGCGACACTTTCACTCAGGGCGAGCGGCTCACCTTCACCGGGGTGCCGAATTTCGCGCCGGAGATCTTCCGGCGCGCAGTCCTCAAGGATCCGTTGAAAGCCAAGGCGCTGCAGAAGGGCCTGTCGCAGCTGTGCGAGGAGGGCGCCACGCAGCTGTTCAGGCCCCTGCGCAGCAATGAGCTGATCCTGGGCGCGGTCGGGCAGCTGCAGTTCGAAGTGGTGGCGTTCCGTCTGCAGGACGAGTACGGCGTGCAGTGCGTTTTCGAGCCCGTCACCATCTACACGGCGCGCTGGGTCGAGAGCGCGGATGCGCGCAAGATGGAGGAGTTCCGCAGCCGGATGCACGAGCACCTGGCGCTCGATCACGGCGGAGCGCTGGTGTACCTCGCGCCCTCGCGCGTGAATCTCGAGCTCACCCTGGAACGCTGGCCCGACATCGCGTTCCGCGAGACGCGCGAACACGCCGCGACCTGAAGGCGCGCCGATTTCGGGGTATGGCGCGGCGCGTGGATTTGTGCGACATAGACATGCACGGCACGCGCCACATCCTGAAACGGGCCGACCTATGAACGACGTCACCCCGGCACCCGCCCTCACCCAGCGCGAGGTGCTGCTGCACGCGCTTTACGAGGCCGCGGAGCTCGAACACAATCTCATGTGCACCTACCTGTATGCGGCCGCGAGCCTCAGGGACGGGGAGCGCGAGGGGCTCGGCGTCGAGGAAGCCGCGACCGTACGTCGCTGGCGTCAGGTGCTGCTCGGGGTGGCCATCGAGGAGATGGGGCACCTCGCGGCGGTGTGGAACATCACCTCCGGCCTCGGCGGCAGTCCGCGCTTCGGACGCACAAATTTCCCGCTCGATCCGGGCTACCTGCCGGCGAGCGTGGTGGTCAAGCTCGCCCCGTTCAATGCCGACACCCTGCAGCACTTCGTGTTCCTGGAGCGTCCACACGGTTCCACGGAGCCGGAGGGCAGGGGCTTTGCCTACGAGCGCAGCTACGTGCGCGGCGGCACCAGCGGGGCGCGACTCACGCCCATGGGCGTCAACTACGACACCGTCGGGGACTTCTACGCGGCCCTCGGGGAGGGCCTGCGCGCACTGGTGGCGCACTGCGGCGAGGCGAACGCGTTCGACGGCGATCGGGCCTTGCAGCTCTCGCCGGAGGAAGTGAATCTGCCCGGTGCCCGACAGGTCGTGTGCCTGAAAACCGCGCTCGCCGCCTTTGCGGCCATCGTCGAGCAGGGCGAGGGCGCGCCGCGCGATTCGGTCGGCTCGCACTACCAGAAATTCCTGGGAATTCGCGCCGAGTTGCAGGCGCTGACCGTGCGCAACCCGGCGTTCGCGCCCGCGTTCCCGGCCGCGACCAACCCGGTGCTGCGCCGCCCGCCGCGGCCCGAGGGGCGGCGATCGGTCTCATGCAGGCGGTCATGCCGCTCGCCGAGCGCGCCGCGCGCTTGCCGGCCGGGCCGTCGAACCCGCAATGCAATGCCGGCATGTCGTTCATCACTCTGCGCGACTCCGCCGCGCTGCCGCCGGGGCCGGCCGCGCGGCGGCTGTTCGTCGAGCGCTTCGCACAGCTGCATGAGGGGGCCGCGGCGCTGCGCGCCAGCGGCGATGCCCGCGCGGTGGCCGCCGCGGACCAGCTGGCCTCGCTCGCGTCCAGGGCCAGCCAGGGCTTCGATCTGACGGCGGTCGCGGCGGGCGCTCCGCCCGCAGCCAGGCCGCCGGGCTTAGCGGCTGGGGCGGCGCCGGCGGCGCGTGCGCCAGAGCCGGCCGCGGCAGCTGCGGCGGGGGCTGGGGCTGCCGCGGCCTCCGGCGCCGCGCCGGCCTCGATGGTCAGCGGCGGCGTGGAGACCGTGCAGGGAGAGCGGCTCGAGCTCGCGTTCGAAGCGAGGCGCTGCATCCATTCGCGCTTCTGCGTCACCGGGGCGCCGCAGGTGTTTCTCGCCAACGTGAAGGGACCCTGGCTCCATCCGGATGCCATGCCGGTGGAGCGACTGGTCGAGGTCGCGCACGCCTGCCCCTCGGGTGCGATCCGCTACCGGCGCAAGGACGGGGCGCCGGAGGAGCCCGTGCCGCCGGTCAATCTCGCCAGCGTGCGCGAGGCGGGGCCCTACGCGTTTCGCGCCGCGCTGCAGATCGACGGTGTGCCGGCGGGCTTTCGCGCCACCTTATGCCGCTGCGGGGCGTCCAGGAACAAGCCGTACTGCGACGGCTCGCATCGCGAGGCCGGCTTCAGCGCCAGCGGCGAGCCCCCGAGCGGCAAGACCGACATGCTGCCGGTGCGCGATGGCGTGCTGGCGATCGATCCGCAACCGAACGGTCCGCTGCGAGTGCGCGGCAACCTCGAGATCATGAGCGGCACGGGGCGCGTGGTGGCGCGGGTGACGTCGGCGTATCTCTGCCGCTGCGGCGGCAGCGCCAACAAGCCCTTCTGCGACGGCACGCACTCGAAGATCGGCTTCAAGTCCGACTGAGCGCGTCTGCCACGGGCGCGGCCGCGAAGCCGGCAGTCCGGGGCGAGGCGCTCAGTTCTCGCCCGAGGACTTCCAGAAGATGGTCTTGCGGGTGGGAGGGATCACCTGGTTCACATTCTGCCCGCTCAAGCCGTTGCTGGCACCACCGGAGAGCTGCGCGGCACCGATGACGACGGTATCCACCTGGCCATCGACCGGTACCGTCGCGATCACCGGCGAGGGTGGCAGGCCGCCGCCGACGAACTGGCTGTCGCGCACCCCGCCGCACGCGGCACCGCTGGCGCTGATGCCGCCGGAGGCGTTGAACAGGTTGACCCAGTAGCCGTAGGCGGCGCCCAGAGTCGTGGCGCAGGTGCCCTGCGCCTGTGGCACCGGCCGGTTGGTGCTGAAGGCCGCCATGCCCGCGACGATGATGGCAGAGGTGACTGTCTGCTCGCCCAGGCCGTTCGCGCTCAGGTTCATGAACCAGCCACTCATGTTCGACGTCGGCAGCACGCCGACGGTGCTGCAGCTGGTGCCATTGGTGGCGTTGCCGGGGCCCGGGTCCCCGACGCCATACGTGAGGTCGTACATCCTGGTCGTGTCGTCCAGGCTGGTGGCGCTGGTCGACGCCAGATTATCCTTGTACACGTAGAAGCGGTTGACGACGGCGCTGTAGGGATATTCGCTCTGCAGCGGATGCTCCCGGTCGCCCGAGCCGACCGCCAGGTACACCTGGTTTCCGGGTGCCGCCAGCAGCGCCGGAGCGAACAGAAACTTTCGTCCTGCGCCGTTGGTGTAGGCGACCCTATTCATGACCCAATTGCTCTTCGATGAGGCGAAGTCCAGGCGGTAGATATTGCCGCCCGTGTCGACCGCGTAGGCATGGTCGACCACCCCGGGCGTCGTCACCGCAATCAGCGCCACGTCGGCGGCGACGCTGCGTGCCGTGGGGAAGGATGCTTCAACTGCGCCAGTGGCGGCGTCGAGCACGTACACGGCGGCCCCGTTCGGGCTCGTGCAGCTCGGAGTGAGGAGATTCGCATCCTCACAGGTGTCATATCCGCCACCCATGATGACGACCGGGCCGCTGTAGCCCAGCACACTGCTGGCCGCGGCCGGCGTGGACCAGGTCTGTCCGATGCCGCTCATCCCCGCCGTGCATCCGGTATTGTTGGGCTGCTGGTAGGGGCAGCCCGCTTTCCACTTGAACTGCGGCGATGCCGGGTTCGTGACATCGAGCGCGTAGAGGGTCCTGCCGCCGCGGCGCATCGAAGGATAGATCCAGACACTCGAGTTGTTCGGCGACTGGTAGACCCCGATCGAGCCGTCGAAGTAATAGTCCTTGGGGACCGGGGTCGGAGTGATGCCCGCTGGCATCGAGGGATAGCTGATCAGCGGGCTGTCGTTCATCAGCCGCGAGAAGCCGGTGGGCGTCCCGGGCGGCAGCACGGGAGCCGGAGTGTAGAACTCCGGGGCGATGAATGCCCAGCGCTCGGCGCCGCTGCTGGCGTCCACGGCACGCAGCGTTCCGTCGTTGGATCCGTAATAGACGGTCACACCGGTGCCGTAATCGACGGGTAGCGGTCGCGAGTGAATCTCATCTCCATGGAGCGACGGGCGGGGTTCCGTCGTATTGAGATTGGCGTTCTCGTCATTGACATCCTGACCCAGGATGAAGTTGGCCAAGGCCACTTGCGCCGGCAAAACTCCGAGGGATGCCGAGGTGAAGGGCGTGAGCGTCGTGCCGGCCAGGCCCGCGAGCGTGTAGACCCTGCGATTGACCGCCCAGGTCGGGATCGTGTTGGTGACGGGCGGGTTGTTCCCTTTGCGGATCACTTCGGCGACTCCGCCCTTCTCGACCATCGGTCCATCCGGGGCATCGGACCACACGCTGAAGCCGGTGATGGAGCGCGGACAGGTTCCTTTGGGAGTCGGGCTGTCGAAGATATCGGACTTCCAGTAGGTACCGGAATCGGTTGTCCAGAAACTCTGCGCACAGGGGGTGATGAAGCCCGTCAGCGTGTTCACCGCGTCTATCGGTGGGTTCGAGTTGTCACCCAGAGCGATGCTTCCGGACTGGCTGATCAGCTGGTACTGCTTCATATTGCCCATCCAGAGCGGCCTGTCTTGCGGGTCGGGACGGAACATCGGGATGAAAACCTGATTTTTATCCTGCGTCCGGTTGGTCGTGTTGACCGGCAGGCTGGCTGAGGCGAAGGTGCTGTTGACCGCCTGGATCTCGGCAAGAATCATCCCGAGCGCGTTGGCGATGGCCGTCTGGCTGCCAACCTGGTAATACTTACCGCCGCCCATCTTGGCGGCGTTCATCAGCGAGTTGGAATAGCCGACATTTTGCTGCGCGTTATAGGCGTCCAGCACGTAGGTCACGATAGCGCCGTTATTGTTGCCGCTGGGAACGACGACCCCGTTGGTCTTCAGAAAGTAAGTCCACTCGTCCGTCCAGGTATCGAGCAACGCGGTCGCGGCCAGCGCCGGATTCACGTTGGCCACCGTGGGCTCATACGCGGCCTGACCGTTCGATCCGGTGTTATTCGCGTTGTTCGCGATGTAGATGATGTAGGTGCTTGCGCAAGGTGCGCCTGAACTGATGGGGGACTGGTACACGGCGCCGACGCCGTTGTTGTTGAGCGCAAAGCCCGACGTCAATCCCTGTCCCGCGCCCGACAGGGACTGCGGGTTATGGAGCACGTCGGCGAATGAATTCTGACTGTATGGGCCAGTAAAGGTCGCAAGCCCCGAGAGATATTTGTAGATCTCGTAGAACCCCGCATCCTCGTCCTTGCTCGCCATGCCTGCCAGTTTCTCGGCAGAATCGCTGAAGTTGGCGGAAATGCCCGCCAGAATGTTCTGCAGTGCGGTGCGGTTTGTCGCGTTGGTCATGTCGCGGACGCCAAAACGGATGTAGCCGCCGCCGGTGCCCGGGGTCGCGCCGTTGGCGGTGGTGCCGGAATAGGCGCTGAGCATGGCCAGCCCCACGTTCGCTGGCCGCGTGCTGTTGATTCTGGACAGCGTGGAGCTTATCGCGGCGAGTTCCGCCTGCGCCTGGATGCCGCCGTTGTCCGGCCAATTTTGAGCGGCCCGACTCCAGTTCGGGCTGTTGTCGATGAGGAAGATGATATTGGGCGAATCGGCGCTGCCGCCCGAAGTGCCGAGAAAGATATCAATGTCGTCCGCCCAGGCGCTCGTTGCCAGAGCGAAGGCACTGAGAGTCAGGGTCAGCGCCAGAGGAATTTTGCGTAAGGGGTTCATGACGGTCTCGTATAAATTGGGAACCAAGTTGCGCTTCACGGGCAGATCGCGCTCGTCGACCAAGCGCGCACCGCGGCTCCCTGATCGACGACCGAATTGGCGCCGCTCACCGCATCGGTGGCGGAGGCCTGCACATCCCAGACGATGTTGGAGCACATGGAATCGTTGTTGCTGGCGCCGGCGGTGCCGAAGGTCTGCTGGACACCGTCCAGGCACTTGCGGTCGTTGGCGTCGTTGAAGTTGAGCTCGGGCGTGGTAACGGGCTGAATGGCACTGCAGGCCGCGGTCACGGCGACGTTGACGTCGGTGACACCGTCGCCATTGCTGTCCACACACGCGGTGTTCTTGTTGCCATGGCAGTCCACGGTGACGTTGCCGTCCGCACAAGGCGCGGTACCGCCGCAGGGATTGTGGAATGCATCGGTCGGTGTGGCGCTGAACTGGTTGCTGCTGATGACCGAAGCCACCGCACCCTGGGCGGCGGCGAGCGCCTGCTGGCGCTGCTGCATGTTGCCGACGATCTGCAGGCTGCCCTTGCCGAGCGTGAAGGAGCTGACGGCCAGCAGCGTGATCAGCAGCAGCATGATGAGGCTCACGATCAAGGTCGCGCCTTGCTGGCGGTGGGGACGTGTGGTCATGGGGAATTCCTGAAAGCAAGGTTGTAGAGCCGCGCCACGGAGTAGTACACGTGACGCTTGTAGCCGTCATTGAACGGACCGACCGTATTGACCGCGCCGGCGGCCGTGAGGCCCAGCGCGTAAGTCTTGGTGTCGGTGTGTCCTTGAGTGGGTGTGAGGTTGCGCGTCAGCACATTGATCTTGGCCGTGACGGCGTTGCGCCAGTAGCCGACGCAGGTGGCGGGGGCACAGCCGTTGTAGCTGCTCGGGTCGGCGGTGTACACGGCCGGGCTTCCGGTGGTCGGGACGGTGGTGTCGAGCCCGTACTCGAGCTGCAGGTTTTCCACGCCTTCGACCAGCGGCACGATGTTGAAGGCGCCCGCCCCGAGTTCCGCACGCTTCAGCGTGGGAATGCCGTCGCCGGGCTTGTCGTTGTTGGCGACGAAATAGATGTGGGTGCGGAATTGGTAGATGAGGGCGGCGGTGACGCAGTCCTTCTGATTGAGGTTGAGATTGCCGGCATTGGAGTCCAGCGCGTAGTAGGTCCCCGCGTTGAATTCCGTGGTGCACCCCGAGGGCTGCAGGTAGACATCACCGGCCACCTGCGGGTCGCAGCCGGCCGTGCCCACGGCGCAGGTGCTCGCACGCCTCAGCACCAGGATATCGGTCCCGGGGCGCAGGTCCGCCACGCAAGCCGGAGCGTTGGCGCCGTTGTCGTAGCCTTGTATCGCGAGCGCCACGGCGCTGTTGAGCGTCGGCACGTCGGTCGCGCAGGCATTGGGCAGCGCTGCGGGGATGGTGAGCTGCGGGTTGGGATAGGCGACCGTGCCGGGGTTGAACGAAGCCAAGTAGCCGGCATCGCGCAGGTCGTCGCCGAGGATCTGCAGCGCATAGCGGCCGTTCTCAGTCTGCTGGTTGGCGCGTTCGATCTCTCCGCGCTCACGGCTGTTGCCGGCGAACAGCCCGACCAGCGCGGCGAGAACGATCAGGCTGATGGTGATGGCGACCATCAGCTCGATGATCGAGTATCCCCGCGGGCGTGTCGGACGGTTGAGTCTCATGACGCGCTCAGTAACACGAGGTGGTGCCGACGGAGACCGTGGCGGCGATCGTCCGGCGGAAGCCGTCGCTGGCCCCGTACAAGCCCGTCCCGCAGGCGAGCGCGGGTGTTGCGGTGGCGACCATCCCCTGCCACGCGACCGCGACCTGGTAGACGCCTGCCGTACACACCCCGAGAGCCGGATTCGGGGCCTGCAGCTGGGTGACGCAGCCGCGCGCGCCCACCATGCCGCCGGCGTTGGCGCCTGAGCGCTGCTCGCTCGCGCCCTTCAGGGCGTTGCTCCACTCGCACAGATCGTGATTCGGCCCCGCCGCGATGCCGCTGCAGTCGGTGGGCTGGGCGTCGCCGGTACCCACGGTGCCGGCGGTCACGTAGCTGGCCGCCTGAGCGGTATTGGCGCTCAGGCGCTCCGTCATCTGCGACAGCGCCAGCAGCGCCTGTGCCCGCTGGTAGGACTCCATTTCGGCGACGCCGATCTTGCTCTGCAGCCCGGCGACCCCGAGCAGCCCGAACGCCAGGATCACGATTGTCACCAGCACCTCGATCAGCGAAGTGCCGCGTGCGCGCGCCGCGGAGAGGCATTGGATGCTCAACATGCCGCTGCCGCCGTCATGTAAGGTCGCCCGCCCAGATCGACCGAGACGCACTGGTGGTTCACCGTGGCGCCGCTGGTCGTGGAAATGACGAACACGGGTGCGACCGCCCCAGCGGGCAGCCGGCCGGAGGCGCGGTAGGTCACCGTCGCGGTGGGCGTGACCGTCACTCCGGTCGCAGCGGCGTGATTGTCCAGCACGTTGTTGTTGGCATCGAGCATCTGCCAGCCGTTTTGCCAGCCGCCGGCGTTCGCCTGCAGTGTCACGTTCTGGTTGCGCGTGAGCGCTGCGGAGCGCGTCTTGGCGAGCGTTACGTACAGGTCCGCAGCGAAGGTG
>VBNH01000087.1 GCA_005878095.1 Gammaproteobacteria bacterium | reverse complement strand
CCAGCCCACGAAGCCATCGACGCGGCTGAGCAGAAAGCCAAGCGGCGCGCCGCGCGCCGGCCGTGTCAGCTCGTGCGCGACCAGCATTACCCACACCCAGCCCGCGTGCAGCCCGGTGCAGGCGGCGATGTTGCCGGTCGCCGCGCGCACCAGGCCGAGCACCACGCCCACCGCCAGCAACGCGAGGAACGCATCGACCATGCCCGCCGGCTGCGCCCACGAGTGCAGCGTTCCGGCCAGCAGCTCGAGCCCGCTGCGCGACGTGACCTGCGCGGGCGCGATGTGGTAGCTGGCGAGAAAGTGCGTCGCCGCGTACAGCAGCGCCGTCAGCAGCACGGCAGGGCGCGTCCCGGACTCGCGCTCGATCGCGGTGTGCATCGCACCGCGCAGGAACGTCTCCTCGATGAACGCCACGGCGAAGCCGCTCACCACGCGCAGTGCAGCGAGCCGCAGCAGATCCGCGCCGCTGAAGTCTGCGGCCGGCGTCCACTCCAGCAGCCCGAGCGCACTCATCAGGCCGACCACCGCCAGCATGCTCGCCACGCCGAGCGCCAGTGCGAGCGACATCTCGCGCAGGAACGCGCGGCGCGGCAGCCCGTAACCGAGGCTGGCGCGGTCGGCAAGCTTCAGGTGCCGCGCGATGAGCAGGAATCCCACCAGCAACGCCAGCATGCCGATGCGCTCGCCGACGCGGTGGAACGGGAAGTCGAAATACGGATGCAGCAGCGTCCACGCCGGGTAGCTGAATACGGCGATGGCCGCCAGCGCCAGCGCCGTCAGTGCCAGAAACCAGGCAAAAGCACGCATCGTTTTATGACTCGCTTGCCACGGCCGCCCCGACCCGACTAGCTTATGTGCTTCCCACTGCGGTGAGGAGTCATGCCGGCACCCCCCGTGCAGCCGATCGTCATCTGGTTCGGCCGGGTCGGGGACCTGATCCTGCTGTCCGCGCTGCTGGAAATCCTGCATCGGCGCTTCGGCAGTCCCTGTCACGTGATCGGCGCCGGCGCCTGGCCGGCTGAGATCTACGCGGCGCACAGCGACGTGGCGCGCGTGTCGTGCCTGCATCGCTACACCGCCTGGGTATTCGACCCGGCCTGGTGGCGCACGCGGCGCGCGCTGCGCGCCGGGCGCGCCGGCCCGGTCTATGTCTGCGAGACCGATCCGCGCAAGCTGACGAGAATCCGGCGCCTGCTGCGCTTCAGCGGCATCGAAGCGGCGCACTGCGTATTTCTCGCGCGCGAGTCGGGCCTGGACACCGCCCTACCCCAGGCGTCCAAAGTTGGGCCGACGCACCGGGTCGATGCGCAGACGGGCCTGGACACCGCCCTACCCCGCACGTCCAAAGTTGGGCCGACGCACTGGGTCGACCGCCTGGTGAGCTTCGGGCGCCTCACGCCCGCGGCGTTCAACGCGGCCGACTACCCGTGGCCGGAGCCCGCGCCGCGCTGCGCGCCGCTTCTTACGGTGTCCACCGCGGCGCGCGCCGAGTGCGCCGCGTGGCTCGAGCGGCAAGGCTGGCGCGACCGCACCCTGATACTGGTGCAGCCCGGGAACCGGCGCACCATGCGTGGCCGGCGGCTGCGCGTCTCACCCGCGGACGACAAGGCGTGGCCGCTCGAACGCTGGGCGGCGCTGCTGCGCCGGATCCACGCGCGGCTGCCGCAGGCACTCATCCTGGTGTGCGGCGCGCCGCGCGAGTCACGGCTGCTCGAGTGGATCGCCGCGGCGGCGCAGCTGCCGGTGGTGGCGGCGGCGGAGCTGCGGTTGCCGCGCCTGCTGGCGCTGTGTGCGCGCTCGCACAGCATGATCTCCGTCGACACGGGACCTGCGCATGCGGCGGCGGCGCTTGGCCTGCCGCTGGTGGTGCTGTTCGGCGCGCACTCACAGCAGCAGTGGCTGCCGCGCAGCCCCTGCGGCTCGCCGGTGCTGGGCGTAGGCGGACCGCCGCTGTCCACTCGCCTCGATCAGGTTTCGGTGGAGACGGTGTTCGCGGCGTGGTGTGCGCTGGGCGCGGCCGCGGACGCGCGCGCCGCGCCCGCGGCCGCCGCGGAGAACCCCGTCAGGACGACAGCAGCGCGCGCCACTGCTCCGTAACCGTGCTCAGGCGGAAACGCGGATCGGGGCCGGTGCGCGGCCGCCCGCCGCCGCGCCAGGCGCGGATGCGCTCGAGATAGGCATCGAACAGCCCGGCGCTCGCCGCCAGCCGCGCCGGCAGCCGCCGCCAGCGTGACGGCAGGCTGCCCACCGCCGCCTCGTAGAGGCGGTACCCTGGGGTGAGCGGCAGCACCTGCCGCGGGTCGCCGACCACTTCCAGCGCCGCGCCGCAGTCGTGAGTGAGTACCGGCGTACCCAGGGCGTGGGATTCGGCGAACACCAGACCGAAGGTCTCCGGAATCACGAAGTTGGGAAAGAAGGTGCACAGCGCACTGCGCACCTCGGCGTGGATGCGGGCCTGAGGCTGCGGACCGAGAAACTCGACCCCCGCGCGGCGCGCGTCGCCGCCGGCCTTGTAGCCGGGATTGCCCACCACCAGGCGCAGATCCGGCATGCGGCGCTTCAGCGCGCTGAAGGCATCGAGCGTGAAGTTGAGTCCTTTGTTGGGAGAGGAGAAGAATATCAGCTTGCGCTCATCCACCGGCGTGCCGTCCGGCGTGAGCGCATCCTCCACGGGGTTGTAGATGGTGAGGGCGCGCACCTGCGCGGTAACGCCGATGCGGCGCAGCGTGGCCTCGACGCCGCGGCGCTGCGAGTCCGATACGCACACCGCCGTCACCGCCATCTCGCGCAGCAGCGCGGCGGTGCCGGCGAGCCAGCGCGCGCGCCGCGAGCCCGGATTCACCTGGTCGTGCAGCCACAGGTAGGTGCGGGCGCCGGGGTAGTGCCTGGCCACCAGCGGCAGCGCGCGCGAGTCGCGGTTGACGATCACGTGGGTGATGCCGGAAATGCGCTGCGGCCGGCGATAGCGGCCCCAGTCCTCGGCGCGGTTGTACTGGATCACGAACGCGTCCAGCGCATCGGCCACCCGCGTCAGGGTCGCCTCGGTGCCTCCAAGGGCGCAAGCGTGCAGGGTGCGCGTGTCGTAAGGCTGCCGGCACAGCGGGTCGTAGAACAGGACCGAGCTCATTTTGAGAGTATTCTACGGACTTTGCGCGAGGCGACGGCTGAGGTGCGCGTGGCGAGTGACAGCGGCTTGTCGGCCTGCATTATCACCTTCAACGAAGCCGACCGTATCGAAGCCTGCCTGCGTTCCGTCGCCTTCTGCGACGAAATCGTCGTGGTCGACGCCCATTCCACCGACGGCACGCGCGCACTCGCGGCCGCCCTCGGGGCGCGGGTCATCGAGCGCGACTGGCCCGGTTACCGCTCGCAGAAGCAGTTCGCCGTCGATGCGGCGCGCCACGACTGGGTGTTGTGCCTCGACGCCGACGAGCGCGTGAGCGCGGCGCTGCACGCGGAGATTCTCGCACTCAGGGCGCAGGGCTTCGCGGGCCCCGCCGGCTTCTCCGTACCGCGTATCACCGACTACTTCGGCCGCTTCCTGCGCCACGGCAACGCCTACCCGGACCGTCTGGTGCGCCTGTTCGACCGGCGGCGCGGCGGCTGGGGCGGTTACGAGATTCACGAGAATACCTACGTGCAGGGCCGCACGGTCAGGCTTCACGGCCGTCTCGAGCACTACGCCTACCGCAGTCTCGCCGACCATCAGAACCGCATGCAGCGCTACGCCGAGCTGATGGCGCAGGCGATGTACGCGGGCGGCCGGCGCTGCGGACTGACCCCGGTGGTGCTGAACCCGCAGTGGCGCTTCGTGCGCGGCTACCTGTTGCGGCTGGGCTTTCTCGATGGCTGGCGCGGACTGGTGTTTGCCCTGATCGAGGCGAACTACGTGCGGCGCAAGTACCTCGGACTATACGCCCGCAGCCGGGGGCTGCCGCTCTGACCATGCCGCCACCTGTGCCAGGCGCGCCAGGGGATCATCGAGCTCGAGCAGCTCGAGTTTCTCCGTCGGGGTGAGCGGCAGGATCTCCGCCCAGCGGTTGCCGACCCAGCCGGCGTCGTCGTAGTGGCTGTCGACATGCGCGTACCCGCCGCCGAGCCTCGGCAGCACCTCGCGCAGCAGCTCGCCCAGGTGTGCCAGCGCTGCCGGCAACGCGCTGGGCGCGTCCTCGGGCAGGTAATCGACTTCGGCCAGATTCAGGCCATCGCTCTGCTGCCAGCGCCGGCGCACCCGGAAGCGCCGCTCGCCCACGCAGGTGATCCCGAGCAGGCCGTCGGGCAGCGTGTCGAAATCCACCAGCCGCGCACTGGTGCCGGTGTCGGCCACGGCTGAGACCGCACCTGCTTCCGCGCCCGCCAGGATGAGCACCACACCGAAGGCACTGTGTTGCTTCAGGCAGTGGCGCACCATGTCCAGGTAGCGCGGCTCGAAGATGCGCAGCGGCAGCGGCCCGCCCGGAAACAACACCGTATTCAGCGGAAACAGTGCCAGGCCGGGCGGGGGCATGTGGGCTAACGCCTGCGCCCCGGCCCGGCGGGAGCGGCGGCGCGTTCGAGTTCCGCGAGCAGCTTGCCGTGCAGACCGCCGAAGCCGCCGTTGCTCATGATGAGCACGTGGTCTCCGGGTCGCGCCGCGCGGGCGAGATCGCGCGCCAGCGTGTCGATGTCGCCGCTGCCGTGGGCGCGCTCGCCGAGCGCGGCGAGCACCCCGCCGGTATCCCAGCCCAGATCCGCTGCCGTGTACAGCCACACCTGGTCCGCGGCGGCGAGCGCCGGGGCGAGCGTGAGCCGATGCACGCCCATGCGCATGGTGTGGGAGCGCGGCTCGAGCACCGCGATGATCCGGGCGGCACCGACGCGGCGGCGCAGGCCATCGATGGTGGTCGTGATCGCCGTGGGGTGGTGCGCAAAATCATCGTAGACGCGGATGCGGTTGACCTCGCCGTACAGCTGCAGGCGGCGCGCGATGCCCTGGAATGCCTGCAGCGCATCGAGCGCCTGCCTCACCTCCACACCCACATGGCGCGCGGCGGCGATCGCCGCGAGCGCGTTCTCCACGTTGTGTGCGCCAATCAGCGACCACTGTACGGTGCCGCGCGGCCGCCCGCCCTCCAGGATCTCGAAGCGCGAGAAGTCCTGCACGCCGTGCACCGCACGCGCGCTCCACAGCGCCTCGGTGCGCGACTCGCGCGCGAAGCCCTCGAGCGGTGTCCAGCAGCCCATCTGCAGCGTGTCGCGCAGCAGCGCGTCGGCGGCGTTCCACACGATGCGCCCGCCCCCGGGCACGATGCGCACCAGGTGGTGGAACTGGCGCTGGATGGCGCCGACGTCGGGGTAGATGTCGGCGTGGTCATACTCGAGGTTGTTGAGAATCAGCGTGCGCGGACTGTAGTGCACGAATTTCGCGCGCTTGTCGAAGAACGCCGTGTCGTACTCATCCGCCTCGATGACGAAGCACGGTGCCGCACCGAGGCGGGCGCTCACGCCGAAGTTCTCTGGCACGCCGCCGATGAGAAACCCGGGGTTGCGGCCGGCGTGCTCGAGGATCCACGCCAGGAGCGAGGCGCTCGTGGTCTTGCCGTGGGTGCCGGCGACCGCGAGCACCCAGCGCCCTTTGAGCACCTCGCGCGCCAGCCACTCGGGCCCCGACGCAAACGGGAGGCCGCTCTCGAGCAACGCTTCGATGACCGGTTGGCCGCGCGTCATGACGTTGCCGACCAGCACCACGTCCGGCGCCGGCGTGAGCTGCGCCGCCTCGAAGCCCTCGGTCACCGCGATGCCGAGCGCCTGAAGCTGTGTGCTCATGGGCGGGTAGACGTTGCGATCCGAGCCGCTGACGCGGAAGCCCGCGGCGCGGGCCAGGGCGGCGACCCCGCCCATGAACGTGCCGCAGATGCCCAGGATATGAACGTGCATCGGGCTTCAGGCCTTGACGGGTGGGAACAGTGCCAACACCAGCAGCCGCCCGGTGAAGATCTGCAGAATCACCAGCACGACGCTCGCCGGGCTCGACCACTCGAGCGCCGCCTTCACGATCTGGCTGCTGGCGGCGACCAGCCAGATGATCAGCAGCAGCCCCGCGCAGGCGACCGGCACCTGCCACAGCGCATCCTCGCCGAGGCGCAGCATGAGCCAATCGGAAGCGATCAGCAGCGGCGACAGCAGCCCCTGCAGTCCGAATACCGCCGTCGCGGTCTGCAGGATGCGCTCCGAGCGCCCGACGAGCTTCAGCAGCGCGACATACCAGGCCAGCGTGAACAGCGTGTCGACCAGCACTTGCGCGGGCCAGCTCTTGACCGGCGGCAACACGCTGCTCACCACGAGATTCACGCCCAGGTAAGCGCTCACGGTCAGCGCGAGCAGCAGCGTCGAGGCCGGCAGGTCCTGCGGGCCCCGGCGCAGCAACGCGATCTGCGCAAAGAGCTGAATGAGCTCCTTCATATCTTCCGATGCCGGCGCGGGCCTCGCATAATGGGCACGTCCGATTGTACAGATCATTATCAGACTCCGTTTGCAGCGCATCGTCAGCAACACCCCCGACCTTGCCGCGCTCAGTGCGCGTCTCGCCAGGGAGCCGCGCATCGGCCTGGACACCGAATTCCTGCGCGAGCGCACCTATCGCGCGCAACTATGCCTGGTGCAACTGTCGGCGCCCGACGACGCCGCGTGCGTCGATCCGCTCGCGCTCCCGGATCTGAAGCCGCTGACGCAGGTGTTGGCCTCCTCGGCCCTCGTCAAGGTGATGCATGCCTGCCGCCAGGACCTGGAGGTGCTGCTGCCGCTCACGGGCCTGGTGCGGCCGGTGTTCGACACCCAGATCGCCGCCGCCCTCACCGGCCTGCCCGCCCAGATCGGCTACGCGGAAGCCGTGCGCAGACTCCTGGGAAAGGAGCTCGCCAAGTCCCACACGCGCACCGACTGGTCGCGCCGCCCGCTGTCGCCCGCGCAGATCGAGTACGCGCTCGATGACGTACGCTACCTGCTGCCGCTGGCCGCGCGACTGCAGGAGCAGCTCGCTCGCCTCGGGCGCCTCGACTGGCTCGCCGAAGAGCTTGCCGCGCTCGAGGACCCGGGCGCGCTCACGAGTGAGCCCGACAACGCGTGGCTGCGCATCAAGGGGCTGCGCGACCTGGACCCGGCGCGCGCGCGGCTGGCGCGCGCCCTGGCCGCGTGGCGCGAACGCTGTGCGGTGGAACACAACCGCCCGCGCGGCTGGATCCTCGATGACACCCTGCTGCGCGAGATCGTGGTGCAGGTGCCGCGCACGCTGCAGGCGCTGGCGCAGATTGCGGAAATGCCGCCGGGGCTCATCAAGCGGCGCGGCGAGGAGCTGCTCGCCCAGGTGCGCGCCGCCGAGGTTCCGCACCCCGCGCCCCCGGTTGCGGGCCGGGCGCGTCCCGATCCGGTGAAGGCCGCGCTGGTGAAGAAGCTCGGCGCCGTCAGCCAGGCGGTGGCCGCGGAGCTGAACCTGGTGCCGGAGGTGTTGGCTACGCGGCGCGACCTCGAGCAGCTGGCCGACGGACGACGCGACGGCGCGGTGCTGCGCGGCTGGCGCCGCGCGATGCTCGGAGAGCGGCTGCTCGCCGCGCTCTGACGAGCCCGGACCAACGCTGCCGCGGTCTGGTTTCAAGGAGCGCGTTCGTAGTCAGCGCGGCCTCCCCTTAAGCCCCCGCCCGGCCGGCGTCGCGCGCGGCGATTTCCCGCGCCCCACCGCGCGCACCTTGCGCGCGACGGCGCGCTTGCGGCGCGCGAGCTTGCCCGGACTCTGGCGCACGGCGCGCTTGCGGGTGGGTTTGTGGTGTGTCGGCCGCGCGCCAGCGCCTTTGCGGGCGCGCCGTTTCGCGCCACGCGGCGCACGCAGCGGCGCACCGAGCGCCTGTGCCAGGCGCCGCGTCACCTCATTCACGTCCCCGGCGGCGTCGATGACGCGCAGCAGGCCGCGCGCGCGGTAGAAATCGATCAGCGGCCGGGTCTTCTCGTCGTACACGCGCAGCCGTTCGGCCACCGTCGCTTCGTTGTCGTCCGGGCGCTGCGTGAGCCGATGCGGGGCCCCGGTCTTCGGACACGACTCGCTCGCCGCCGGCGGGGAAGTGAGCATATTGAACACGCGCCCGCAGTCCGCGCAGGTGCGCCTGCCGGAGATGCGCCGCACCAGCTCGCGGTAGTCGACCTCGAATTGCACCACCGCGTCGAGCGGCTGCTGCAGCGCTTCGAGCAGCCGCTCGAGCGCGTGAGCCTGGGCGAGGTTGCGCGGGAAACCATCGAGAATGAAACCGCGGCGGGTATCCGGTTCGCCCAGGCGCTCGCGGATCATGCCCAGCACCAGGGAGTCCTCGACGAGCCGGCCACCGTCCATGGCTTCCCGGGCCTGGCGGCCGAGTTCGGTGCCTCGGGCGACGGCGGCCCGCAGCAGATCGCCGGTCGAGATCTGCGGGATACCGGCCCGCTCCACCAGACGCTGAGCCTGGGTGCCCTTGCCGGAGCCGGGCGCGCCCAACAGAACGATGCGCATGTTTGTTCAGTCGCGACAGCGCTGCCGTGGCAGCGAGGAGGGTGCGCCACGTTACCGGCGGCCCCCCGGGAGGTCAAACGGCCGCCGGCGCCACCGCCGGACCTGCGCTGCCCGCGGCGGGTGCGTTATTCTTGCTTGCCACCCTCCCGCCACCCTTGCCGGCAGTGCTCACGGCCATGAAAAAGATCGTCCGCAGGAATGCCTTCTATGCCCAGTCAGGCGGCGTCTCGGCCGTCATCAACGCCTCCGCGTGCGGCGTGATCGAGACGGCGATGCGCTCCAGACACATCGCCAAGGTGTACGCCGGGCGTCACGGCATCATCGGTGCGCTCACCGAGGATCTCATCGACGTCGGCCGCGAGAGCCCCGCGACCATCCGCGCGCTCAAGCACACGCCGGCCGGCGCGTTCGGCTCGGCGCGCTTCAAGTTGAAGGGCATCGAGCAGAACCGCACCGAGTATGAGCGCCTGATCGAGGTGTTCCGCGCCCACGACATCGGCTACTTCTTCTACAACGGCGGCAATGACTCGATGGACACCGCGCTCAAGGTGTCGCAGCTCGGCGCGGCGCTCGGCTATCCCATCACCTGCGTGGGCGTACCGAAGACCGTGGACAACGATCTCCCCGCTACGGATTGCTGCCCGGGCTTCGGCTCGGTCGCCAAGTACGTCGCGGTGTCCACGCGCGAGGCGGCGCTCGATGTCGCCTCCATGGCGCGCACCTCCACCCGGGTGTTCGTGTTCGAAGTGATGGGTCGTCACGCCGGCTGGATCGCCGCGGCCGCCGGGCTCGCCGGCCGCGGCGCAGGCGAACCGCCCCACATCATCCTCTTTCCGGAAGTGCCGTTCGAGCAGCAGAAATTTCTCGATCGCGTGCGACAGTGCGTCGGCGAGTACGGTTACTGCGTGATCGTGGTCTCCGAGGGAGCCGCGTATGCGGGCGGCAGGTTCCTCGCCGACGCCGGTACCACGGATGCCTTCGGACATACCCAGCTGGGCGGGGTCGCCCCGGTGGTGGCCAACATGGTGCGCGAGGCGCACGGCTACAAGTATCACTGGGCGGTGGCGGATTATCTGCAGCGCTCCGCGCGCCACATCGCATCCCGGGTCGACGTGGAGCAGGCGTATGCGGTCGGCAAGGCGGCGGTGGAACTGGCCGAGCGGGGTGTGAACGCGGTGATGCCGGCGATCGTACGCAAGGCCTCGAAGCCCTACAGATGGGTGATCGGGCAGGTGCCGCTCGCGCAGGTCGCCAACAAGGAGAAGAAGCTGCCGCCCGGGTATATCCGCGCGGACGGCTTTGGCATCACCGCGGCCTGCCGCCGTTACCTCGAGCCGTTGATCGCCGGCGAAGCCTACCCGCCGTACAAGAACGGCCTGCCCGACTACGCGCGCATCCGCGGCGCGGCGGTGCGCCGCAAGCTGACGGGCGACTTCAAGGTCTCGTGATGCGGTTTGCTGCGGCGCGGCTGCAGCCGCCGCCCTGCGGGAGCGTTAACGCCGCCATGCTATAGTGCGCGGCCTTTTTTGGGGGAGATCTCTGGATGGATGCCACCCTGTGGCTGTGGGTCGCGATCGCGGCCGGAGTGCTCGCCGTCCTCTACGGCGTGTTCTCGATGATGTCGATTCTGCGGCTGCCGGCGGGCACCGCCCGCATGCAGGAGATCGCCGCCGCGGTGCAGGCCGGCGCCAAGGCGTACCTCAACCGCCAGTACAGCACCATCCTGGTGGTGGGCGTGGTGCTGCTCGTGGTGATGGGCTTCTCGCCGCTCGGCTGGCCGACGGCCGGCGGTTTTGCGGTGGGCGCGCTGCTGTCGGGCCTGACCGGCTACATCGGCATGAATATCTCGGTGCGCGCCAACGTGCGCACCGCGCAAGCCGCCACCGAGGGGCTGAACGCCGCGCTCACCGTGGCGTTCCGTGGCGGCGCGATCACCGGCATGCTGGTGGTGGGCCTGGGGTTGATCGGGGTTGCCGGCTACTACCTGCTGCTGCGGCAGTTCCCCGCCATCGGCCCCGACGGCGCGCTGCACGCCCTCGTCGGCCTGGCATTCGGCGGCTCGCTCATCTCGATCTTCGCGCGCCTCGGCGGTGGCATCTTCACCAAGGGGGCGGACGTCGGCGCGGACCTGGTGGGCAAGGTCGAAGCGGGGATCCCCGAGGACGACCCGCGCAACCCCGCGGTGATCGCCGACAACGTCGGCGACAACGTCGGGGATTGCGCCGGCATGGCCGCGGATCTCTTCGAGACCTATGCGGTCACGCTGGTCGCGACCATGCTGCTCGGCGGACTGCTGTTTGCCGATCGGGGGGCGGACGTCGCGCTCGCCGCCGTCACCTATCCGCTCGCGCTCGGGGCCGCCTCGATTCTCGCCTCGATCGTCGGCACGTTCTTCGTTTCCGCGCGCGCCGGCGGCAAGATCATGAACGCGCTCTACAAGGGCGTGATCGTCTCCGGGGTGGTGTCGGCAGTGGCGTTTTACTTCATTACACGCCAGATCATGCCCGGGAGCCTTGCGGCCCTGTACGGCTGCGCGCTCATCGGCCTGGCGCTCACCGCCGCGATGATCATGATCACCGAGTACTACACGGCCACCGAGTACGCTCCGGTGCGCAAGGTGGCAAGCGCCTCGCAAACCGGCCATGCCACCAACATCATCGCGGGACTCGGCGTGTCGATGAAAGCCACCGCACTGCCGGTCATCGCCGTGTGCCTGGCGATCTGGGGCGCGTTCACGCTCGATGGCCTGTACGGTATCGCGATCGCCGCGACCTCGATGCTGTCGATGACGGGCATGATCGTCGCGCTCGATGCCTATGGCCCGATCACCGACAACGCCGGCGGCATCGCCGAGATGGCGGGCCTGCCGCCCCAGGTACGCGCCATCACCGACCCGCTGGATGCCGTGGGCAACACCACCAAGGCGGTCACCAAGGGCTATGCCATCGGCTCGGCGGGGCTCGCCGCGCTGGTGCTGTTCGCCGACTACACGCATAACCTCGCGGCGGCCGGCAAGCTCGCGATCTTCTCGCTGTCCGATCCGGCGGTGATCATCGGCCTGTTCATCGGCGGCCTGGTGCCCTACCTGTTCGGCGCCCTGGCCATGGAGGCGGTCGGACGCGCCGCGGCGTCCGTGGTGAACGAGGTGCGGCGCCAGTTCCGCGAGATCAAGGGAATCATGGCGGGCACGGCCAAACCCGATTACTCGCGCGCGGTGGACCTGCTCACGCGCGCGGCGATCCGCGAGATGATCGTGCCCTCGCTCCTGCCGATCCTGGTGCCCATCGTACTGGTGCTGGTGATCAACACCCTCATGGGCAGCGGTGCGGGCATCCGCGCGCTCGGCGGCCTCTTGATCGGCACCATCGTCACCGGGTTGTTCGTCGCCATCTCCATGACCACCGGCGGCGGCGCCTGGGACAACGCCAAGAAATACATCGAAGAGGGCCACTTCGGCGGCAAGGGGTCGGAGGCGCACAAGGCGGCCATCACCGGCGACACGGTGGGCGATCCGTACAAGGACACCGCGGGGCCTGCCATCAATCCGCTGATCAAGATCATCAACATCGTGGCGCTGCTGCTGGTGCCGCTGCTGTGAGGCGAGGGAGCATGTCCCCGGATCAGGAGTTTCCGCTGCAGAAGTCTGACGCCGACTGGCGCCGCGAGCTCACGCCCGAGTCCTACCAGGTGCTGCGCCAGCATGGCACCGAGCGCGCCGGGACCAGTCCCCTCGATCACGAAGCACGCGCCGGCACGTTCCGCTGCGCGGGCTGCGGCCAGCCGCTGTTTGCCTCCGACACCAAGTTCGACAGCGGCACGGGCTGGCCGAGCTTCTTTCAGCCGCTGCCGGGGGCGGTAGGCACGCGCGAGGACCGCAGTCTGTTCACGCGCCGCACGGAAGTGCACTGCTCGCGCTGCGGCGGTCACCTGGGTCACGTGTTCCCGGACGGACCCGAGCCCAGCGGTGAGCGCTACTGCATGAACGGCGTGGCGTTGCGGTTCGAGCCCGCCAAGACCTGAAGCGCCAGCGGGCCGGCGCGCTGCGCCTCAGGCCGCCAGCAACAGCGGCTGCGGCCGTCCGATAGCATAGCCCTGCAGGTAATCGACGCCCATGCGGCGCGCGACGTCGACCGCGGCGGCGTCCTCCACCTGCTCGGCGATGACCTTGAAGTTGAGCGTGCGCGCGAGCTTGATCATCGCCGCCACCATCGCCTGACTGACGGCGTCGCGGGCCAGGTTGCGCATGAAGCTGCCGTCGATCTTCAGGTAGTCGAGGGGCAGATTCTTCAGATTCGAGAACGAGCCGACGCCCGAGCCGAAGTCATCGAGCGCGAACTGACAGCCCATGCCGTGCAGCACCCCGACGAAGCGGCGCGCGTGATCGAGGTTGGCGATCACCGCGTTCTCGTTGATCTCGAAGCACACCTGCGCGGGCGCGACCCCGCTGGTATCGAAGCACTCGACCACGTACTCGAGAAACTGTGCGTCCCCGAGCGTCTGGCCGGACACGTTGATGGCGACGCTGCGCCGCGGCGGCACCGAGATCGCCCCGCGCCCGAGGGCGGCGAACGTCGCCTGCACCACCCAGCGGTCCACCAGCCCCATCAGCCGGTAGCGTTCGGCGGCGCGCATGAACTCCGCGGGCGGCAGCTCGTTACCGGCCTCGTCCTGCAGCCGCACCAGCACCTCCATCGCAGGCCCCCCCTCCTCGGCGTGCGCCGCAACGATCACCTGCTGGTACAGGTGGAAGCGGTTTTCCTTGAGCGCGCCCTGCAGGCGCTGCAGCCACTGGATCTCACCGGTGTGGCGGGCGAGGGCCTCATCGCGCGCCGAGTACACCACCACCCGTCCACTGCCCTGCTTCTTGGCGACGTAGCAGGCGGTATCGGCGGCCGCCAGCAGCTCTTCCAGCGTGCCGCTCTCGCGCGAGATCTCCACCAGACCCACCGACACGCCGCTGTTGAAGACCTTGTCCTTCCACACGAAGCGGTACTCGCCCACCGAGCGGGTGAAGTCATCGGCGATCTGCCGCGCCTTGTCCAGCGGACAGCCGATCAGCAGCGTCCCGAACTCGTCACCGCCGAGACGCCCGACCGTGTCGCTGTCGCGCACCGCGTCGCGCAGCAGCTTGGCGACCTCGCGCAGCATGCTGTCCCCGGCGAGGTGACCGCTGGTGTCGTTGACGAGCTTGAATCGATCGAGGTCGAGATAACACAGCACGTGCTGGCCATCGCCGCGGTGGCCGCTCTCGATCGCCTCCGCCAGGCGCCGCTCGAACTCGCGGCGATTGACGAGGCCGGTGAGCGCGTCGTGCGTCGCCTGGTACGACATCTGGCGGGCGAGACCGCGCATTTCGGTGACGTCGTGCAGCAGCACCACTGCACCGAGCAGCTCCTGGGCGCTGTTGCGGATGGGCGAGGCCGACAGCTCGATGGAGCGCTCGCTGCCGTTGGTGCGCGACAGCAGCAGGGCGCGCCGGCTGAGATTGACGGGCGCGCCACTGGTGAGCGCCTGGTGCACCGGATCGGAGAGCAGCCGCCGGTCGGTCTCGTCGACCAGACTGACGATGTCCTCCAGGACCTTGCCGAGCGCCCCGGCCGCGGGAGTGCCGGTGAGCTGCTCGGCGGCGGGGTTCAGGAAGCTGATGCGGCCGTCCTTGTCGGTGGTGATGATCGCCTCCGCCAGGGACTGCAGCGCCAGCAGCGGTGGCTCGGCGGCGCCGTCGCCCGCCGGGCGCAGTGCCGGAGTCGTCTGGGTGGGAATGATCTCCACTCCGGTGATCAACAGCGCGTGGCCCGGGTGGAAATCGACCGGCGTGGAGCTGATCTCCAGGCGGCTCACCTGGCCCTGCAACCCGACCATCTCGATTTCGTAGCGCTCGGCGGCCGGTTCCCCGGTGAGGCGGCGGCGGATGTTCTCGCTCACCAGCTCGGAGTATTCCGGCGGCACCAGATCCGCGAGGCGCCGCCCGATGAGCTCCACGCGATCGACGCCGATCAGGCTCGCGAACTGTCGGTTGGCGTACAGGATTACGTCGCGGTGCAACAGCACAGCCTCGTGAATGCGGTCGCCGAGGTCCGTGAACAACCTGGGTGCCTGGGCGGCATCGCGCTCCACGCTGCCTCTGGTGCGCGTCAACAGGTGATTGACGGCCGTGACCAGGCCCGCGATTTCACCCTTGTCGCTGCCAAGATCCAGCCGCTCGGGGATCGGCCCGCCGGCGGCGATGCGCAGCAGTTGCTGCGACAGCTGCCCAATGCTGCGCAACTCGCGACGCTGCAACCCATAGAGCACCAGGATCAAAGCCGCGATGAGCGCGAACAGCAGGCACAACAGCCCAAGGATCGACATCTACCTTCTTCTTCAAGCCTTCCGCTTGGTTTTACCGCGCGGTCCTGTCAGGCACTCTAATTCGATTTGTCACGCCTGAGGCTTGCGGTCCAGGCAAGCATAGCGCACGCACCCCCTCGCCCCGTCGGTATTTCACCATATCTCGTCGCAAGCCCGCTTGGCAGGGCGAGGGAAAACCCTTAACTTCTCCGGCCTTTTCAACGTACAAGCAATAAGTCCAATTCCGAGGCCAGAGGATGCACACGGCGGATGCCCGCGAACAGATGATCGAGCAGCAGGTGCGCGCGTGGGACGTGCTGGACGCTCGTGTGCTGGAGGTCATGCGCCGGGTACCACGCGAGCTGTTTGTGCCGTCCGAGCAGCGCTACCGCGCCTATGCCGATGTCGAGGTGCCGCTGGCGCGCGGCCAGCATATGTTGCGCCCCAGCGTGGCCGGCAGGCTCCTGCAGGCGCTGCTGCCCGAAGCCGGCGAGGCGGTGCTGCAGATCGGGGCCGGCAGCGGATTCGTCACCGCGTGCCTGCGCGTCATGGCGCAGCAGGTGCGCGCACTGGAGATCTTTCCGGAGCTGGCGGACGCGGCGCGCCGCAATCTCGCGGCGCTCGGTATGCGGGATGTCGAGGTACTGGACGCGGATGCGCTCGCCACCGACAGCGGCGCGCGTTACGGCGCCATTGCGCTGACCGCTTCGCTGCCGCTCTACGATGCGCGCTTCGAGCGCATGCTGAGGCCCGGCGGGCGCCTGTTCGTGGTGGTCGGCGAGGCGCCGGTCATGGAAGCACGCCTCGTGCGGCGCACGGCCGAGGACGCCTGGAGCACCGAGAGCCTGTTCGAGACGGTGATCGACCCGCTGGTGCACGCCGAGCGGCCGGCGGGGTTCACTTTTTGACCGAAGATCGCATCTGCAGTTCGAATGAAGGGAATGCCATGAATCGTGCCTCGACTCTTGCACTGCTGCTGCTCGCATTTTCGGGCGCCGCGCCCGCCAAGGATCTGGTAGGGGTGTTCGAGGACGCGGTGCATAACGACCCGGTCATCCGCCAGGCCGATGCCAACCGGCTCGCGGCGCGCGAGGCTCGCCCCCAGGCCCTGGCCGCGGTGCTGCCGCAGCTGAACGGCACCGCCGGCGCCTCGGGCGATCACAGCGCCGGCTTTCAGGACCAAGTCTTCCAGCCCCCGACGGCAGAACGGTTTCAAGTCACGACCGATAGGAACACCAGGCAGTGGGCGGTGAATCTGCGGCAGAACCTGTTCTCGTGGGCGAACTGGATGACGCTCAAGGAGGCCAGCCGGGAGGTCGCCCAGGCGGAGGCCACCTACCAGGCGGCCGAGCAGCAGTTGATCCTGCGGGTCGCCCAGGCCTACTTCAACGTGCTCGCCTCCGAGGACGGGCTGGAAGCCAACCAGGCCTCCCTCGAAGCCATCTCCCGCCAGCTCGATCAGGCGAACAAGCGCTTCGAGGTCGGGCTGATCGCCATCACCGATGTCCAGGAAGCCAAGGCGGCGCGCGACACCGCCGCCGCGGCGGTGATCGCCGCCAAACGCACGCTCGCGACCTCCGAGGACCAGCTGCAGGAAATCACCGGGCAGAAGTACGACCAGCTTGCCAAGCCCGGCGCCGACATGCCGCTCAAGAGCCCGGAGCCCGCCGACGAGGGCCGCTGGGTCAACATCTCGCTCGAGCAGAACCTGTCGCTCATCTCGAGCCGCCTGGGGGCGGAGATCGCGCGCGACAACGTGCGCGTCGCCATCGGCGGCCATTTCCCGACGCTCGACCTGGTTGCGGGACGCTCGTACACGCAGACCAACGCCAGCGAGATCATTAACCTGCCACCGCCAGTGGCGCAGACCTCCACGTCCACCCCCATCGACAGCAAGTTCAACGATCGGCAGATCGGCCTGCAGCTCACCGTGCCGATCTTCAGCGGCGGCTTCACGCAGTCGAAGGTGCGTCAGACCCAGTACCTGTGGATCGCCGCCAAGGAAGCGGTCGTGCAGAGCTCACGCGCCACCGAGCGTCAGGCGCGTGACGCCTACCTCGGCGTGATCAGCGGTATCGCACGCGTGCAGGCGCTGCGCCAGGCGCTCGAGTCGAGTCAGACGGCCCTCAAAGCCACCGAGGCGGGCTACGAGGTCGGCACCCGCACGGCGGTCGACGTCCTCAACTCGCGCAAGACCCTGGTGCAGGCGAAGACCGACTACTCCGGCAGCCGCTACGATTACATCGTGAGCGTGCTGCAGCTGCGCCTGGCGGCCGGTAATCTCGACCGCGCGCAGCTCGCCGACATCAACAACTGGCTGACGGTGGCGGCGCCGACCTCGCCCGCGGAAGCGACGCCCGAAAGCCTCGCGCCCACCGTCCCGCCAACAGCGCCGCCACCGGGCGCAAAGCCCTGAAGGCTCACGGCTCGTTCAGCAGCGGTTCGATCAACCCCAGGAGCTTGCCGAGCGCACCACGGTTGCTGTCCACCGAGGCGCGTCCCTGCGCACCGATACGCACGCGGGCCTGCGGGTTCGCCAGCAGCGCGCTGACGCGCGCGCCGAGCGTGGCGGCGTCGCGCACGACCTCGGCGGCGCCGCCGGCGATCAGCAGGCGCGCGATTTCCTCGCCGTTGGAGTTGTACGGGCCGGTCAGGATCGGCACCCCGAGCGCGGCCGGTTCGAGCAGGTTGTGGCCGCCGATCGGCACCAGGCTTCCGCCCACGAAGGCCACATCGGCGGCCGCGTAGAAATCCAGCAGCTCCCCGAGGGAGTCGAGCAGCAGCACCGCGCAGGTCTGCGCCGCCGCCGCGGCGCCCTGCGAGCGACGCACGAAGCTCGCGCCGGTCTGGTGCAGTAACGCCGCGACCTCGGCGAAGCGCTGCGGATGACGCGGCGCCAGCACCAGCAGCGCTTCCGGGTGCAGCGCGCGCACCCGCCGCTGCGCCTCGAGCAGCGCCTGCTCCTCGCCGCCACCGTGGGTGCTGCCTGCCACCCACAGCGCTCGGGCGGGCGCGTACTGCTCGCGCAGCCGCGCGCCGCGCTCCACGGTCCGCGGCGGCAGCCGGAAATCGAACTTCAGATTGCCGGTCACGTGGGTGCTGGCAGGATCCGCGCCCAGCGCCTGAAAGCGCTCGGCATCGAGCGTGCCCTGGGCCGCCACCACGGCCGCCTGCGACAGGGTGTCGCGAAACAGCGCTCCCAGGCGCCGATAGCGGCCGGCCGAGCGCGCCGAGAGGCGCGCGCTCGCCAGCACCAGCGGCACGCGCCGCCGTCCGCACTCGCGGTACAGGTTCGGCCACAGCTCGGTCTCGACGATGACCGCGAGCCGCGGCTGCACGCGCGCGAAAAAGCGCCGCACCGCCCCCGGCAGATCGAACGGCACGTAGCGCACCTGCGCCGCGTTGCCGAACAGGGCCCGCGCCCGCGCGGCGCCGGTGGGCGTGACCGCCGTGACGGTCAGCGGCAGCTCCGGATAGCGCTGCCGCAGCACGCCCACCAGCGGCGCGCAGGCCTGCACCTCCCCGACCGAGACCGCGTGGATCCACACCCCGTGCGGCCTCGCCGGCGCGCCGAAGCCGAAGCGCTCGCGGAAGTTGCGCCAGTAGCCGCGATCTCTCAGACCGCGCCACAGAAACACGGCGCAGATGACCGGAGCGGCGAGATAGACGGCGAGGAGATAGACGAATCGCAAGCGGCGCCCGGTGCGTTCTAAGGCGCCGGCGGCGCGCGCGGGGCAGAGCTCTGGCGGTAACCGTCGAGCAGTGCGTACCAGTCCGCCTCGGCGAAACGCTCCGGCGGCAGCGCCCAGGTGACCTTCTCCAGCGAGCGGCGCAGCCGCACCAGGTTCGTGTCGCACCACAACCCCCGCCGGCGCAGCTCGCAGCGATCGAAGTCGATGAGGTACACGGCCTCCTCGCTCAGCAGCACGTTGTGCGCATTGAGGTCCGCATGGCACACCCCGAGGTCGTGGAATCTGCGGATGCAGCGGCCGATGGCAATCCAGGTGAGCAGCGACAGCGCCCCGGTGCGCAGGCACTCGCTCAGGGACCCGACTACGGGCACCCGCTCGGTGATGATGTCGCCGGTGTAGGTGAGGCCGTGGTGGCGGTAGCGCGCCGCGAGCGGCGCCGGCACCGGCAGCCCCGCACGATGCAGACGGTAGGTCAGCTGCCACTCCTCGAACGGCCGCGTGCTCTCCTCGCCCTGCCAGACGTAGCGATCGCCCGAGACACGCGCGATCAGCCCGCCGCGCCGGTAGTGGCGCAGCACGTAATCCTTGCCCGCGGATCTGACGAAATGGGTGGTGCCGCGGCCGCGCGCCCCGCCATCGAGCTCGCCGCGCGCCTCCCAGTACTTCGGATCGAACCAGTTGGGACTCAAATTGCCCACGCGCGAGGCGTCATATAGCATGGCGCCGCCTGCGAGGGCGCCGTGTTTCACTTCCGGGCCGAGCGCCCAGCGCCCGTTCACGAACCTGACTCCATGATGTTGCCCTTCGCCGAACCGCCGCGCAGTGTGTGCATCCTCAGGCTGTCGGCGATCGGTGATACCTGCCACGTGGTGCCGATCGTGCGCACCTTACAGCAGGCGTGGCCCGCGACACAGCTCAGCTGGATCATCGGCAAGACCGAAGCGCGCCTCATGAGTCTCATCGAGGGCGTCGAGTTTATCACCGTGGACAAGCGCACAAGCCTCGCCGCCCTGCGCGCGCTGCGCGCCCGGCTGCGCGGCCGGCGGTTCGACGCGCTGCTGCACATGCAACTCGCGCTGCGCTCGAGCCTGGTGGCGCATTGCGTGCCGGCGGCCGTGAAGCTCGGCTTCGACCGTGCGCGGGCCCGCGAGCTGCAGTGGCTGTTCACCAACGCGCGCATCCCCGCCCAGCGCCGCGAGCACGTG
>VBNH01000086.1 GCA_005878095.1 Gammaproteobacteria bacterium | reverse complement strand
CTCACCTCTCCGATGGTGAAGTAGCGCTTGCCGGGAATCGCCGGTAGCTGGGCGTTATTCTTTGGCTCCAACATAGGCTTCGACCCGTGCCTTGAGTTTCTGCCCCGGGCGGAAAGTCACCACGCGGCGCGCGCTGATCGGAATCTCCTGGCCGGTCTTGGGATTGCGACCAGGACGCTGGTTCTTGTCGCGGAGGTCAAAGTTGCCGAAGCCGGAGAGCTTCACCTGTTCCCCGCCGGACAGCGCCGCACGGACTTCCTCGAAGAACAGATCCACCAGCTCCCGTGCTTCACGCTTGTTGAGCCCGAGCTGGTTGAACAACGCCTCGGCCATCTCCGCTTTTGTCAGGGCCATTTCGTTATTCTCGAATTCTCGCGTTCAAGTTCTCGCGCAGATCCGCAATCACGGAGCCTACGAGGCGCTCCACATCGTCATCTGTAAGAGTGCGAGAAATAGCCTGAAAAATCAAGCCCAAAGCAACACTTTTTCGACCTTTTTCGAGGCCAGGGCCCCGGTACACGTCGAAAATGCGGAGATCACGCAGCAGGCTTGAGGCCGCCAAGGTTACACGCTCGGCCAGGGTACTTAAAGTCACCGACTCGTCCACGACGATGGCGAGGTCGCGACGCACCTGCGGAAAGCGGGAGATCTCCTCGTAAGTGGAGCTCTTGACGGCCAGAGCTGCGTCGAAGTCCAGCTCGAACAGAATCGGCGGATCCGTAAAATCCAGGGCCTGTACCAGCGTCGGGTGCAATTCCCCGAGCCAACCCACTTCCTGACCGCACCGCAGCACCCGCGCCGTGCGGCCTGGGTGCAGCGCCGGCTGCGAGCCCGGCTCGAACCTGAACGACTGCGGCGCTCCCGTCGCCGCGAACAGCGCCGCGAGATCACCCTTCACGTCGTAGAAGTCCGCCGCGGCGCGCATCTCCTTCGGCACGCCCCACTGCTCGGGCAAGCGTGCGCCGCACGCCAGCCCCGCGAGCGTGTCGATCTCACGCGTGCCGCCCCCGACCTCGAAGCGCGTGCCGTGCTCGAACAGCCGGGTGCGATCGGCCTGGCGGCGCTGATTCTCAAGCGCTGCACGCAGCAGCCCCGGCCACAGCGACACGCGCATGACGGACAGGTCGCTCGCGATCGGATTCGAAAGGGCCAGGGCCACTCGCCCGGGGAATAGCCGCTCCTGCAGCTGCGGATCGACGAAGGCGAGCGTGATCGCTTCTTCGTAGCCGCGCGCCGCGAGCATGCCGAGCACCGCCGCCTCGGGCGGGTGCTCCTCGGGCAGGCTGCGAAAGCCCTGTGGCACCCGCGCAGCGCTCTCCGGGATGGCCTCGAAGCCCACCACGCGGGCGACCTCCTCGATCAGATCCGCCTCGATCTCGATATCGAAGCGGTGCGCGGGGGGCGTGACCTGCCAGCCGCCCGCGCTGCGCGTCACCTGCATCTGCAGGCCCGCAAGCGTCGCCTCGATGCGCTCCGCGGGCAGCTCCACTCCCAGCAGACGCGTCAGTTGCTTTGCCCGCAACGGCACGGCGGGACGCCGCGGCAGGTGGGGCGCGGATTGCGTCACTTCGACGGGGCCTGCGGTGCCCCCGGCCACCGGGGTGAGCAACGCAAGCGCGCGCTCGATGGCGCGGCTCTGCTGGGTCGGATCGACGCCGCGCTCAAAGCGCTGGCTGGCATCGGTCTGCAGGCCCAGGCGGCGCGCGCGCCCGAGGATCCCATCGGGTGCGAAGTACGCGGACTCCAGGAACACCTCCGTGGTCTCCTCACTCACCGCGGTGCGCAAGCCCCCCATGATGCCCGCCAGTCCCACCGCGCCGTCCCCGTCGGTGATCAGGAGTACATCGGCTGCCGCGCTGACGGTATTGCCATCGAGGAGTGTGACCGGCTCAGCGGAGCGCGCCAGACGCACCCGGATGTCGCCCCGGAGCTTCTTCAGATCGTAGGCGTGCATGGGCTGTCCCAGCTCGAGCATCACATAGTTCGTGACATCCACCACCGGGCTGATGGCGCGCACACCCGCGCGCCGCAACCGCTCGCGCATCCACAGCGGCGCTTCGGCGCGATTGTTGACGCCGCGCAGGATACAGCCCGCGAACCGTGGGCACGCCGCGGGCGCTTCGAGGTGCACCGCCAGCCGGTCCGCATGCCCGGCGGGCACGCTGCCGATCGCCGGGCCTGAGACTTTGGTGCCGGCAAGCGCTGCCACCTCGCGGGCGATGCCGATGACCGACATGGCATCGCCGCGATTGGGGGTGACATTCAGATCGAGCACGGGCTCGTCGAGCGCCAGGTACTCGCGCAGCGCTCGGCCGAGCGGGGCATCCTGCGGCAGCTCCAGGATCCCGGCCGAGGCGTCCGCCAGGCCGAGCTCCTTCGCGGAGGCCAGCATGCCCTGGGACTCCACCCCGCGCAGCTTCGCCGCCTTGATGGTGAGGTCGCCCGGCAACTGCGCGCCCACCAGCGCGAGCGCACTTCTGAGGCCGGCGCGCGCATTGCCGGCACCGCACACGATCTGCAGCGGCGCACCGCTGCCGGTCGACACGCGGCACACCTGCAGCTTATCCGCCTGCGGGTGAGGCTCGGTGCTCACGATCTGCGCGACCACCACGCCTGTGAAGGGCGGCGCCGCGGCGCCGAGCGCTTCGAGCTCGATCCCGGCCATGGTGAGGCGTGAGCCGAGCTCGGGCGCCGGCCACGGCACCTTCACCCACTCGGCGAGCCAGGAGTACGGGACCTTCATGCGCCGAACGCCCGGAACTGCCTGAGGAACCGCAGATCGTTCTCGAAGAACAGCCGCAGGTCGTTCACGCCATAACGCAGCATTGCGAGGCGATCGATGCCGGCACCGAAGGCGTAGCCGGTGTAGCGCTCGGGGTCGACACCGCTCGCGTGCAGCACGTTCGGGTGCACCATGCCGCAGCCGGAGATCTCCAGCCAGCCGCTGTGCTTGCAGGTGCGACAGCCCTTGCCGTCACAGAACACGCACGACATGTCCACTTCCGCGGACGGCTCGGTGAACGGGAAGTACGAGGGGCGCAGCCGCATGGCGAGGTCGCGTTCGAAGAAGGCCTGCAGAAAGCCGTGCAGCACCGCCTTCATGTTGGCGAAGCTGACGTTCTCGCCCACCGCCAGACCCTCGAGCTGATGAAACATCGGCGAGTGGGTCATGTCCGAGTCGCACCGATAGACGCGGCCCGGCGCGATCAGGGCGAGCGGCGCCCCGTGCTCGAGCAGCGCGCGGATCTGCACCGGCGAGGTGTGGGTGCGCAGCAGCCGCCCGTCGGGAAAGTAGAACGTGTCGTGCATCGCCCGCGCCGGATGATCGGGCGGGATGTTGAGCGCACCGAAGTTGTGAAAGTCGTCCTCGATCTCAGGTCCCGAGGCGACATCGAAGCCGGCTTGGCGGAACAGGGTCTCGATGCGCAGGCGCGTCTTGGTCACCGGATGCAGTCCGCCCGGCTCCTCGCCCCGGCCCGGCAGCGTCACGTCCATGCGCTCGGCGACCAGCTTCCTTTCGATGTCGGCGCGGCTGATCTCGGCGCGCCGCGCCACGATTGCCACTTCCAGGTCAGCGCGCGCCTTTTGCACCCGTGCCACAGCCTCGGGGCCTGCGCTCGCAACCAGCTTGCCCGCCGATTTCAGAAGCTCGGTGATGCGCCCCTTCTTGCCCAGCCAGCGCACGCGCGCGTCCTCGAGCGCCGCGAGATCGCCGCACGCGGCCACCTCGTCGAGCGCCTGCCGGGTAATGACCGCCAGGTCTGCCAAGACCGACCCCCCCTCCGGTCAGCCGATGCCGAGAGCGCTCTTTGCCTGCTGCGCGATCGCGCCGAATGCCGCGGTGTCGTGCACCGCGATGTCCGCGAGCACCTTGCGGTCGATCTCGACTCCGGCCCTGTTCAGGCCGTTGATGATGCGGCTGTAGGAGAGCCCGTACAGGCGCGCCGCGGCGTTGATGCGCGTGATCCACAGGGCGCGGAACTCACGCTTGTTCTGCCGCCGGTCGCGGTACGCGTACTGGCCTGCCTTGATGACGGCCTGCTTGGCCGCGCGATAGACCTTGCGCCGGGCGTTGTAGTAGCCCTTCGCCTTGCCGAGAACTTTCTTGTGACGCCGTCCGGCCGTCACGCCACGCTTCACTCGTGCCATGGTGGTGCCGCTTACTTAGTGATTGGGGAGGAGCCGCTCGAGACGGCCGACATCGCTGTCGTGCACGAGACTCGAGCCGCCGGAGCGCGCCTGGCGTTTGACCTTGCGGTCCTTGTGGCCGAGATTGTGGCGACGGTTGGCCGCGTACCCCTTGAAGCCCTTCGCCGTCCTGCGAAAGCGCTTGGCCGCGGCCCGGTTGGTTTTCAACTTGGGCATCGTATCACTCCTGTTGTGTAGCCCCGTTCGCTGGCTGCTCGCGCAGCCGCTGCGGGCGAACGCTCCGCAGGCCTTGCGGCCTGCGTGAGCGTTACTTCTTTTTCGGTGCAAACACCATGACCATCTGCTTGCCTTCCATGAGCGGGTTCTGCTCGACCACCGCATGCGGGGCCAGGTCGCCCGAGACCCGATCAAGGAGCTTGCGCCCGATGTCCTGGTGCACCATCTCACGGCCACGGAACCTCAGGGTCACCTTGGCCTTGTCGCCCTCGGTCAGGAAGCGCGTCAGATTACGCAGCTTGATCTGGTAGTCCGCCTCCCCCGTGCCGGGCCGAAACTTCACTTCCTTGACCTGGATCTGCTTCTGCTTGCGCTTCGCGGAGTGGGCTTTCTTGTTCTGCTCGAACAGGAACTTCCCGTAATCCATGATGCGCACCACCGGTGGTTCGGCGGTCGGCGACACCTCGACCAGATCAAGCTCAGCGGCGGACGCCATCTGCAGCGCGTCGTAGCGGGACATCACTCCGGCTTGCGACCCATCGGCCGCGATCACACGCAGTTGCGGCGCGTTGATCTCTTCATTGCGCCGCACCCGCTTTATTGCACTAGCGATTCCTCAACCCTCCACTACCTCGCGCCCGCGGCTTTCGAGCTCGACACGGAGCCGTTCGGCGAACGTCTCCGGGACCATCGTGCCCAGGTCCTTGCCGCTTCGTGAGCGCACTGACAACAGATTAGCGGCCACTTCCTTGTCGCCCGCCACCAGGAGATACGGAACACGCCTCAGCGTATGGTCGCGAATCTTAAAGCCGACCTTCTCGTTGCGCAAGTCGAACTCTACCCGAAAACCCTGATTTTTCAGGGTTTCCGTGACGCGACGGACATATTCATCCTGCCGGTCGGTAATGCTGAGCACGACCGCCTGTACGGGCGACAGCCACGCGGGCAGTTTCCCCGCGTGATGCTCGAGCAGAATCGCGAAGAAGCGCTCCAGCGAGCCGAAAATCGCCCGGTGCAGCATCACCGGCGTGCGCTTGGCGCTGTGCTCATCGATGTAGTATGCCCCGAGCCGCTCGGGCATGTTCAGGTCCACCTGCAGCGTGCCGCACTGCCAGTCGCGCCCGATGGCATCCCGGAGCACGAACTCGAGCTTCGGCCCGTAGAAGGCGCCCTCCCCGCGGTTCAGGGTGTACTCGATGCCCGCGGCGGCGGAGGCCGCCTTGAGCGCCGCCTCCGCGCGGTCCCAGATGTCGTCGCTCCCGACCCGCTTGGGCGGGCGATCGGCGTACTTGATGCGTACGTCCTCGAAACCGAAGTCGCGGTAGATGTCCAGGATGAGTTTCGTGATGGCCACCGACTCGGAGGTGATCTGATCCTCGGTGATGAACACGTGGCCGTCGTCCTGGGTGAAAGCCCTTACGCGCATCAGTCCGTGCAGGGCGCCCGAGGGCTCGTAGCGGTGCACCTTGCCGAACTCCGCAAGCCGCACGGGCAGTTCGCGGTAGCTGCGCAGGCCGTGCTTGAAGATCTGCACGTGCCCGGGGCAGTTCATGGGCTTGATCGCGTAGCGCCGCTGATCGGGGGTCTGAGTGAGAAACATGTTCTCGCCGAACTTCTCCAGGTGCCCGGACTGAGCCCACAGGGTCACATCCATGAGTTCCGGCGCGCTCACTTCCTCGTAGCCGGCGGCGTGCTGGCGCTCGCGCATATACCTGATGAGTGACTGGAACACCGTCCAGCCCCGCGGGTGCCAGAACACCGCGCCCGGCGCCTCTTCCTGCAGGTGGAACAGGTCGAGATCCTTGCCGATGCGCCGGTGATCGCGCTTCTCGGCCTCCTCGAGCCGCTGCAGGTACTGATCGAGCTGCTTCTTGTCGGGCCAGGCGGTGCCGTAAATGCGCTGCAGCATCTCGTTGCGCGAATCCCCGCGCCAGTAAGCTCCCGCGACCTTGGTGAGCTTGAACGCCTTGAGCTTCCCCGTGGAGGGCACGTGCGGCCCGCGGCACAGATCGACCCAGTTGCCCTGCCCGTAGAGGCTGATCTGCTCCTTGTCCGGAATGCTGGCGATGATCTCGGCCTTGTAGATCTCACCGAGGCTCTTGAAAAACCTCACCGCCTCATCGCGCGCCAGGACGCGCCGGGTGACCTTCTGGTCCGCCGCGGCGAGCTCGGTCATCTTCGCTTCAATGGCCGCCAGATCCTCCGGGGTGAAGGGACGCTGGTAAGCAAAGTCGTAATAGAAGCCGTCCTCGATGACCGGGCCGATGGTCACCTGCGCCTCCGGGAACAGCTCCTTCACCGCTTGCGCCAGCAGGTGCGCCGTGGAGTGGCGGATGACCTCGAGCCCTTCCGCGTCCTTGTCGGTCACGATGGCGAGAGTGGCGTCCTCGGCAATGACGTAGGAGGTGTCGACCAGCTTGCCGTTCACGCGCGCGGCGAGCGCCGCCTTGCGCAGTCCCGCGCCGATGCCGCCCGCGACCTCGTCCACGGTCACCGGGTGGTCGAAGCGGCGCTCACTGCCATCGGGCAAGGTGACAACGGGCATAGCGGAAAATTCCAGTCGTACTCGGGACTCATGCCGCTTGGGCGCGCGCCAAAAAAGAGGGCGCTCCCGCTTCTGCACTGTCGGGAACGCCCTCTTCACTCATCTGGTAGGCGCGAGTGGGATCGAACCACCGACCACCACCATGTCAAGGTGATGCTCTACCACTGAGCTACGCGCCTGAAGGCCCTTCCTGCGTTGAGGGGCGCGAACGATACAAGAGAGAGGCGATCGAAGCAAGCTATTACGTGACATTCCAAGCACTTACGCTTGCATCAAGGGAACCGGCAATCCGAGCTCCAGCTGCTTGAGGCGCTCGATCTCATCGCGCAGCGATGCCGCCTCCTCGAACTCGAGGTTGCGCGCCTTCCTGAACATCTCGGCCTCGAGCTTCTTGATCTCCTTCACCAGCACTTCGGGGCGCAGGTCCGCGGGGACGGGCCGGGTGCCGCGCTTGCGCCCCGGCGCCGGCGCTTCCGAACGTGCCCCTTCCATGATGTCGGTGACGCCCTTGTGGATGCCCCGCGGGGTAATGCCATGGGTCGCGTTGTACTCGAGCTGCCTGCGGCGGCGGCGGTTGGTCTCATCGATCGCGCGCTGCATCGAGCCGGTGGTGCGGTCCGCGTAGAGAATGGCGCGCCCGTTGATATGGCGGGCGGCGCGCCCGATGGTCTGGATGAGGGAGTTGTCCGAGCGCAGGAAGCCCTCCTTGTCGGCATCCAGGATCGCCACCAGCGCCACCTCCGGCATGTCCAGTCCCTCGCGCAACAGGTTGATGCCCACCAGCACGTCGAACTTGCCCAGGCGCAGATCGCGGATGATCTCGGTGCGCTCCACGGTCTCGATGTCGGCGTGCAGATAGCGCACGCGCACGTCGTGCTCATTCAGATAATCGGTCAGATCCTCCGCCATGCGCTTGGTGAGCGTGGTGATCAGCACCCGCTCAGCGCGCGCGGCGCAGCGCCCGATTTCCGACAGCACGTCGTCCACCTGCGTGGCGGCGGGGCGCACTTCGACCTGCGGATCGACCAGACCGGTGGGACGCACCAGCTGCTCGACCACCTGCGAGGAACGCTTGGCCTCGTAGCCGCCGGGCGTCGCGGAGACGAAAATCATCTGCGGCGCGAGCTGCTCCCACTCCTCGAACTTCAGCGGCCGGTTGTCGAGCGCCGAGGGCAGCCGGAACCCGTACTCGACCAGCACCTCCTTGCGTGAACGATCCCCGCGGTACATCGCCCCGAGCTGCGGGATGGTCTGGTGGCTCTCATCGACGAACAGCAGCGCGTTGCGCGGCAGGTAGTCGAACAGGCACGGCGGCGGCTCCCCCGGCGCGCGCCCCGACAGATAGCGCGAGTAATTCTCGATGCCGGCGCAGTAGCCGACCTCCTGGATCATCTCCATGTCGAAGCGGGTGCGCTGCTCGAGCCGCTGCGCTTCCAGCAGCCGTCCCGCATCGCGCAGCGCCTTCAGGCGCAGGCGCAGGTCTTCGCGAATCTGGTCCACCGCGCCCACCAGCCGCTCGCGTGGCGTCACGTAATGAGTGCCGGGGTAGACGGTGAACCGCGGCACCTTGCGGGCGATCGCCCCGGTGAGCGGATCGAACAGCGTGATCGAATCGATGCTGTCATCGAACAGCTCGACCCGCACCGCCTCGCGCTCGGACTCGGCCGGAAAGATGTCGATGACATCCCCGCGCACCCGGTAGGTGCCCTGGGTGAGATCGAGCTCATTGCGCGTGTACTGCATGTCGGCGAGGCGCCGCAGCAGCGCTCGCTGCTCGAGGCGGTCGCCGCGCTTCAGGTGCAGCACCATGGCGAGGTAGGCCTGCGGATCGCCCAGGCCGTAGATCGAGGACACGGTCGCGACGATGATCGAATCCGAGCGCTCGAGCAGCGCCTTGGTCGCCGAGAGCCGCATCTGCTCGATGTGCTCATTGACCGAGGCGTCCTTCTCGATGTACGTGTCCGAGGAGGGTACGTAGGCCTCGGGCTGATAGTAGTCGTAGTAGGAGACGAAATACTCCACCGCATTGTGCGGAAAGAACTCCCGGAACTCCCCGTACAGCTGCGCGGCGAGCGTCTTGTTATGCGCCAGTACCATGGTGGGGCGCTGCACCCGCTGGATCACACAGGCCGCTGCGTAGGTCTTGCCGCTTCCCGTGACTCCGAGCAGCGTCTGGTGCGCGAGCCCCTCGGTGAGCCCTTCGACGAGCTTCTCGATGGCCTGGGGCTGATCGCCCGCGGGGGCGTAATCGGCTTCGAGCTTGAAAGGCTGCTGTTCCACGACGGATGTATTGTCGATGGCCGGGGCGGACACAATCTCTTAATATAGCGGGACTGTCCGATCTCAAGCGAAATGCAGGAAATTCAGTGCCCTTGCCCGTCGCACGTCGCGTCCAGCGCGTCAAGCCCTCGCCGACCCTCGCCGTAACCGCCCGGGCTGCGCGTCTGCGCGAGCAGGGCAAGGACGTGATCAGCCTGGGCGCGGGCGAGCCCGACTTCGCCACGCCCGCGCACATTGCGCAGGCGGGCAAGGATGCGATCCAGGGCGGCTTCACCCGTTATACCAACGTCGAGGGGATCGATGAGCTCAAGGACGCGATCATCGCGAAATTCGAGCGCGACAACGCGCTCACCTACGAGCGCTCGCAGATCCTGGTTTCCGCTGGCGCCAAGCAGATCCTCTACAACCTCGCGATGGCGGTGATCGATCCGGGCGATGAGGCCATCATTCCGGCTCCCTACTGGGTGTCGTATCCGGACATGGTGCTGCTGGCGGACGGACTGCCGGTGATGCCGTTCGCCGGGATGGCACAGGGGTACAAGATCACCCCGCGCCAGCTGGCCGCGGCCATCACCCCGCAGACCCGGCTGCTGCTGCTCAACAGCCCCTGCAACCCCACCGGCGCGGCGTACACGCACGCCGAGCTGCGCGGGCTCGGGGAAGTGCTGCTCGAGCATCCGCGCATTCTCATCGGCACCGACGACATGTACGAGAAGATCTACTGGGAGCCGGAGCCGTTCTGCAGTCTCGTGACGGCGGTCCCGGAGCTCTACCACCGCACGGTGACGATCAACGGCGTCTCCAAGGCCTACGCCATGACCGGCTGGCGGCTCGGTTACTGCGGCGGGCCGAAGGAAATCATCACCGCCATGAGCACCATCCAGGGGCAGTCGACCTCCAATGCCTGCAGCATCTCGCAGAAGGCCGCCACCACCGCGCTCAACGCAGATCAGACCTGCGTCACGCGGATGACCGAGGAGTTCAAGCAGCGCCGCGACTACGTGGTGCGAGCCCTCAATTCACTGCCGGGCGTGAGCTGCCTGCCTGGCTCGGGCACCTTCTACGCGTTTGCGGACGCCTCGCGCGCCATCGGCGCGCTGGGCTGTCGCGACGACGGCGAGTTCGCGGAGCTGCTCCTGAACGAAGCCGGCGTCGCGGTGGTTCCCGGCTCGGGCTTCGGCGCGCCCGGCCACGTGCGCCTGTCGTTTGCCTGCGGCATGCCGACGCTCGAGAAGGCGCTGGACCGTATCGCGCGCCTTCTCATTGCGCGCGTCGACGCTGCCTGAAGCGCTCACACGGCGGCCAATGATCTGGTCGCTGCTCGCCGATGCTGTGGTCGTCGTCCACTTCACGTTCACGACGTTCGTCATTTTCGGCGGCTTTCTCACCTGGCGCTGGCGCTGGATCGCGCTGCTGCACCTGCCCGCGCTCGCCTGGGGATGCTGGGTGGAGGTCTCGGGCGCGATCTGCCCGCTCACACCGCTGGAGAACCACCTGCGCTACCTCGGCGGAGAGGCCGGTTATCGGGGCGGATTCCTGGCCCATTACCTGGTCGCGGTGCTTTATCCGCCGGCATTGACGTGGCGCGTGCAGTGGGTCCTGGCCGGCCTGCTGCTCGCGATCAACGCCCTCGCCTACGGCCGGCTGCTGGCGCGCAGCCCTTCGCGGTGAGAGGGGTTTCCTTGACTCCGCCGACGCCGTTGCCTGAGAATTCGCGCCCTTCGCGAGTCCCGCCTGTTCCCCGGTAGCTCAGCGGTAGAGCATCGGACTGTTAATCCGTTGGTCGTTGGTTCGATTCCAACCCGGGGAGCCAACCCGCAGGCCATTACGCACCTAATCAGCGCGTCTCAGGTCGTCTCAGCACGCTCTCATCTCGTCTCGTATTCATTAAGAATCAATAAGATATGTGACCACTCGGTCCCAGACGGTAACTTGACAGCTCACCGGGCTGTCGCGGATGACGATCTATCGACTCGAGCTCGCGGGGAGGTTCCCCAAGCGGCGCCAGCTAAGCAAAAACTCTGTGGCGTGGCTTGAGTCCGATGTTGAAGGATGGGCCGAGTCGCGGCCAGTCGCCCGGTTGCGTGGCACGCCGTATATAGCAGCACGCCCAAGACCGAGCGGCGAGGCACAGCGCCGTACACCGTGATGTGCGGGATATGGTCAGGGGTAGACCCCTCACGCACTCAGCCTCGTCCGTTTTTCCACTCAACGAGTTAGCCCTGCCGCCAGGCTGCACCCGGGAAAGCCGTCCATCGACAAGGAACAACGCGGCTTTGCGGCCCAAGCTCGTGCCTTTAAACCGTGTCCCTCGCGCTTTGGCCGGCGCAAAACAACGCCTGCAACCCTATCCTGCCTGTCACCAACGACGGCTTTGCGGGCCTGACCGGCGCCGGAAGTTCACGCGAAATCACATCCTCGATGTGCGGAAGTGTGAGCCCGGTGCTCAGCGCTGGTTGGTCCGTGGCCGCGCGTGGGCCAGCGCGTCATCGAGCGCCCGGACAGCTCTGTATCTCCCACTCTCGGTCGATCCCACCCGCGCGCTGACGCATGCTGCTCAGCCCGAAGCCTTCGCTCGCGTAATGCTCGGGAGCGTGCTCCATTCCAACACCGTCGTCAGCGACGGCCTGCTGGTTCGCCAACATGTTGGTGAACCGGGTAGTCGGTGAACGGAACGCTGGTGGCAGAAGGGTCATTTGAAAGTTAGCTCAGGTCTGACAGCAGGATGGACTTGATGCCCGACGGCTCGCAGACTCGCCAGCCGTCGTCATTTGTAATTGCTGCGGTAGCACCCGTACGAATTCCTGTCGCCAGCAGTATCGCGTCCGGTGTCCGCAGGCGGTGACGAGCGCGCAAGGCAGCGGCATCCAGTAAGATTTCTCTGGTGACCGGCTCCAGTTCTAAGTTTGGAAAATAGCTCAGCAGCAGTTCGTACTCGTCTGCCACGTCCTGGCGACCCAATTGCAATGGCCGGACGGTCAATTCCAGCAGTGTCAGCTCCGAGGTAACGCCTCGGAAGGCACCCTCTTCCAAGGCCTCGACGGCCCGACCTGCCGCCACTCCAAATTCAGCATGCTGCTCAAAATGGTAAATCCAGACGCTGCTGTCGATCAGGACCCTGCGATGCCCACGAAGCGCCTGCGGCGTCACCAGCTTCCCCGCTCGTCTTTCAGGTATGCGCGCGCCCCCTCCCAGACCTCGCGATGCAGGCCCGCGGTGCGTCGAGAGAACTTCTTCGGCTTGGGCATCATGACGACGCGATCGCTCTTGCAGAGCACCAACAGCTCATCGCCGACTTCAAGGCCGAGCGCTTCGCGGGCAGCCTGCGGAATGACCACTTGATACTTGCTGCTGAGTTTGACGGTTGAGTTCATCGAATCCCCTGGGTAAAGCGATCTCTCATATTCACTTTACCACAACACCGTTCAGGGCGTCCCGAGCTGTCTCGTCGCAGCGCGTGAATTCCGGGGTATGAAAGGGGTAAGTTTACGAGCGACCGCGGAAATTCCTCTGTTAGAACCGGTACTTACTTGGTGATCCGGCTCCAACCCGGAGAGCCATTATTTTATTTATCAGTGTGATAACACTAATATTTAATGTCCCTTCTAGAGTGTTACACGCTCGAGCCGGCCACATTCTTCTGGAAACGCCCCCAATCAGTAGCCCGACGCAAGCCCGGGGGCGCAAGTGCGCATATCACCATCGCCATTACCTGGGAAAAGTGGAACCTGTGGAGTTTGAATCCTATGAAAGCACGGAAAAGCGTTTCGAGGCCGAAGTCAGGCAGTACCTCGAAACGCATGAGCCTAAGCCGAGAACGTAAGATCCGAATCGGCATCGAGTCGCTGGATCGTTTCTTTTCCCGCATGCGGGCTAACGCTCGTAAGCTGGACCGTGACGAAAGGCCGGCGCCAGGCCTGAATCTATCTTTCGAGGACCGGCGGACTTCCTGGAAGTAATCACCCCGGCTCGTGTACGGCTTTTGCAGGAAATCACCCAGAAAGCGGTCCCCCTCTTCGCGCTCGCTGCTGCCCTGTCACGGGATGAGAGCCGCTGCGTCCATCGAGCTCGCGGCGACGGTGTGAAGTCCCCACGCCGCGCGCGAGCAGGTCGATGCGATCATCGCACCGCGATAAGGCAGCGTCGCCGCGGTTAGCGTCCTTATGGAGTGAGGGCGCTCAGCACGTATCACGTCGTAGCACCGCACAAAGCCTGCTGTGAGGGTACTCAGCGTGCGATGGGAGCCGACCCGCGGGATCTTCAATCACGGCCGGCCTATGACCCCTGCGTTCACGTCGGACTGAGTACCGTGAGTTCATTGCGACCGAGTAGTCGCACGAAACCGCGGTCGAACGTCACAAGGTGAGTGCCGATCGTTCGAACAGCGGCGGCAATCCATGCGTCGGTCAGGTCATTCGCCGATAGGTTGTGGACGGTGGCGAACTCACGGAGGGTCGGCCATTCTCGCCCGAGGTCCGGCATCTCGACACCTGGAACTCCAAGCAATGGACCGTCTCGGCGTCGCCGATGAGCGATGCTGCGCCCACCGCCCACCCCTACTCTTGACCACCGCCACCAAGCGCCTTGTACAGGCTCACGAGCGCGTTCATCCGCGCAAAGCGCGTCTGCAGCACGGAATTTTGCGTGTTGAGCCAGGTGTTCTGAGCAGTGAGCATCGTGAAGGCGTCGCTTGCGCCGCCGCGATAACGTATTTCTGCAAGGTTGAACGCGCGTTTCGCTTGCAGCTGGGCTTCATCGAGTAACTCTTCCTGCGCGCTGAGCTTCTGCAGAGCTATCAGGGCGTCTTCTACGTCGCGCAAGGCCCCCAGGACCGTTTGATGGTAAGCCTGCAGCAGTTCATTGTAGCGCTCGGTGGAGCGGTCAACGTCCGCTCGCAGGGCGCCGCCGTGAAAAATCGGGGCCAGCATCTGGATACCAAAAGAGAGTGTGCTGTTGGAATTTCTGAGCAGGGTGCTCAACTGGTCGCTGGCGTAACCGCCGTCTCCGGTGAGCGCTATGCTGGGGAAGAGTCTCGCACGGGCAGTGCCGATATCGGCGTTCGCCGCGATGAGATTCTCTTCTGCCTGGCGGACATCCGGCCGACGCTGCAGCAATTCTGACGGCAGTCCCACAGGCAAAGTGGCGGGAAAGGAAAACCCGGTTAAGCGGCGCGGCTGGACGGTGAGCTCAGCCGGGCTCTTGGCGAGCAGAATCGCCAAGGCGTGCAACGTCTGCTCCCGGCCCTGCTCCAGGGCTGGGAGGCCCGCTTGAATATTGGCGAGACTGGTCTTGGACTGAGCTTCGTCCAGATCCGACACGGCACCGGCTCGGTAGCGCGTCTCGATGAGCACGTCAATTCTGCTCGCCGTCTCGATCGTTTGGCGGACCAGCTCAACACGCTCGTCGAACGCGGCCAGCTGGAAGTACGAACTGGCCACATTCGCGGCCACCTCCAGTGCTGTGTTGGCGCTGGCCTCGGACGCGGCCAGTGCCTGTGCTTGCGCGGCCCGCTTGACACCGTGCAGCGCTCCCCATACATCCGGATCGAAGGCGCCATTCAATTGGGCCTCATTGGCACGCCCGGATGATGACTTGTGGATGTTCTGGCCGCGCTTACCGTGCAAGCTGGCGTCCAGCGTTGGATAGAGACTGGCTCCGGCTATTCTGGCGATGTCGCGGGCCTGGGCCACGCGACTCAGCGCGGCCTGCAGGTCGTGGTTGCTCGCGAGCGCTGTCTGCTCCAGCTCATTCAACGTAGCGTCATCGAATGACCGCCACCAGTCGTGCGCCGGCCATACCGGCTGCGTATTCCCCAGGGCTTGCGTGCCATGCCAGCCCGCCGGCATGGCCACGCGCGGCCTCACATAGGTGGGGTGAATGGTGCAGCCGCTCAAGACGAGCGCCACAAGCCACCATCGCATGTTTGTTATCAGGCCCACGATCAGTCCCGCGCGAGCGCCTCCACCGGGTCAAGACGCGCCGCCTTCCTGGCCGGCAAGAAACCAAACACTAAGCCGGTGAGGAACGCGCACCCAAAAGCCAGCACGCAAGGTGTGGCGCTGATCACGGTGAGCCACCCCATGGCCTGCGACGTTGCTAGCCCGCCTGCAACCCCCAGAACCACCCCGATTATTCCCCCGATCGCACACACCACGACCGCCTCGGTCAAGAATTGCACCAACACATCGAAGCTGCGGGCGCCTACCGCCATCCGAATGCCGATCTCACGCGTGCGCTCGGTCACGGACACCAACGTGATGTTCATGACACCTATTCCGCCGACGATCAGCGAGATCACGGCGACGGCGCCCAGCAGGTTGGTGAAGGTATTTTGCGTTTGATTGGCGGTATCTATGAGGTCCGCCATGTTGCGGATGTTGAAGTCCTCTTCGCCGTGACTCCTGACCAGCACTGCATGGATCGATTGCTCAACCGGCTTCATGAGGGACGCGTTCGTGACTTTGACGCTGACATCCTCGAAATAACGACGTCCAAACAGCAGCGAGCTGGCCGTCGTATAGGGGATCCACACCTGGTAATCCAGGTCGTAACCCCGACTGGAGACGCCCTTTGAACTCATGACGCCGACTACTTGGAAAGGCGCCGTGCCAATCATGACGTATTTGCCAAGGGGGCTCTCATCCTCGGGGAACAACTCCTGCGCCACGCTGAGGCCAAGCGCTGCCACCAAACGGTAGCCGGTGACGTCAGCGGAGGTGAAGAACGTCCCGCTCTGCAACGGCCAGTTTCTGACCTCGGGAAACGTCTCACTGGTACCAACGGCGGGTACCTGGAGATCCTTGTTGCCGTAGCGGATCACTGCAATGCCGTCCGACTCGGGTACGGCCGCCACCACGCCCGGCAGGGTGCTCAGCAGCGGCAGATCCTCGGGAGTCAACGTCACCACACCTCTGCTGGAGCCGCGCACGGCAGCCAACCCTCGCTTGATGTCCAACAGGTCGGTTCCCATCGCCTGGATTCGTTCCAGCACCTCTTTCTTTGCGCCATTACCGACGGCCAACATCGCCACTACCGATGCGACGCCGATGACGATTCCCAGCATGGTCAGCGCGGTGCGCAACCGATTGTGGACCAGCGAGCGCAGCGCCATGCTGAGCGCCTCCGCGAACACTACCGGGGCCGGAGGGTGCGCCGAATTCGGCGGAACATTGTCGGGTACCACTACACCCGCTGCGACAGATCCCGCAGTGCGCACCCGATTCGCGACAATGCGCCCGTCATGCAGCCGGATGATTCGCCCCGCATGCTGCGCGATCTGCTCATCATGGGTGATCAGGACAATCGTATGCCCGGCGCGATGCAGCTCGTGGAGAGTTCGCAGAACCTCCTCCCCGCTGTGACTATCCAGCGCGCCGGTCGGTTCATCCGCGAGAATCGTCGGCGCACCGTTCATCAAGGCGCGCGCTATGCTGACCCGCTGCTGCTGCCCGCCGGAGAGCTGACTGGGACGGTGGTGCAGGCGATCCCCTAATCCAAGCTGCTTGAGTAACTCGACCGCCCGCGAGGTGCGTCTGACTTGGGGCATCCCGGCATACACCGCGGGGATCGCAGCGTTCTCGACGGCACTCAAGTCCGCCATCAGGTTGTAGCGCTGGAAAATAAAGCCGAAGGTATTGCGGCGCAGCTGCGCCAGCGCGTCCGCACCCAACAGCGCCGTGTCGATCCCATTGATCCGGTAGCTGCCTGCAGTGGGTCGGTCAAGGCAACCGAGCACATTCATCAGCGTGGATTTACCGGAACCGGACGGTCCCATGACGGCGAGGAACTCGCCCGCATGAATCGACAGGCAGATGTCCCGTAGAACAGTGATGCGCCCGTTGCCCGATGGGAATTCCCGTCTGACTTGCCAGAGCTCGAGTAACGCTTGGCTCATCGCGGCGGCTTTACGCTGTGAAGGGAACCGGCCTTGTGGTTCGGCGCGAGACTTGCGGCACCGATAATGACGGTATCGCCCTCGCTTAAGCCCGAGAGAATCTGAGCGGAGACGGCATTCGTTATACCAACCTCTACCTTCCTGGTTTCGATGCTGCCGTGGTCCCCCAGGACTCGCACAGTGTGAGGGCCGGCTCGCCCCGAGTGAGTTTTCCCCAAGGCCGACCGGGGCACGTACAGTGCATCCTTCGCCTGCGCCAGGACAAAAAACACCTGGGCGGTCATTTGAACTTTGAGTTCTCGCTGCGGGTTCGGGACCTCGAACAATGCGTTGTAGAAAACAACGTTGCCGATAACCTGAGGGGACGGCAGAATTTGCCTCAACCGGCCGTGCCAGCGGCGCTCGCCGCGACCCAGTATGGTGAAATAAACGTCCTGCCCCGCCGTCAGACGCGAGACATCGGCTTCGGGAACCAGCGCCCAAACAGTCATGGGGTCCAGCTGAGCGATGCGCAGGATAGTCGGAGTCTGTTGAGTCGCGTTCAGCGTTTGACCTTCCAACGCACTGATCGATATCACCTCACCGTCCATGGGAGCGATGATGCGTGTATAGGCGAGATTGGCCTGCGCGGTCTCGAGCTCGGCCCGGGCCTGCTTGATTTGCGCCTCGAGCGCCTGCAGTGCGGAGTGCGCCAGTTTGTAATTGGACTGTGCGATTTCCGACTCGCTAGTCGCCTGTGCCCCCTGACGCGTTAAGTCATCGCTGCGCGCTTTTTGCAGACGGGCGAGCTCAAACTGCGCTTTCTTGCCTTCCCATTGAGCCTGAAGATTTGCCAGCGTCGCAGTTGCCTCGGCCACTTTCGAGGCGCTGATCAGCGGGTCTATTTCCGCCAGTAACTGTCCCTTCTTGACCTTATCGCCCAACTGCACGTGCAAGCTCTTGAGCTGTCCCGACGTTTGCGCCCCGACATCGACGTAGGCATACGGCTGAAGCGTGCCCGCTGCCAGCACCGTGTTCTCAATGCTGCCCCGCAACACCCGGGCGGTGAGAAACTGGGACCTCGGTCCGACGTCGGCGAGCCGATACCAGCCGATTGCGCACGCGACGGCCACACAGGCCGCGAGCCACAGCCAACGAACCCGCCTGCCGGTGCGGCTGAAACGCTCGGGCCACCAACGCGCGGTGGCCGTCCCGATCTCAGGTGCTTGAATCGGAGCACGGACGGCGACGTCCTGTCCCGCATCGTTCGCGCTGGAGGATCCCGTCAGCTCACGCATCAGTAGGCATTGCGCTTTGTGATGGTTGGCCAGCAGGAGAAGCAGCTCCTCAAGCGCCACCAATTCGCTGCCGAAGATACTGGCATGATTGAGAACGAACTGTATCGGCTGACGACGCGAGGCTGCCACCGCGATGCGCCGTCCTAGAATCTCCCGCCCGCCCGGCCCGTAACGACACCAATGAACGCGTATCGGCGAGCCGGCGGAATCCGCGCTGGCCACCGCCGCAAGCTCCGTGACATCGCTCGAGATCAAATTCAGGGCTGCGCTCGCCTCGGTGCAAAGGCTCGCGCCTTCGCCGGCTGTGGCATCGACAATCGGCTCCCGGGCGGCCTTGTGATCCGCCAGGGTCCGCGCTCTTGCCGGGAAACTGCGCCCGATGACTTTGTGCGCATGAAGCGCCAGCCTTCTGTTGCTCGCAACCAGCCGGGCCTGAAGGTTCCTGGCAAGGGAGTCGCTGAGCAGATCGGTAATTACGCCGAGGTCAATCGGTATTTCATGCGCCGCGAACACATCGAGCATCTCGTATAAACGCTCGTCCTCCCGCCCTACGTTGTTATCGCGGAAGAAAAACCTGATCGGTTCCGGTGACCGATCGAGTACGCGACGCACCGGTGCAAGCCAATCATTCATGCGCAAGCCCGCCTGGCGCGACTGAACGTGCTCTGACGCCGAGCATTGCGTTCGACACGCCAGCCGAGGGCAGGTAGGTAACCGGTGCCCGCACGGTGCGGCTCGCGTCGTGAGAAACAGCGTCCGTGGGTTGGCCCAGTGAAAAGATGTGCAGCTGCAGGCCCTGGCGCTCCAGCCCTAGTTCTTCCAGGATGAACGTTTCAGAAATCTTGGGGTGGGTCTTGACCACAAGCCCAATCGCCGCGCCTGGAATCATGGATTGTGTGACCACCGCCTAGCTATGTCATCGAGGTTGTGAGACGGCAGCGCTGTCGTCCAATAGCCCATACAGACTACTCGCGACGCGCGACATACCATTCAGATCCATGAGGAGCGCTGTCGCGCTCGCCCGTCTGGGTACTCCGATAGCTGATTGGAGCTGTAGTTCACTCGTATCGGTCCCTGGATGTAGCTCACACGAAACCCGCCCCTGCCCATGGGGAAGTCTGCATTCCTGGATTGAATTCAGTAGACTCTAATGAGGTCGAGACCCTAGACGGGCCGGGATCGTTGTTGCTTTTGGCGATGTGCGGGCGCTGACGGCGCTGGCTTGGCCCGAACCTCGGCGGTCGCTTTCGGGCGTTTTTCCCCTGTCTTGGGATAACGGCGCTCCTACAGAGCAGCACGGCGAACTGCCGGGACGGGCGTGCAACGTGGGTTCGGTAACGTCCTCACGGGCCTGCTCGCGACCTCGTTCACGGCGACGGGCGTCATGGCGCTCGCCCATGCCCGCACGGTGGTGTTCGACGGCGATCACGACGTATTCGGCGACGGCAGGAGCGGACGCTGCACCGTATGCCGGACGAGGAAAAAGAGCACAGCCACTCCGAACTCGCGCGAGTTGATCGAGCGGGTCCTCAAGGAAAAGAACGCGCAGCTCTGGATCGGCCACAGCACCGCATTCTTCAAGAATGCGATCAAGTCTCCCGGCTGGTATGACTGAGCAGACTGATCGGAGCGATCGGTTATCCTTCCAGCCACTTTCGCCGGGTGACCCGACCCGTGCCAGAATGCAAAATCGTCACGGACTCAAACCACGTGGCGGAGTGAGTCTCGCATGGAGTACATCCAGCTCGGGCAAACGGACCTCAAGGTGTCGCAGCTCTGCCTCGGCACCATGTCGATGGGCAGCTCCGCCTGGAAGAGCTGGGTGCTCGACGAGCCTGACTCGGTTCCGATCCTGCGGCGCGCCCTCGACCTCGGCATCAACTTTTTCGACATGGCCGACTGGTATTCCACCGGCCGCAATGAGGAGGTCGTGGGCCGGAACTTGCTGAAGATGACCGGACGCGAGCGGCTGGTGTTCGCAACCAAGGTCTTCTACCCGATGAGCGACGACCCGAGCGATCGAGGTCTGTCACGCGAGCACATCGCGATCTCGATCGACCGGTCGCTTAAGCGGATAGGCACCGACTATGTCGACCTCTACGTGATCCACGCCTTCGATGCTGACACGCCCGTCGAGGAGACCATGGAGGCGCTGCACGATACGGTCCGTGCCGGCAAGGCGTGCTATCTCGGCGCGTCCACCATGTATACGTGGCAGTTCGCGAAGATGAACCACGTGGCGGCCGTGAACGGGTGGACGCCATTCATGAACATGCAGTGCCAGTACAACCTGCTGTATCGCGAGGAAGAGCGCGAGATGCTCCCCTACTGCCGGGATCAGGGTATCGCCGTCACGACCTTCAGTCCGCTCGCGCGCGGCTTCCTTGCGCGCAGCGCTGCCGCCACCGCGCGCACGGCTCACGACTTCTACCAGGAATACTATGGCGACGACATTGATCGCGAGATCGCGCGGCGCGTGCGCGAAGTCGCCGCGCGCCGGGGCGTGAGCGCGGCACACGTCGCGATGTCCTGGGTGGCCGGCAGCCCCAACCACAACGTTCCGATCGTGGGTGCCGCGAAGACGGCTCACCTCGACGTCGCCGTGGAGGCGCTCGGCCTGCGGCTTGATGCGGCGGAGCGGGCCTTCCTCGAGGCGCCCTACCGGCCGCGCGACGAGATCAACGACCAGAACCCGGTACGACGTCCCCGCGCGCTGCATCCGGGCTGAGTCCCGGCGCCCGACGGAAGCTTGACGTGCAGCCGGCGCCGGCTAGAGCGACAGCCAGAGGCTGTCCTGTCGAACCTCGATCAGGGTCGGACGATCCGCGATGAGCGCCTCGCGCACGGATTGCGTCAGGTGCTCGGCGCTCGCGGCGCGCGTGGCGTGACAGCCGAGGCTCTCCGCCAGTCGCAGGAAGTCCGGGCTCCTCGGCTCCACGCCGATTCGCGGAATGTGCCGCTCGTCCATCCCCTCCACGATCGCCTGCAAGGCATCGTTGTTCCAAACGATGACCGGAAGCGCGAGGCGTTCCTCTGCCGCCGTTGCCAGCTCGCTGACCGTGAACATGATTCCGCCGTCGCCCGCGACGGCGATCACCGGCCGATGCGGCGCGCCGATCTTGGCACCAATTGCCATCGGCAGCGCCGGACCGAGGGCGCAATAGTTGCCGGAGTAGTACCAGCAGCGCTCCATTTCCATCGGCATGGCGAAGGTACCGGTATAGACAATCTGCGTGGCGTCGCCCATCACGATGGCGTCCGCCGGCAGGGCCGGACGCAGGATCTTCCAGACGCGCGCGTGCAGCCTTTCGAGGCTGGTCATTTTCGCGGCATTGCGCGCGAGGATCTCCCGGACCCGGCTCTCGCCCTGCGAGCGCTGTGCGGCCGGCTTGCGGCTGGCGAGCGCCGACGCCAGGGCGAGCATGGCGGCACGGGCGTCGGCCTGGATCGGCACCGCCGCCGAATACATCGATGTCAGTTCCGTGGGGTCGATGTCGATCCGGATGATGTCCCCCGCTATTTCGAGTTTCGCCAGGAAGTGGTCGCCTGCCGCGACTTCCGAGCCCACCAGCAGCACGACATCGGCGTCGGCGAGTGCCTGCTTGGTCGCTTCCTGCAGGACCGAGCAGCCCAGCGACAACGGGTGGGAATCCGGCAATATTCCCTTGCCCGCATTGCTGGCGAGAACCGGCGCTCCGATGCGCTCCGCGATGTCGGTCAGTGGCTTGCGCGTGCCGACGGCGCCGCCCCCGACGAGGATCAGCGGGCGCTTGGCCCGCGCGAGGCGATCCGCGGCCTCATCGATCGCGGCCGGATCGGGCATCGGCAAGGACGGTGCGCGCCGCGTCTTCCACTGCGCCTCGACGGGCGCCGGGAGGACGTCCCGAGGCAGCGACAGGTGTACCGGGCGCGGCCGGCTGCCGCGAAACACAGCATAGGCACGCGCAATCAATTCCGGCAGCTCGTCCGGATATCGGACCATGGCGCTGAACGCGGTGAACCCGGCCGTGACCGCCGCCTGATCAGCGAGCTCGTGGATCGCTCCCCAGCCTTTCCCCTGCGTTGGGGCGGGAGACGCCCCGGACAGTACGAGCATGGGTTGCGAATCGCAGTAAGCCTGCGCGATGCCGGTCGCCGCGTTGGTGACGCCAGGCCCGCCAATGATCGTGCAGACTCCTGGCTTGCCGGTCGCGCGCGCGTAGCCGTCGGCCATGAAGCTGGCGCCCTGCTCGTTGCGACACTGCACGTGGCGGATCCCGGTACGCGCGATGCCGCGGTACAGCTCCAGAGTCATCGTACCGGCCATGCCGAACACGGTATCCACCTCGTAGGCCGCGAGCAGCCTCATCACGGCCTCACCGCATGTCATGGCGCTCACATGTTCCCTCTGCATTCGGATGATTGAGCGGCACGGAGGCCGCTATACGCGCCAGCGGCGCTGCTCCTCTGCCGGCAGATCGTAGCCGGCCAGGAAGGCGGCGAACCGCTGACCCTCGGCCACGGCGTCGACCTCCGGGCAGACGAGGTAGCGAGGTGGGAGTGCCACGCCCCGATGTCGCAGCAGCGGAGCCAGTCGGCGCCAGTGCAGCCCCTCTCCCGGCTCACCGCGTACCCCGACGGCCACTACCGCATAGCCGTGGTGCGTGTACTCGGCGACCTGATCGGCGATCACCGCCAGCAGCAGGCCGTGCCCGCCCTTCGGCGGCAGCTGCAGCACGCCGTAGCCGCCGGCCTCCAGCACGCCGAGCACGTCGGGTAGCGCCGTGCGGGCCTGCTCTGGCGGATTGATCAGTGCGTCGGGCACCAGTGCCATGCGCCAGCCGCGCGCATCGCCGTTCACGGCGCCACCGGTCCGTCATCGCGCGAGCCCTCCGTGGTCTCGCGACTGTCCAGGAACTGCTCCAGGTCGCGGCGCGCGCCGGCCTCGTCGAAGCGGCCCATGTCCAGGGCCCAGCCCGTGGCCGGCAGCGGTGGCAAGCCCCGGCGCGCCAGCTCTGCCTCCAGTTCCTCAATCCAGACGCCCCGGCGTGGCTGGATCTCCCAGTCATCTTCGGGCCGATTCGGCCGCCCGCCCCAATCGGGTTTGCTGGAGGTAAAGCGCACGCCAGTCGAGGGGCTGCCGTCCAGACCGATCAGGATCACTTCGTCGCCCCGGCGCAGATACCCCTCGATCAGCGGCGCGATTGCCTGTGCCAGGCGCCGACAGTGGGTGCGATAGGCGGGAGTGTCGTACTGCTCATAGACGGCCCACCAACGCCGCACACCGGCGAAAGCCAGTTCGGGACAGGGCAGCTGCTGCAGCACGTATCCCCGCTTACGCAGCGCCTCCACGACCGGGCTCACGAGACCCGGGTAGTGGGCGCCTTGGCAAACCTTGGCGTTCTGGTTCAGGAGGCAGTTGGCGACCAGCGCCACCTTGCGCGGCGCATTTTGCTCCGTGCCTCGCTTGCGCCCGCGGTCGATACGCCGGCCCATGGTGCTCTCTTCGTCGGTCTTCCGCGCAGCCGGGATCAGAGTTTGTACCCGATCTTGACCCCCAGTACGCGCGGTCTCGTGATGTTCTCCTGCAATGAGAATTGCGCGTCCGACGTGAACGTGCTCTTGATCACGTTGGTGAGGTTCAGCGCATACAACTCCACCGACCAGGCCTGCTTGGTGACGCCACAGGACACGTCGTAGAGGGTGTACGGGGGATTCTCGAACCTGAGCTGATTGGTGCTTATGCTCGAGCCTGCAGACAGCACCGGGTTGCTGCCGGATTGAGTGAACGAATGTGCGGTGTGGGTCACGCCCGCCTGCACGAACGGGTTCAACGAGTTCATCACCCACTGATAGCGCAGCCGCGCATTGAACTGAAACGGTGGCGCAAAGCTGCTCGGGCTGCCCGGAGGGCCGTACGGATTCAGAATGTTGAGGATCGGCTTTCCGTACTCTCCCGCGGTCGCCGGATTCGCAAGAAGCGCGGGATTATTGGCGATCAGGAAAGGGGAATTGGTCTGCTCACTGCTGTTCCAGGAGGCGCCGCCCTGAGCCGTGAGGCCGTGGGCGAGCACCCCGATGACCGAAGTCTCCACGCCGCGAATGCGGTAGTCCGGTCCATTGGCGTTGAAGCCTACATTCCCCAGGACGCCCGGATCGAAGAAGGAGACCTGCACATTCTTCCAGTCTTCCTTGTATATCGCCCCGTTCCACTGCAGGCGGTGGTCAAGGAATTCCGTCTTCCAGCCGAACTCGTTATTGGTCAAATTATCGGACGTGTACGGCAGCGGCGAGCAGTACCGCGGCACACCGCTGGTGGGGTCCGGAAGATAGCAGGCAAAGCTGCGGTTGAAGGCGCCGGCACGAAAGCCCTGTGACCACGTGTAGTAAGTGAGCACATCCGGCCAGATGTGCCAGGTGAGATTCGCGCGACTCTTGAACCCCTTGTATACGGTATGAAGGTTTTCCTTGCCGATATCGACCGTCGCACCCGAAGTCAGGCAGGGTGGCAAGCCAGCCTGGTAGCAGCTAAAGCTGCCCGACTCCGCGCCAACCTCCTCGTTGTCGAAATGGTAGTAGCGCGTTCCGGCCGTAATGGTCAGCACCTTGGGAACGAGGTCAAGATCCACTGAAGTGAACAACGCCCGCTGCCGG
>VBNH01000085.1 GCA_005878095.1 Gammaproteobacteria bacterium | reverse complement strand
GCAAGTCTTCCCAGAATGCGCCGGCGATGCCGCGCAGCCGCCAGTCATCGGGGGTGCTGAGCCGGAGCTCATGACTCTGATGCGTATTGCGCTCCGTCTCGTTCCACACGCTGCTCGGCGAGAAGCAGGTTGCAGCGAGGCCGTTCGCCGGGTCGGCCGCATGGCACTGGTAATAGTCCGCATACAGACCGCGCGCGTAATTGGTGTAGTCCTGCACCGTGTCGAGGTTGCGCACCAGGTACGAGCCCGCATACACCGCTCTGAGAACGCCGATGCGTCCGTTGATGGTCAAAGCCGTGTTTTCGAACCTGTCCTTATTGTAGGAGTTGTTGAACAGCGTGACCGACTGCTTGGGAAGCGCAACGCCGTCTGAGCTCTTCGGCATCTGGTAGAAGACGCCCTCGGCGTCCATGTCCTGGTAGCTCTGGGTGATGAGGGCGCTCCAGTCATCTGCAAAGTCCCAGCGAGCGGCGACGAGTCCCAGCGAGCGGCGACG
>VBNH01000008.1 GCA_005878095.1 Gammaproteobacteria bacterium | reverse complement strand
CGTCTGCAGCGCGCCGATGTTGGCGCGCATGTGCGTAGCGAGCCGGAATCCCATGACGAGCACCGTGCCCATCACCAAGGTGAGCGCCGTGCCCAGGCCTGCGGTGATCAGTTGGCGGCGGCGGCGTTCTGTGCCTGCGAGGGTCATTCCTGAGATCTCCTGTCCTACTTGGGCAGCTCGAAGCGCATCCGGGTCCTCACCGGCACCTCGGCGGCGGCGCCGTTAACGAGCGGCGGCGCGTAACGCCAGCGCTTCACGGCATTGATAGCGGCCTGGTCGAACACTCCCGGGGGCGTCGCTTCGACTACGTGGATATCACGCGTCTCGCCGCTGGTATCGACCGTGAACTCGAGGACCACGCTGCCGGCGAGGTGCTGCGTCAGCGCCGGCGCGGGGTAATCCGGTGACGCGCCCCGCAGGCGCGTCAGGCGCGAGGCGAGCGCGGCGGTGTCGGGCCCCTTGGACTTCGCAGGGGTGAGCTGCTGCACGGCGAGCGCCTCCTTCGGATCCGCACCGAAGCGCTTCGCCTGCGCGAGATCGGCGTCGCCGGACTTGCCGGCGAGCACCGCGGCGCGGGCGCGCTCCAGGAGCTTGCCGGCGAGCTCACGGCTCGCATCCGCCACGGCGGCATTGCCCGGATCGCTCGACTGCAGCTGCCCGAGGTACCAGGTGGCGCTGTCCTGTGCCGGATCGGTCAGGCGGCCGTCGCTGAGCCAGCGCTCCTCATCGGCGCTGTTTTTTGCCAGCGCCGCTTCGCGGGCCTTTTTCAGATAGGCGGCGGTGAGCGCGTGAACGGCGCGCTGCGTGGCCGCGTTGGCGGGTGCGCCGGACTGCAGTTGCTGCAGGTGGCTCTTGGCGCTGTCGTCTCCCTCGGTGAGCTTGCCGTCTCGAATACGGTCCTCGACCAGGGTCGCGAGATGCTGCAACTTGCCGTCTTCCTGGCGCCGGGCGATGTCGGTGCGCCAGCGCGCGAGCTGATCGGCGGGGAGGCTGCCGGCTTGCTGCGCCTGGTGCACCAGGGCGGCGGCTCGCTCGACGTTGCCGTCGGCAAGCGCCTTGGACACTTCGGCCGAAAACAGGCGCTCCTCGAAGCCCGCGACGCGCGGGTCGCTGGCGGAGGCGGCCTTGAGATTCGCGAGCGTGAGCACGGCTTCATCCACACGGCCGCCGCTCAGTGCCTCCTCGAAGCGTGCGGCGAGAACCCCCGCCACGCGCTGCAGCCCGTCCTGCGCCTCGCCGTTGACGGGGTCCGCGGCCGCGGCCGAGCGGTAATACAACAGCGCGTTGTCGGCGGCTGGCTCCGTATAGCGCCGCTCATGCATGGCCAGGCGTGCCTTCTCGAGCAGCTCGTCCACCTTGCCCTCCAGCAGGAGGCTGGCGGCAGGCGCCGCCGGGGCGAGCGCGTTGTCGGCGGGCACCGCTGCGGCGGCTGGCGCCGCTGCTGCGGCTGCGGGGTGGGTGGCCAGGGTCACCGGGCCGCCGCGGCCGGACATGAAAAACCACAAGCCCGCCGCGACCAGCGCCGCGACCAGCGCCGCCCCGATCAGCACCAGTCGGGGCCTGCTGCCAGCCAGCTCCTCATCGGGCTCCGGTGGCCGGCGCCGGAAGGCACGGATGGTACGCTCCCACGCCGCAGCGGGGCTGGCGCGGGGTGTTGGCGGGGCCTGCAGCGCCTGCGCCATGGCGTCCGTGAACGCCTCCTGGGTCCTGCGCGGCTCGATCGAGGTCGGCAGCACCGCGAATATCCGGCTGTCCTTGAGAGCAGCGCCCAGCTCCTTCTCTGCCGGCCCTTCCGCGAATACCAGCACGACGGCGCGTGGCACCTGCGCGTGCGCGGCGTCGACGGCAGCGCGCACGTCCGGGACCTCGCGCGCGTCGATCGCCAGGACCTGGCCGCGGTTGGCGCCCGCCATGCTGCGCAGGGCCTCCTCGAGGGACTCGACCGGCCGCACCGCAGCCTGACGGGACAGGGCCTGGCCCAGTTCGAGCAGAAAATCATCGCGGGTGGTGAGAGCGGTGACGTCCACCGCCGGCCGGGAATGGGATGCGCTGCCGGGCGAGCGGGTCGCAGTTTCGGGACTGCGGGAGGCAGTCGTTGGTGCGCTGGCCACGTGAGGTGTCTCCAAACAAAGACGGCCGACTTATTGTCTCAAAGCTCCATCCATGGCGCGAGCCGGCCGCGACCGGCAAGCCTCCAGGGCGCGGATCCTCGGCGTTGTCAGCATATGTAGCTTTTCATGCAGCGCAGTGCGTTAGTTCACAATAATGAGAGCTTGCGTCTGGAAGCCGCGACGTTGATCATCGACTTCCGAAGCATGCGCTCGCCTTGCCTCGAGGCCGCGTCGTGCTCGAGTCGGGGCAGAGGGTTACCGGGTGGGGTGACACGGGGCTGCGGCCCATGATGCGCAAGCCGCTGCTTGCCAGCCGCGGCGTGCCCGGGGGTCTCACCATCGAGCGAACACTCGCCGCTCTGCCTGGGCACGAAGGCTCCGGCGTGCACGGAAGCGGTGCGCGCGCGCTTGGCAATCAGCAGATGCGCGCCGCCGCGGGCGGCCGCACGCCCCGAGGTGGCGGTGGCGCGGGCGCGGCGGGCGGTGAAACAATCCATCGCTGTGACCGTCTTAACGTAACAGGTACCTCAGGATCTGAAGGCCATCACTCATTGTGCAGAACGTTGGGACTAGCTTAATGATCAAGTCGGCATCGCCGGTGTCGCCGGCGGCGCCGGGATCGGATTCGAGACCGATGGGCTCAATGGGAGGGAGGGACGATGCCACCGCTCGCTGCTGACCAGAATTCCCACGGTACTACCGCCGACTTCATCGATACCCTGAGCTCCTTCAGCCGCCTGCACCGCGCCCAGCGCTGGGAAGGCACGTTCGGCGAGTTTCTGGCCAACATCCTGCCCGGCCATGCGGTGGCGCTCGCCCGCACCAGCCATGAATACGTCTGGGACATGCTGCGCTGGCATGGGCGCGCCGCGCAGCCCGACGCCCCCGAGAGCGTGCGGGCGCGCGAGCTGTTCAAGCGCGAGCTGTTTGGCATCGATGAGCCGCTGTCGCGCGTCGTCGACTACTTCAAGGCCGCGGCCGCCGGTTCCGATGTCGGCCGGCGGTTGCTGCTGATGCTCGGTCCGCCCTCCGGCGGCAAGTCGACGCTCGCGATCCTGCTCAAGCGCGGGCTCGAGGAATACAGCCGCACCGACGAGGGCGCGCTGTACGCCATCCGCGGCTCGCCGCTGCGCGAGAACCCGCTCAACCTCATCCCCACGAGCCTGCGCGCCGAGTTTCGTGACCGCTACGGCGTGCACATCGGTGGCGAGCTGTCGCCGTGGGCGCGCGATTTCGTCGAGCGCGAGTTCGAGGGCGACTTCGTGCGGGTCCCGGTCGAGCGCGTGTTCCTGAACGAAGCCTCGCGTATCGGCATCGGCACCTATGCGCCGCACGATCCCACCACCGCCGACATCGCGGACCTGGTCGGCTCGGTGGATCTCGCCAAGGTCGCGCAGATCGGTGACGAGGGCGATCCGCGCGCCTGGTCGTGGTCGGGCGCGGTGTACGCCGCCAGCCGCGGCGTGCTGGAGATGATCGAGATTCTCAAGGTGAAGCGCGAGTTCCTGTACCTGCTGCTCACGCTGACGCAGGAGAAGAACGTCAAGGTCTCGCGCTTCCCGCTGATTCACCTCGACGAGACCATCCTGGCGCACACCAACCTCGCGGAGTTCCACAAGTTCCTCCAGGAGAAAGAGAACGAGGCGCTGCTGGACCGCATGGTGATCATCAAGATCCCCTACGCGCTCTCCTACCGCGACGAGTCGCGCATCTACCAGAAGCTGGTGTCGGGCGCGCCGGCATTCCGCAACGTGCATCTCGACCCGCACGTGCTTAATCTGGCTGCGGTGTTCGGCATCCTGACGCGCCTCAGCAAGTCCGAGCGCGAGGGTCTGGATCCGCCCAAGAAGCTGCGGCTGTATGCCGGCGAGGCGGTCGAGGGGGTCCCGGAGACCGAAGCGGTGCGCCTGCACGCCGAGACGCCCGAGGAGGGCATGACCGGGGTGAGCCCGCGCTTCGTGGTCAACGCGATCTCCAACGCCATCACCCGCGGCAACACCCACAGTCTCACCAGCATGGAGCTGCTGCTCGCCCTGAAGGACAGCATCGAGAGCGATGCACGCATGGACGCGAAGCAGAAGAAAGCCTGGATCGATCTCCTGGTGACGGCCCGCAAGGAGTTCTACAACCGCTGGGTCAAGGAAGACGTGCACCGCGCCATGTTCGCCTCCTTCGAGGAAGAGGCGCAGCAGCTGCTGGAGAAGTACCTCGATGAGGTCGAGGCCTCGCTCGATCACCGCCAGGTCAGCGATCCGATCACCGGCGAGAGCCGCCCCGCCGACGAGCGCTTCCTGCGCTCGGTCGAGGAGAAGATCAAGGTGTCGGACTCGGGCAAGATGTCGTTCCGCCAGGAAGTGGTGCGCAAGGCCATGGTGGCTTTCAAGGCGGGCGAGAAGTTCAAGCTCGCCAGTCACGCCCGCATGCGCGAGGCCATCGAGCAGTACCTGTTCGAGGAGCGCCGCGACGTGCTGCGACTGGTGACCTCCACCGCGCGCCCGGACGATGACGCGCGCCAGAAGATCTCGGTGGTGCAGCAGCGCCTGGTCAGCGAGTACGGCTACGACGAGCACAGCGCCAAGGAGGCGCTCAGCTACGTAACCACGCTCCTCGCCCAGGAGTAGCGGCGCTGTCCGAAAAGGAGTACCAGTAGCACATGGACGAAGAGCGCGGCAATCGCGGCGAGCCCTCCGGCGCCGCGCAGTGGTACGAGCTGTTTTCGCGCGGCGCGCGCGACTGGCTGCGCCACGACGAGAAGGTCCGCGAGGCGGTGCGCGCCAATCTCCCCGAGATGATCGCCGGGGGCGACGTCATCAACGGCGGCGCCCGCACCGTGCGCGTGCCGGTGCGCATGCTCGAGCACTATCATTTCCGCCTGCGGCGCCCGGAAGAACAGCAGGGGGCGGGGCAGGGCAAGGCCAAGCCGGGAGATGTGTTTTCCGCTCCCGGGCGCGAGCAGGGGCAGGGTGAGAAGGGACCCGGCGGGCGCGACGAGGGCGAAGTGCAGCTGCTGCTCGAGTTCAAGATCGACGACATCGTCGACTGGCTGTGGGAAGCGATGAAGCTGCCCAACCTCAAGGCGCGCGTGGGGCCGTCCGAGGAAACCGACTGGATCCGCGAGGGCTGGGACCGCCACGGCGCGCGCTCGCGCCTCGACCGGCGCCGCTCGTTCAAGGAGCTGGTGAAGCGGCGCGCGGCGCCGGGGGCCACACAGACCTTCATCGACGAGGACCTGCGCTACCGCCAGCTCGCCCGGCGCCGTCAGCCGGCGCTGCACGCGGTGGTGTTCTTCATGCTGGACGTCTCGGGCAGCATGTCCGACCGCGATCGCAAGCTCGCCAAGACCTTCTTCTTCTGGGTGGTGCAGGGGCTGCGGCGCGAATACCGCTCGCTCGAGACGCTGTTCGTGGCGCACACCACCGAGGCGTGGGAATTCAACGAGCCGGACTTCTTCCAGGTGAGCGGCAGCGGCGGCACCGTGGCCTCCACCGGACTCGCCAAGGTGCGCGAGATCATCGACGCCCGTTACAACCCCGGACGCTGCAACATCTACCTGTTCTACGCCTCCGACGGCGACAACTCGGTGAGCGATGCCGCCGATGCGCGCGGCGCGCTCGGCGCGATCGCCGCGGACGCCTGTTTCACCGGCTACGTGGAGGTGTCTTCGGGGCTGTCGCGGCAGCTGGCCACCGAAACCGGCAAGCTGTTCGCGGAGCTGCAGGCGGCCGGCTGCGCCGCCGGCAGTTACGCGCTCAACGACTTCGAGGACGTCTGGGGCGCGGTGCGGCATTTCTTCACCGCCGAAGCCCAAGCGCCCGAGAGCCCATGAGCCCCGAGCGCCCATGAGCGAAGGCTGGCAGAGCTACGTTCGGCGCATCGAGGAGCTGGCCGCCCGCTCCGGGCTCGAGTTCCACCCGGTCGATTTCGAGGCGGTTCCCGACAGCTTCATGATGGAGATCGCCGTCTACGGTCTGCCGGTGCGCATGCCGCACTGGTCATTCGGCGTGCGCTATATCTATCAGCTGATCCAGCGCCATATGGGGCACTCGCGCCTCTTCGAGGTGGTGTTTCCCGGCAACCCCGGCCATGCCTACCTCGCCGCGAGCAACGGGCTCGCGGAAAACATCCTGGTGACCGCGCACGTGCTCGGGCACGCGGATTTCGCGCGCAACAACCTGCTGTTCCGCCGCTGCCAGGAGCAGGTGAGCGAGCACATCGTCGAGCACGCCGCCAATCACGCGCGCCAGATCCAGCAGGCCATCGAGACTCACGGCGCGCAACGCGTCGAGGCCGCGCTCGATGCGGCCCTCGCCCTCGAGCAGCACGTCGACGTCGACCAGCCGCTGCGCCGCGAGCGCTACCCGGAGTTCCTCGAGGATGCCAAGGTGCTGGTCGAGGACCAGTTCCGCAAGCGCTTCGCGGCGCTCGAGCCCCTCGCCGGCGGCAGCGCCATCGAGGTGAAGAAGCGCGCGCCGCTCCCTCCGCATCCGGAGCGCGACCTGCTGTGGTTCGTCGCCAACTACGCCCCCGAGATGGAGAGCTGGGAGCGCGACATCTTTCTCGCGGTGCGCGAGGAGTCGTTCTATTTCTATCCGGTGTTCGCCAGCCAGATCATGAACGAGGGCTGGGCCTCCTACTGGCACGCGCGCCTCTTGCGCGAGGCGGACTTCATTCCGCAGCAGGCTTACCTGGATGCCATCAAGTGCCACTCGGACGTGGTGCGCCCGGTCGCCGCCGAATCCCAGGTCGCCCTCAGCATCAACCCCTACCACCTGGGGTTTGCGATGTGGGAGAAGATCGTCGAGAAGAACGGCCTGCCCGCGGCGCGCGCCATCATGCAGCAGGACGATGACTTCAGCTTCGTGCGCAATCAGCTCACCCGCGAACTGGCCGACGAGCTGGGCCTGTTCCGCTACAGCGCGCGCAGTGACGGCCAGATCAAGGTGCTCGAGCATGACCTGACGGCGCTGCACGAGGCGGTGCTCGCGCCCAAGTACAACTTCGGCGCACCGATCGTGTGCGCCTCGCACGTGCGCAACGACGGTACGCTCGAACTGACGCACGACAGCAGCGTCGACGGCCGCGGGCTTGACCTTGAGCGTAGCCGCAAGGTGCTCGATTACCTGCAGCGCGTGTGGCGCCGGCCGATCGTGCTGACCACCGTGAATCAGGCCGGCTCGGCCCTGGAGCTCACCGCGCCCTGACAGGCGTCGTCCAGTTGTAGTTGCCTTTGACCCTCGCGAGCCCCCGCGCTTCAGGGATTGCGGGGCGGCAGCGGCTTGACGGGCGGATGGGGTACTGCCGGCTCCGTGCCCCAATCCTCTTCCTCGTGCGAGGTCACGATGGAGACCGGATCGCTCGCCGGAAAACTGGCGTCCAGCGCCTCATCGAGCTGGCGCTGAATCTTCAGCCAGTCGCGGCGCTTGCGCGCCTCATCGGGCGGGGAGTCGCTCATGTGAACCTCGCTCGCCCCGGCCGCCTCAGGCTTCAGGGGCGTGTTGCCCTGCATGGTACCCCCGCGAGTAGCCGCAGGCAGGCCCTCCGGAGTAGGCTTTTGCCCTGCCGGTGATGCTCGTGTGGCGCCGGTCCATTTTGCCGGGGAGCATCCGCCATGGGGTATACGACGTCTGGCATCCGTAACATCGCGCTGGTCGGGCAGGCCGGCGCGGGCAAGACCTCACTCGTAGAGACGCTGCTGCTGCAGGCGGGCGCGATCCGCACCCGCGGGAGCCTGGCGCGCGGCACCACGGTGTCGGATTTCGACCCGCAGGAGAGGCGCCTGCAGCACTCCCTCGACACCGCGGTCTGCGGCTTCGACTTCAACGGCATCCACATCAACCTCATCGACACGCCCGGCTATGCGGACTTCCTCGGCAAGGCGCTGTCGGTGCTCGAGGCGGTGGAGGCGGTGGCCGTCGTGGTCAGTGCCGTGAACGGCGTCGACACGCTCACGCAGCGCCTCATGGAGTTTGCGCGCGAGCGCGAGCTGTGCCGGATCGTCATCGTCAACAAGATCGACAGCCGCGACGCTCACTGCAGCGACGTGCTCGCGCAGCTGCACGAGGCCTGCGGCCGCGAGTGCCTGCCGCTGAATCTGCCCGCCGGCGGCGGCGACGCCGTGGTGGACTGCTTCTTTCAGTCCCACGGCCGCGCGGCGGATTTTTCCTCGGTCGAAGCGGCGCATACGCAGATCATCGATCAGGTCGTGGAGCTCGACGAGAAGCTCATGGCGCTGTACCTCGAGCAGGGCGAGGAGCTCTCCCCCGAGCAGCTGCACGAGCCTTTCGAGCAGGCGCTGCGCGAGGGGCACCTGGTGCCGGTGTGTTTCGCTTCCGCCGAGAGCGGGGCGGGGATCCCGGAGCTGCTGCAGGTGTTCGAGCGGCTGATGCCCAACCCCGCCGAAGGCAATCCGCCGCCGTTCCTGAAGGGCAGTGGCGAGAGCGCCGCGCGCGTGCCGGTGGCGCCGGATCCCGCCAAGCACGTGATCGCGCACGTGTTCAAGGTGAGCATCGACCCTTACGTCGGCAAGCTCGGCGTGCTGCGCCTGCACCAGGGCACCGTGCGCCCGGGCAGCCAGCTGTTCGTCGGCGACGCGCGCAAGCCGATCAAGATCGCGCACCTGTTCCGCCTGCTCGGCAAGGAGTCCACCGAGATCACCGAGGCGGTGCCCGGGGACATCTGCGCCATCGCCAAGGTGGACGAGCTGCACCTGGACGCGGTGCTGCACGACTCGCACGAGGAGGACCATTACCACCTGAAGCCGGTGGCATTTCCGCCGCCCATGCTCGGCGTCGCCATCGAGCCGGAGCGCCGCGGCGATGAGCAGCGTCTCGCCGACACCCTGCACAAGCTCACCGCCGAGGACCCGTGCGTGCGCATCGAGCATCACGCCGCGGTGAACGAGACCGTCCTCTACGGCATGGGTGAATTTCACCTGCGCGTGCTGCTCGAGCGCATGGCCGAGCGCTACGGGGTGCACGTGAAGACCCACCCGCCGAGCATCCCGTACCGCGAGACCATCACGCGGCCCGCCGAAGGACACTGCCGGCACAAGAAGCAGACCGGCGGCGCCGGGCAGTTCGGCGAGGTGTACCTGCGTATCGAGGCGCTCGGGCGCGGCGCCGGCTTCGAGTTCGTGGACGACGTGGTGGGCGGTGCAATCCCCGGGCAGTACATCCCGGCGGTGGAGAAGGGCGTGCGTCAGGTGCTCGCCGAAGGCGCGCTCGCCGGCTTTCCGATCCAGGACGTGCGCGTCACCGTGTACGACGGCAAGCATCACTCGGTGGACTCGAAGGAGGTGGCGTTCGTCTCCGCAGGCCGCAAGGCGTTTCTCGACGCGCTCGAGAAGGCCGCGCCGATCGTGCTCGAGCCGATCATGCGCCTGGAGATCACGGCGCCCGCGAGCGCCATCGGCGACATCACCGGCGACCTCGCCACCAAGCGGGCGCGCATCAACGGCAACAGCTCATTGCCCGGACAGCGCTCGGTGCTCCAGGCCTTCGTGCCGCTCGCGGAAGTTGCGGAGTACCAGTCGCGCCTCAAGGCCCTCACCGGCGGGCAGGGCGCCTACACCATGGAGTTGAGTCACTACGATCCGGTGCCGGCGCGCAAGCAGCAGGAGCTGGCGCAGGCCT
>VBNH01000007.1 GCA_005878095.1 Gammaproteobacteria bacterium | reverse complement strand
CAGGAGAACGGCAGCTTGCCGCGAAAGTCGTGGCGCACCGAGCCGTCCGCCGCGCGGAACAGCACATCGGCGACGCCCTCGCCCTCGGGTCCCGCGAGCCAGGCGGCCACGAAGCTGTCGGCGGCGTCGAGCTCGCCGTTGACCCATAGCGGACGGCCGGAGAGCAGCACCGCGACCACCGGCACCTGCGCGGCGCGCAGGCGGCGCACCAGCGCGGGATTCTGCGAGTGACTCTCGTAGGTGCGTCCCCAGCGAGGATCACGCGCCACGGCGGTAGTGGGGGAAAACGCCCAGTCGAGCCCGGTGACCCGCACCTCGAGTGCGTTGATCTGCCCGATGCGGCGGATGAGCTGCGGGTCGCGCGCCGCTCCCAGCCCGATGTTGTGCGGAAATATCGTGGCTCCCGGGATGTTGTTGTGCCTGTGCACCGCATCCGCCCCCCACAGCGCGGGGATGCCGGCGGACCCGGGTGCGCCGAGCGAGGCGTCATAGAACCGGTCGGCAAGCGTGAGCCACTCACGGGGTGGAGCGAGCTTATCGCCGTGGGGCGAGGAATTGCCGCCGTTCAGAATGGATCCGAGGGGATAGTGACGCAGGTCATCGGGAGTGATGCTGTCGATATCGGCCTGGATGAGCTGACCGACCTTCTGCTCGGGCCTCATGCGCGCGAGCAGAAGATCGAGGCGCCTCTCGAGGCTCTCATCGCGCGGCGGTACCGGCCGCAGCTTCGGCCAGCGTTGCGGGTGCACCCGCGCCGCGCCCGCGGTGCCGAGGTCGGCGCCGGGCGCGGGCTGAAGCGCGCACAGCGCCAGAGCGCCCGCGCAATAGCCCGCGACGCGGGCCGGTCTCTTTTTCATGATCAACCATAGGATACACAGTTGAGGTCGACGCCCATGCTGGAACCCGTGACTCCGGTGCGCATCCTCGAGGCGAGCGGCGCGCGCGCGCGGCGCGGCGGCACCGCCGCCGCGCCGGACGAGCTGCCCGACCTGCTGCTCATCGAGCGCGCACGCGCCAGGGAGGAACGTGCGATCGAGGCGCTGATCCGGCGCTACAGCCGGCGGATGTTCCGCGTCGCCTGCAGCGTGCTGCTGGACGAGGATGCGGCGGAGTCGGCGGTGCAGGAAGCGCACCTGGCCGCATTCGGCGATCTCAGTCGTTACGCGCCCGCCGGAAAATTCTCCTGCTGGCTGACGCGCCTGGCGTTCAACCAGGCGCGCTCGCTGCGCGCCAGCGCTCGATCCGGGCCGCTCGCGGCGCCGCGCCAGGCGGCGCAAGCGGCGGCGCCCGCGCCCGGGGAGGCGCAGGAGCGGCGCGAGCTCGAGCACGCGATCGGCAGCCTGCCGGAGGTGTTTCGCACCGTGTTCGTGCTGCGGGTGGTGGAAGGCGTCAGCGGCATCGAAACCGCCGCTTCCCTCGGCGTGCACGACACCACCGTGCGCACTCGCATGTACCGCGCGCAGCGGCGGCTCGCGCCGGACATGGCGCGCCGGGTGCGCGCCGCAAGCGGCTTCCTCGAGCTGAGCACGGAGCGCCTCGACCGCATCGTGCATTGCGTACTGGGGCAGCTACCTCACGGCTCGATACTGACGATCAGCGCCTCGACTCCCTGAAAGGGCACGCTGTCGCCGACCGCTTTGCCCAGCAGCGACTGGGCAAGCGGCGCCACCCAGCTCAGCAGTCCGTGGGCGGCGTCCGCTTCGTCCTCGCCGACCAGCCGGAAGGTGTGAGTCGCGCCGCCGTCGGGCTGCAGGGTCACACGCATACCAAAACGCACCCGCTCCGCGACCGCCGCCGGTCCGACCACGCGGGCACTGGCGCGGCGCGCGCTCCAGTAGCGCAGGTCACGCTCCACGCGCGCGCGCGCCGCTGCGTCCCCGCTGTCGCGCGCCGCCTGCCGCTCCCCTTCCAGCTCGCGCACGCGCGCCTCGATCGCCGCAAGGCCGCGCGGCGTGACGAAGTTCGGATGAGTGCTCAGCGCGCGCTCCGGCAGCGCGTCCCGGTCCCCGTCCGACTCGCGCACGAAGGCGCGGCTCATGCGGCCAGCCCCGTCAGGCGCGCACTCTCCTGCCACAGACGCGCCGCGCACGCCTCGCTCTGCGCAGCAAGGCTCGGCGCCACGCGCCGGCAGCCGCGGTAGTAGCCACCGGACTCCCCGCTGACCTCGGACGCGGTCGCCAGATACACGCTGGCGCGCGCGCCTTGCTGCGGTGAGAGCATGAACAGCCATCCGACGCTCGACAGCAGCACCCGCAGCAGCGCCGGGCTGCCGCGAAACAGCTGGCTCCTGACCACGCCCGGGTGCAGCGCGTTCACGGTGACCCCGGTTCCGGCGAGGCGCCGGGCGAGCTCGCGCGCGAACAGCACGTTGGCGAGCTTGGAGCGTTCGTAGGCGGCCCACCCTGAAGCCCTGGCGTTCATGAGATCGCCGAAGTCGAGCGTGGCGCGCCGATGGGCCTCGGAGGCCACCACGATCACGCGCGCGGGCGCGGACCGCTCCAGCTTCTCGAGCAGCAGGTTGGTGAGCAGGAACGGCGCCAGGTGATTGACCGCGAAGGTCAGGTCGTAACCGTCGGCGCTGCGCGTGTGCACGGCGGCCATCAACCCGGCATTGTTGATCAACACGTCGAGGCGCGGCAGGAGCGAGTGCAGCTCCTGCGCCAGACGCCGCACCTGCGCGAGCTGGGCGAAATCCGCCTGCACGGAACGCACCTCGGGGTTACCGGTGGCACGGCTGATGTCCCCGGCCACCGCGCGAGCGCGGGCGAGGTCACGTCCGTGGACCAGGACGGTCGCGCCGCTCGCGGCCAGTGCCCGCGCGGTCGCGCGTCCGATGCCGTGCGTGGCCCCCGTGACGAGGCAGATCTTGGCATTCATACTGCTGCAGAGAACCGGTCCTCAGCAGAATGGTATATGAAGGGGACGAAACGCATCGCTCTCATGGTACTGACCGCCTGGGCGGCCGTGGGCTGCGCCCGCGGCGCGAGCCCGAGCGCAGCGCCCGAGTTCAGTCACCGCGCGAGAGCGGACTGGATCAATTCCGCGCCCCTGACGCTCGCGGGCCTACGTGGCAAGGTGGTGCTGGTGGAATTCTGGGCCTTCGAGTGCGTGAATTGCCTGAATTCGACGGCGTGGGTGGAATCGGTGGCGCGCCACAAGGCCGCCGCCGGGCTCGTGGTGGTGGGGGTCCATACCCCTGAGCTGCGGGAGGAGAGATCGCCCGGGAACGTACGCCAGGCCGTGGCGCGCCTCGGCATCCGCTATCCGGTGATGCTGGACGGGGATTACTCCTACTGGGGAGCCCTGCACAATCAATACTGGCCGGCGTTCTACCTGATCGGGCGCGACGGGCTGCTGTACGGCAGCGCGATCGGCGAGATGCACGCGGGCGAGCACGCGGCAAAGACAATGGAGGCCGCGATCGACCAGCTGCTGCAGGCAAAGACGCCCTGACGATGCCGCGGGCTGCGCGGCTTCGGGCCGGAGGCCCGCCTGCGTGAACGACAGCGCGCTCACCGGCGCGCACTGAGGCATGCAATTGCTAACGCGGCGGCCCGGCATCACGCCGCAGCAGGCGCATTTCGCGCAGCGGGGAGCGGATGGCGATGCTTGCGAACGGCGCCGGCGGCGCAATGCCGGCTGGCGGAATAACGCAGTTGGAAGTCTGTGCATAGTTCGTCGCGACGTACAACAGGCTTTCGTTGGGATCCCCGAGCGCGTGCGTGAAATCATCCGTCACCGTGCAACCCGGGAAGGTCGCGCCGCTGGCGCCGCCGGGCGTGAAGCCGTCGGGATAGTCGCCGAAGCCCTTGGCGTTGACACCCTGGACCTCGATGGAGAAGTAGGTCGTCCCGCAATTGTCCTGGGGATAAAACCCGTAGGGCTTGCCGCAGGTGGTACTGCCGATCTGGATCACCTGCACTCCCACGCCCGCGAGCCCGTTCATCACCGCTTCGCTCGCTGAACAGGTCGCGGAAGTTGTGAGAACGAACACTCTCGGGAGATTGAGCGTCGGCAGCGCCTGGCCTGCGGTCGTCGAGAACCCCTGGGTGGTGGTGTGAAACGGCGTCGGGCCGATCGGGGTTCCGGTTACCGGGTTGGTGCTCGGATGCTTGCCATTGAACTGTTGCAACTCGAAAGTCTGTCCGGCGGTCGGGCCCGGACCTGCGATCATGTAAGCGAGCTCGCTCGCGATGTCGAGGAAGCCCCCGCCGTTGTAGCGGATGTCGATCACGAGATCGGTGATCGGAGTGGGATTGGCCTTCAGGGTGTTTACCGCGTCGATGAGCGCGAGTTCGGAGGTGGCCAGCTGATCGTTGAACAGCATGTAACCGATGTGCATGACCGTGCCCGGCAGCACCATCACATCCTGGACCGGAACGTCGGTGACGTTGACCGCCTGCAGTGTCACCATGCGCGGGCTCGCGGCGCCCTGATCGAGGATGGAAAACGCGTGCGACTCCCCGGCCGTCGCGGGACTCAGGCCGGCGTTGATGGTGTCGACGCTGGCCTGGTCATTGGCGTTGACCGCGTCCACGCCGTCGACGTTGAGTACGCTGGCCCCGCGCGCCAGGTTGGCCGGAGCCATGACGGCAGGCGATCCGGGCTCGGTATACGCCACCAGGATCTGGCGCGGGGGAGCCCGCTGCAGGGCGATGAACTGCGCTCCATACCCCACGTTCATGCCCGCCCTGGCCAGCGCCTCCCAGGTGGAGGTGGGATAGGTGAAGTGGAACTTGTCCTTCGGCTGCCCCTGGGCGTCGGTTGCGGAGGTCTTCAGCAGTGGGAAATAGGCCGCCGTGGTGTAGTTGGCGGGATTCAGGTCCGGCGCTTCGCTGTACCAGAGATACAGATCGTTGGTCCAGGAGCGCAGCCAGTTGTTTTCATCGACCGCGCTGCCCGCCACGTCAGGATATGGCTGGCCGGTGACGGGGTCGGTCCCGGATCGCGGCGCGGCGCATTGCGCGGCAAAGTGCGACTCGGGCAGGTATACGCCGGGAGTCCAGGACGTGCCCCCGCCCATCGAGCCGGTGCCGCCCCCGCCCCCTCCGCCGCCTCCGCCCGAGCAGGCCCCCACGCATAGAATGAGTATGGCGCCGGCGGCTGCCTGCAACAGCGGCACTTGAGCCGTGCCCCCCCTGAGCATCGCGAACATGGCGGCATCAGACTACAGCTAAAACGCCGCGCGCGCACGGCGAGCGCGGCAACCCGGCGCGCAGTAGCGCCGCGCCCAATGCGCGGTAGCTCGCCGACTCGCGGCCGCGCAAACGTGATGGCGGTCACGCCGCGAGGGCGCCGCCGCGACCGAACATCGCCGCATGGACGCACGCACTGCGTTGCTGGCGGGTCTGCTGGTGCTCGGCACCTACAGCGCCTGGCAGCGATGGGAGAGTCGGCCGGTTCACCCGCTGGACGGTGCGCTTGCGCCGGATGAGCCGGCGCAAACCGATATTGAGGGTGCGGCGCCCCTGCGCCACGGCCGCTGGCTGCTGACACCCCGGGCCAGCTACGACATCAGCGCGCGGATCCTCAGCCGCGAAGACTACCGCTTCGACCGGCTTGCCGACCTCGTCCCCGAGGATCTGGCGCTCGGGTGGGGGCCGATGTCCGACAACCACGTGCTGGCGGCGTTCGACATCTCACAGGGGGCACGCTTCTACACCTGGCGCCCGCGCGGACCGCTCCCCATCGCCCGCGAGGACGTGATCGTCCACAGTGCGAACACCCACCTCATCCCCGTTGACGCGCGCATACGCGCTGAACTCGCGCATCTGCGCGTCGGCCAGGTGGTACACCTCGCGGGCAGGCTGGTCGATGCGGTCCGCGACGACGGAGCGTGGCTGCGGACTTCGCTGACGCGCACGGATACCGGCGCCGGCGCCTGCGAGGTGATGCTGGTGGAGAATGTTGAAGTGCGCTGAGGTGCCGAGCGCGTGCCAGTCGCCTCCATAAGTGCCCTTGTCGCGCGGCGCTTCCGGGGCGCGCCGTGACGAGATAAAATTCCGGCCTCGGTTCAGGGGAGCGACCAAATGAGATTCACCGTGATGGCTCTGACTGTTGGCGCGACGCTTGGGGGCAGCGCGGCCTGGGCTGATCCGCCGAAAACCCTTCGGGTCACCGAGAGCGTCGAGATCAAGGCGCCGATCGACCAGGTCTGGGCGACCGTGAGGGACTTCGACAGCCTGAACAAGTGGCATCCGGGCTTCGCGAGCGACGAGTTGGTCTCCGGAGGCAACGGCAAGGTCGGTGCGGTGAGAAAACTCACCATCAAGGACGGCCCTACATTCACCGAAAGGCTGGTGGCGTTCGACGCGGCGCATCATTCCTATCGCTACAAGATCGTGGAATCTCCGCTGCCGATCATAGGATACGCGTCCACGATTTCCGTGCGACCGGGGCCTGCGGGCATGACCAAGGTGATCTGGAGCGGGAGCTGCAGGCGCAAGAACCCTGCCGACAATCCGCCCGAGGCCGAGAGCGATGCGGGCGTTACCAAGCTTCTCAAGGGCGTTTATCGCGGCGGTCTCGACAATTTGAAGAAAATGCTCGAGCACTAAAGTCACGCCCGGGTCCGCATGATCTGCGCCAGGGCCTGCAGGATCTGCCGTAACGCGCTGCGCGCCGCCTCATCAGCGAGATGGCCGCTGGCGTCGAAAGGCCCATCCGTCTGGGCGAGGTAGAGCGCCGGCGCCGTCACGAGCAGCGACTCGGTCGCGAACAGCGCCTGGCGCACTGCGGCCTGCGCGAGGCGCGTGCCCCAGCGTCCGCCGCTCGCCCCCACCACTGCCACGGGCTTGCCGGCCAGTACCGCCCCCGCTGAGGGGCGCGAGAGCCAGTCGATCGCATTCTTGAGCACTCCCGGAACGGAGTGATTGTATTCGGGCGTGGCAATGAGGAGTCCCTGGGCTGCGGCCACCTGTTCGCACAGCTCATGCACCGGTCCCGCGGCGAACGCGCCCGTCTCGAGGTCCTGGTTGAACGGCGGCAGCTCGCCGAGCCCCCGGTACACGCACACCTCGATGCCCTCGGGTGCGCAATCGGCGGCGGCTTCAATCAGTCTGCGGTTGAGCGAGT
>VBNH01000084.1 GCA_005878095.1 Gammaproteobacteria bacterium | reverse complement strand
AGCTCGCGGGTGTCACCGTTCACGGTCAGTGTGATGGACATGAAAACGACCTCCGTGCAAAAGGCCGGCGCAGCCCTAAATTTTTCGCGCACGTGCGCAGACTGCGCCATCCCTCGTTCGAGAGACCGGCGCTTGCGGCGCCAGGTGGCACTCCTGCGCCGGTGGTGCACCGCGGCATGAAATCGCGGGATGAAAGGCCGGCTTCCCTGCGGAAAGCCGGCCCCGTGTGACCCCGGTCGTGCGCCAGAGGCGCCGCCCGCGGACCTCAGAAGATGTAGCTTCCGTACACTCCGATGGTGCGCGGCTGGTTCGTCAGGTAGCCGACGCGCGCGCTGCGGCCGCGCTCGTAGTCGAGCGCCAGCTGCGCGTTCTTGTCGGCGATGTTGTTGATGTAGGCGGCCGCCTGCCAACGGTCGGTCTTAAGTCCCAGGCGGAAGTTGGCGAGTGTGTAGCTCGGCAGCTCCGGATTGAAGTTGATCTGCGACACGGTCAGAGGACCGCCGTACTGCCGTAGGTTGGCCGCATTGGGGTTGGTGATCGGATCGGGGCAGGTGGTGCAGATGACGCCGAATCCGGGCTCCTCGTTCTCGAACTGCGAGAAGGACGAGCCGACGTACTGCACGGTGAAGTTCGCGAAGAAATCAGTCGACCCGTGCACCGGCAGCGTGTACCCGACGCTGGCGACTCCCTGGAACCGGGGCGCGGTCGGCAGCCGGGCGCCGTCCTGCAGCCCGCCGACCACCTGGCCGAGGGCCGAGATCACCGACGACGTGAGCTTGGCATCCACCCAGGTTGCCGACAACCCGAAATCCCAGTTCAAGGTGGGCCGGGCAAACAGCTCCGCCTCGATGCCCTCACTGCGCGCGGTGGGCACGTTGAACACGACACGCGACGAGCAGGTGCCCGCGGTGGTGTTGGCCTGCAGGTCCTTGATGTCGGAGTAGAACGCCGACACATTGAGGGTCACTCGGCGGTCCATCAGGCGCATCTTCGCGCCGATCTCGTAATTCCAGTTCTTCTCGTCCTTCCACTTTGGATTCTGGCCGAAGGTAACGAAGTCGGTCGGGTCCGAGCACAGCGGCCTGTTGATGGGGTCATTGAGGCCTCCGAGCCGGAAGCCGCGCGCGGCCTGAAGGTTGAACTGCGCGTCCTCGCTCAGCTTGTAGGTCAGAATCGCGCGCGGCGAGACGCCGTTGGAGTCGGTCGACTGATTGACGCCTTCGGTAAAGCCCGGTACCGGCGTGCCGACGAAAACACCACCGAACAGCAGCGTCTTGTCTTCCTTGAAGTGGTAGTAGCGCAGGCCGCCGGTCACCGCCCATTGATCGGTGAAATGCCACGTGGCCTCGCCGAAGGCCGCATACTGCTTGAGGCTGTAACCGAGATCCGAATAGAAGGGCGTATTGGGCGGCGCGTTGTACTGCGCGCCGTTGGTGCTGTCACCAACGAGCGCGTCGTAGCCGGCTGTGGGCAGGCTCTGCCCATACTTGCGACCCGCGTGCTGGAAGAACCCGCCCACCAGCCACTGCAGCTGTTCGTTGCCGTTGGAGGCCAGCCGTACTTCCTCGCTCAGCACGTTTATCCGGCTGCGGTCGTAAAGCGGCGAATTGAGCCGCACCTGCGGGATGGGGCCGAATATGTCGAAGGTGATACTGCCGGTGAGCTGCGAGGCGTCGCGCAGCACCAGCACCTTGCGGTGCGTGAAGGACGTGATCGCGCTCAGCGTAGTCGGGCCGAAGTTGTAATCGAGCTTCAGATCCCCGAGCGTGAAATCATCGGTAAGCCCGTCATGCTGCTGCGTGAACTGCTCGCGGCTGCCGATGGCTATGGCCGGTTGCGTGGTGGTGTAGGGGTTGGCGAGAATGTTGTACAGATCGACACGCGGATAACCGTTGGTCTCAAGCTTCTGGAACATGAGGCGCGGGGTGATCGACAGCGCGTCACTGGGCTTGATGAGGAAGGCCAGCCGTGCGCCGCTGCGGTCGCCATCGTTGACGTCCTTCTTGACGCTACCGCCCGGCTGAATCTCGTCGATGAAGCCCGGCAGATGGTGCCAGTAGGCGACCACTCGAGCCGCGACGTTCTCACCGAAGGGCAGATTCACCGCCATCCGGGCAAAGCCACCTTCACTCCCGTCCGCGACCGTCTCCAGGGCTGCATCGGTAAGAATTTCCGTCTTGCCGAGGTCCGGCTGGCGGGTGATGTAGCGCACGGTGCCGGATTCAGATCCCGCGCCGAAGAGGGTCCCCTGCGGACCGCGCAGCACCTCGAACCGATCAAGATCAAACAGCTCGAGATCGGGCGTGAACAGGGCCACGGAGATCGGCGACTCATCGAGATAGACGCCCACCTGTTCCTTGACGCCGGGCTGGTCGCGGATGACCTGACCGGAGCTGATGCCGCGGATGGCGATCTGGCTCTGTCCCGGACCCAAGTCGGCGATCGTGAAGCCGGCAACGTTGCGCGCGAGATCGATCAGACTTTCCGAGCCCGAATTGCGGATCTGGTCCTGGCTGGTCGCCGACACGGAGAACGGCACGTCCTGCAGGTTCGCCTCGCGCTTCTGTGCCGTGACGATGATCTCCTGAATACCCTGATCGGTCTGTTGCGCGCCAGCTACAAAAGGTAAGCCCGCGAAGCCGGCAACCGCGATGGATATTGTCAGGCTCTTGATAAAGCTGGCTTGAGTGCGCGCCATGTGGATTTCCCTCCCGAAGAATGCGAGTCGTCAGCCGTGTCGGCCGGCGTCTCTTGTTTGTTGTTTGGCTCCGCCGGACCGTCGGCGGATCTCAGATCCGGTCATAATACACACGAACGTGTCTTTGCTGCCACAGGCGTCGCAGGCTCAGGCGTCCTCTTGTACGTGGGCGACAGGGACCTTGAATACTTCAACTCCGCGCGCCCGCAACGCGTGGTGCAGGGGAATGAACAGGTAGTAGGCGGCGAGAAACCACACCACGCGCGCAGGTGTGGGCGTGCTCAGCGCGGCTGGCCAGAGGGCGCGCCCCGCCGCGGGGGCGACGAGCGAACCCAACACGAGTACGCCCAGGAGCACTCCAAAGTAGATACGGCCCGCGCGGGTGAGCAGCAATCGCTCGCGCCCGCGCGGGTACTGCATGCGGGTGCGCAGCCACACCATCCCCACGATGAACAACGCCGTGCCCGCGGTAAGCCAATCCAGAGGCGTCATGGCGCGCAAAAACCTACGCCCGCGTTCCTGCGTCCAGGCAGCCGCGCACCTCAGGTCATGGCCGCGCGGTCGAGTCGATGAACGCGTCGAGGTCGCGCTTCATCTTGGCCATCGACGGCGGATGCACGTACATCATGTGCCCGGCCTCGTAGTACTTCATCTCGATGCGCGCGCCGAGGCCAGGCGGCAGGCCCAGGTGCGCCATGACGTACTCGGTCGCCGAGAACGGCGTGGCGAGATCGTAATAGCCGTTCAGCACCAGCACGCGCAGGTTGGCATCCTTCACCAGCGCCTCGGCGAGGTCGACGCCTGAATTGACCATGGGCTGCTCGCCTCGTTCGGTTTTGTGCACCCACTTCCAGTGCTCGCCGATGCCGAAATTGGTGGTGCGGTAGGTGCTGCCCTGGCCGAACTTGAGATCCCCGTGATAGTAGTCGAGGAACGCCGCCGCGAAGGCGGCGCTGATCGCGGATGACTGCGGGTCATAGTCGGTGTTCTTTTCCAGCAGATCCATGGTCGGTCCGACAAAGCGCCCGTCGAGGCGGCCGAGGGTCTTGCGCTGCGCCTTCAGGAGCTCGTGCGCGAACGCAACCTCCGACACGCGCAGGTTGGCGGCCTTCAGATACTCGACCGACAACCCGGTGTACTCGTGCATCTTCTGCGCCGCGGCCTCGCGGTCGGCAGCGCCGAGCGCATCACCCTTGAGGAGCGCTGCGGTGAAGGGGCCCATGGCGTAGGCGCGCACTTCGCTGAGGAACGGCTCGAGCGCGGCGGGCTGGTTGGGCAGCATGTGGTGATACCAGGCCACGGCCGCGTACCCCGGCAGGTATACGGCGTAGGGCCGCTCGTTCCCCGGCAGCTCGGCGAATATCGCCTCGATGTCGGTGGCGACGGAGACGAGTATCAGGCCGTTGAAGGCGAACGAGCGCCGTGCCCGCAGGTAGTTGACGATCGCCGCCCCGCGCGTGGTGCCGTAACTCTCGCCCAGCAGATACTTCGGCGAAGTCCAGCGATTGTTGTCGCTCACGTACTGCGCGATGAAACGGCTGACTGAGTCGATGTCAGGATCGACCGCCCAGAACTCGTCGTCGCGGTGATCGCAGACCGCGTGGCTCAGGCCCGTACCGACAGGATCGATCATCACCAGGTCGCTCTTGTCGAGCACGCCGAACTCGTTGTCCACGGTGCGATACGGGCCCGCCGGCGTCGGACCCGGATCGGACACCACGACGCGCCTGGGCCCCAACACGCCCATGTGCAGCCACAGCGAGGAGGATCCCGGTCCGCCGTTGAAGGCGAACATCAGCGGCCGCGCGCCTTTGAGGTCGTGCCGCGTATAGGCGATGTAGCCCATGCTGGCGGTCGGCTTGTCCTCGTCGTCGCGGATGATCAGCGTGCCGGCGGTGGCGGTGTAATCGAACGACTTGGCGCCGACGTTCAGGCGATGCTGCGTGACCGAGCTCTCCGCCTTCGGCAGCCGCATCCACTGGTCTTTCTTGTCGCCCTTGATGTCGATCCTGCACAGCTGCGAGGTGAGACCCGCCGCGGGGCCGGGTTGCTCGCCCGCACGGGCGCTCTGCTCGATCGCATGGGATGGTTGCTCCGCTCGCGGGTGCTGCTGCGCGAGCGCCGCGCCGCACACACCCGACAGGGCAATGATGCCCGCCGACCGCCACTTCGACATTGCCCGACTCCCTTGTGCCGCGGGCCGCTCCCGCACCGCGCGGGCTTATACCATGATCGCGCCAGGGAAGCGTCCGTCACGCGGAGGGCGGGGGACACGCCTGCCGCGCTGTAAGATCCGGTGAACACATGACTGCGACCGAACACCCACGCTCGATCCGCTCCTTCGTGACCCGCGGCGGCCGGATCACGGCGGCGCAGGAACGCGCGCTGAGCTGCCTGTGGCCCAAATACGGCGTCGCGTTCGCGACGCAGGTGCTCGACACCCAAGCGCTGTTTGGGCGCGACGCACCGTGCACCATCGAGATCGGCTTCGGCAACGGCGAGAACCTGCTGTCGCTCGCGGCGGCGCATCCCGGGCGGGATTTCCTGGGCGTCGAGGTGCATCGACCGGGCGTCGGCCGGCTGCTCCTCGGGCTCGAGGAGCGGCGGCTCGGGAACGTGCGCGTCATCTGTCACGACGCGGTCGAGGTGTTCGAGCGGCAGATCGCCCCGCACTCGGTGCACGAGATCCTGGTGCTGTTTCCGGATCCCTGGCCGAAGAAGCGCCATCACAAGCGGCGCCTGATCCAGCGCCCGTTCGTTGACCTCGCGGTGAGCCGCCTCGTGCACGGCGGCGTGCTGCGCCTAGCCACCGACTGGCAGCCGTACGCGCTCGAGATGCTCTCGACCCTGATGGCAACACCGGAGCTCGAGAATCTCGCGCCCGCCGGCGCCTTCGTGCCACGGCCGGCGGAACGCGCAGCCACGCGCTTCGAGCGGCGCGGCGAGCGGCTGGGCCACGAAGTCTGGGACCTCGCCTTCCGGCGAACCTGAGAACAACGGCACGCTTCAGCCGACGCCGAACGCCTGGCGCAGTCCGTCGAGCACGAACTGCACGGCGAGCGCGCCCAGGATCACCCCCAGGAGCCGGCCGGCAACATTGGCGCCGGTCACGCCGATCACGCGCATCAGCGGATCGGCCAGCAGCATCAGCGCGAGTGCGATCGCGAGCACCACCGCCACCGCGGCCAGCAGTGCGCCAAAGAGCGCCGCCTGGCCGGCAAGGTGCAGCGGCCCGAACCACAGCAGAATGGTGGCGAGCGCCCCGGGACCTGCGATGAACGGAAACGCCAGCGGAAAGACCGAGATGTCCGCGCGCCGGCGGCTCTCGGCCGCCTCGCTGCTGGAGGTGCGCGCGCCGGACTCGCGCGCAAACACCATCTCGAGCGCGAGCAGAAACAACAGCAGGCCGCCGAATATGCGGAACGCCTCGAGGCTGATGCCCATGAGCGTGAGGAACCCCGCCCCGCCGAGCGCGAACAGCAGCAGGATCACGGCGGACACGCTGACGGCTTTCAGCGCCATGCGGCGCTTGTACTGCCCGGTGGCGCCGGCGGTGAGCCCGGTGAACAACGGAATCAGCGATACCGGCTCGACCACCACGAAGAATACGACAAAGAACTTGAGTGGCTGCTCGAGCATTGCTCACGCGTCACCGGCGGGCCCCGCGGCGAAATCCCCCGATAGCTCTTGAAAGCGTCAAGAACGAAGCGCAACATCGATTGTAGAGCGCACTGGTATCCCAAGTACCAAGAAATGTCTTCGCGGGAGGTGGGCGGCGATGGCGACTCCTCAACCGGCTATCGGCGATTGGTATCGGTCAAGCGGCGGCGCGTTGTTCGAGGTAGTGGCCCTTGACGATGACGACGGCACCATCGAGATCCAGTATTTCGACGGCACGGTCGAGGAAATGGACATTGAGGACTGGGTGGCGCAGTGGGAGGACGGCGCGCTCGAAGCCGCCGAAGCTCCCGAGGACTGGAGCGGCTCGGTCGATGTCGAGGCCACGGACGAGGGCCGCGGCTCGGACTCGCTGGGGGAGGACCGGGACCTGCGCGCGGGCTCGCTCGACGGCATCGATCTGTTCGAGTGATCCGCCGCCCGCACGCCGCTCGCAACGCTAACAGGTCGCCTGCGCCAGAGCGCGCACGTCCACGCTGTCGGCCAGCAGGACGTATCCGTATCTGATCTCGAGCGCCACGGGGGTGAGCGCGCGCCCGGCGCATGGGCCTGCCACGCAGTAGCCGCTACTCTTCTCGAACAGCGCGCCGTGCGAGGAGCACAGGATAAGCGCGCCGTCGGAGGTGAGGAACCGGTCCGGCAGGAGATTGAGCGGATGACCGGCGTGGGGACAGCGGTTCACGTAGCCGCGCACCGCATCCCCCACCCGCACCACAAAGCCCCTGAGCGGCCAGTCGCCGGCACCGATGGCGAAGGCACGTGCGCCCTGGCGCTCGATCTCCGTGAGGCGGCACACGACCCTCTCCAGGTCGAATGCCGGTGCACCCTTCAGACAATCGCCCGTGCTCACGGCCGTTCTTCCGAGCGCAGCCGGTCGAGCGCATCGATCTTGCGCCGCGTCAGGTACACCATCGCCAGCCCCGGCAGGGCGAGGACGAAACTCATCACGTAGTAGGCATACCAGCCGCCGTGGTCGGCAATCCAGCCGGCCGGGTACCCGAGGCTGTAGCGCGGCAGCAGTGCGAGTGCCGACAGCAGGGCGTACTGAAATGCGCTGTAGCGCACATCGCACAGCGCCATGATGAGGGCGACCAGCGCAATGCCGCCCATCGCGCCGGCGACGTGCTCGATGACCACGGCGCCGACCATGATGGGATAGCTCTTGCCGGCGAGCGCGAGCGCGCAGTAGAGCAGGTTGGTCGCGGCCTGCAGCACGCCGAAAGCGAGCATCGAGCGCAGCAGCCCGAGTTTCACCATGAGCATGCCGCCCAGCACCGAGCCGACGAGCGTGCTCGCCGTGAACAGGGCTTTCACGATGAGCCCGATTTCGGTCTTCGAGAACCCGACGTCCATCATGAACGGCGTGAACAGCTTGTTGGCAAAGGCATCGCCCACCTTGAACAGCAGCACCACCACGATCAGCGTCGCCGCGCTCGGAGTGCCCAGCAGTTCCGTGAGCGGCATCACCACCGATTCGCGCAGCGAGCGCGGCTGATGGGCATAGGGGAGTTCCGGAGCCAGTGCCGTCGTCGCGCCGAATGCCAGCATGAGGGCGGCGAGAACCAGGAACGCAAGCCGCCAGCCGAAGTGATCGGCGATGATGAGCGCGCCGGCCGAGGCGAACCAGGCGGCCGAGCGGTAGCCGAGGTTGGTGGCCGCTGCGGCGAGTCCGCGCTCGCTCGGCAGCGACACGTCGGTGCGGTACGCATCGAAGGCGATGTCCTGGGTCGCCGAGAAGAATACGATCGCCACGGCGCAGGCGGTGATCGGCGCCAGCGCCAGCGCGGGGTTCTGCAGCGCAAACAGCGCGATGGTGGCCCCGAGCGCGGCCTGCATCGCCAGTATCCAGCCGCGGCGCCGCCCGAGCAGCGGCAGCGGGTAACGATCGATGAACGGCGCCCACAGGAATTTCAACAGATACGGCAGCGCCACGTAGGACATCACCCCGATGGTGATGTTGGTGGCTCCGGCGTCCTTCAGCCAGGCCTGCAGCGCGCTCTCGGTGATCTGGTTGGGAAAGCCGGAAGCGGCCCCGAGGAACAGGATCGCCAGCATCTTGGGGCTCGCGAGCACCTCGCGCAGCCGCGGCCTGGCGCGCGGCGCGCTCAAAGATCGTAGTCCATGAGGAGCGGTGCGTGATCCGAGAAGCGCCGCTCCTTGTATATCGAGGCGGCGCGCGCCTTGCCGGCGAGCGAGCCGCTCACCACCTGGTAGTCGATGCGCCAGCCGACGTTGTTGGCGCGCGCCCGCCCGCGGTTCGACCACCAGGTATACAGATCCGGCTCGGGTCGCACCTCGCGGAACGCGTCCACGTACCCGCCCCGGCCGAACACATGGTCCATCCAGGCGCGCTCCTCGGGCAGGAACCCGGAGTTCTTCTGGTTCGACCTCCAGTTCTTCAGATCGATGGCGCGGTGCGCGATGTTCCAGTCGCCGCCCAGGATGTAGTGGCGGCGCCGCCGGCGCAGGCGCGCGAGGTGGGGCGTAAAGGCATCGAGAAAGCGGAATTTCGCGGCCTGCCGCGCCGGGCCCGCGGAGCCCGAGGGCAGGTAGAGCGATACCACCGAGAGGTCCCCGAACTGCGCTTCGAGGTAGCGTCCTTCGCGGTCGAACTCGGCGACGCCGAAGCCGCGCACCACGCGATCCGGGGTGTGGCGCGTGTAGAGCGCAACGCCGGCGTAACCCTTGCGCTCGGCGTCGCAGAAGAAGCTGTGATAGCCGGGCAGCGTCACGGCATGGCCTGCGAGCTGGGGCTCCTGGCTGCGGGTCTCCTGCAGGCAGACGAAGTCCGCGTCCTGGCGGCGCAGCCAGCGGAACAGGCCCTTCGCCGCGGCGGAGCGGATTCCGCAGACATTGACGGTGATGACGCGCATCAGGCAATGATAGGGCATGCGCCAATACCAGCTCACGTTCATCGACCTGGCTCTGAAGCGCGCTGCGCTGCGCTTCGGGAACTTCGCGCTCAAGTCCGGGCGCGCGAGCCCGTACTTCTTCAACGCCGGCCTGTTCAGCGACGGCGAGGCGCTCGCGACACTCGGGAACTGTTATGCCGCGGCCATCGTCCACTCCGGGATCCACTTCGACATGATCTTCGGCCCGGCCTACAAGGGCATTGCGCTGGCGGTCGCGACGGTGATGGCGCTGGCCAGCGAGCACGGCCGCAGCGTCCCCTGCGCCTTCAACCGCAAGGAAGCCAAGGACCACGGCGAGGGCGGTAACGTCGTCGGGGCGCCGCTCAAGGGGCGCGTGCTGATCGTGGACGATGTGATTACGGCGGGCACCGCGGTGCGCGAATCGCTCGAGATCATTCGCGCCGCGGGCGCGCAGCCGGCGGGCGTGGCGCTGGCGCTCGACCGCCAGGAACGCGGGCGGGGCGCCGCGAGCGCCGTGCAGGAGCTCGAGCAGCAGCAGGGCCTTCAGTGTGTGAGCATCGTCACACTCGCCGAGCTCATCGAGGCCCTGTCGCGGCCGCCGGACGGACAGGCGCGCGTTTCTGTCGAGCAGCTCACGGCCCTGCGTGCCTATCAGGAGCGCTACGGCGCGGCGTGACTTGCCAGCCGTGCATCTGCCGCAGGAATATACTCGTATGTCCCCCCGCGCCCCGCGCCCCCGGTCTCGCTGGCTGCTCGCCGCTACGGCGCTCGCGTGTGCCGGCGCCTGCGCCGCCGCCGCCCCGAGCAAGTCCTCGTCCAAGCAGGGCGTCGCCTACCGCTGGGTCGATGAGCAGGGCGTGGTGCACTACGGTGACCACATTCCGCCCCAGTACGCCTCCAAGGAACGCGCCGTCCTCAACAGTCAGGGCGTGGAGGTCGGGCGCCTCGAGGCGCAGAAGTCTCCGGAGCAGGCCACCGTGGAGGCGCGCGAGCGCGAGGCGCAGTTGAGACAGCGCCAGCATGACGCCTTCCTGATCACCACCTACACCTCGGTCAAGGATATCGAGGCGCTGCGGGACTTGCGGCTGGACCAGCTCCGAGGTCAGCGCGCCGCGGCCGAGCAGTACACGGAGAGTCTGCGCACGCGCCTCGCCACCCTGCAGACGCGGGCGCTGAACTTCCAGCCCTACAACTCACGTCCCGACGCGCGGCGCATGCCGGATGATCTGGCGGAGACTCTGGTGCGCACCGTGAGTCAGCTGCACGCGCAGGACCACGAGCTCGCCGTCAAGACCCAGGAAGAAGTGACGCTGCGCGCGCAGTTCCAGGCCGACATCGAGCGCTACCGGGCGCTGCACACCATCCACTCGCAATAGCGCGCGGCGGGCGCTCCTACAACGGGCTCCAGGTGAGGGCGAGCGACAGCAGATCCGGGTCGCCGCTGCTCGAGTGGATGCGCTGGTACTCGGCTCGCACCGCCAGCGAGGCGAGCTTCACCTGCAACCCGGCACCGTACGCGAAACGCGTGCTGCTGCTGCCGGCGGAGTAAGGCGGAATGAGGATCGGAATGCAAGGCAGGCCGATCGGGCAGGTCGCCTGCGCACTGGCATTCACGCTGGATTTCAGTTCGGCCACGCCCGCCTTGGCGAAAATATCCAGATAGGGCAGCGGAATCGGCAGGTAGCCCATCGCAAAGATCGCCGGCGCCTTCGGGTGGGAGTCTCCCGTCGCGTTGAGTCCGCCCGTCGTCACCGTCGCCGGGATGCTGGCGGAGCCTGAAGCGCTGCCGAAGTCGAGGTACTCCGCTTCGGCGCCGATGATGGAAAGAGGCCGAATGCCCAGGATCGCCTTCCAGCCGGTCGCGCCCTCGGAGAGGCCAAGAGGTCCGAGGATGGGCGCGCCGGAGGCTCCGACGAATTGCACGTCGTTGCGCACCTGCGAGTGTCCGATGCCCGCGCCCACGTAGAACCCCAGGGGGTCAGCGGCGTACGCCGAGCCACACGCCGCGCCCATGAGGATTCCGAGAACTGCGTACCCTGCCCTGCGGGTGTGCGTCATAAAAGCCTCTCTGACCCTAAAGCCCTCCTGACCCCGCTCAAACGTCGAGCCGTGGCGGGTCGTTGACCGAAGGCTGCGGCGCTTTCAGCGCTGGCCGGAGTGACCGAAGCCGCCCGCCCCGCGCGCCGACGCGGCGAAGTCCGCCACGACCTCCAGCTCCACCTGCACCACCGGCACCACGACCAGTTGCGCAATGCGCTCGCCGGGCCGGATGGTGAACGGCTGCGCGCTGCGGTTCCAACACGACACCATCAGCTGCCCCTGGTAGTCCGAGTCGATCAGGCCCACCAGGTTGCCGAGCACGATGCCGTGCTTATGACCCAGTCCCGATCGCGGCAGGATGAGAGCTGCGAGTGCCGGATCGTCCACATGGATGGCGATCCCGGTGGGGATCAGCTCGGCCCGGCCGGCCTCGAGCACCAGGGGGGCGGCGAGGCAGGCGCGCAGATCGAGGCCCGCAGAACCCCCGGTAGCGTAGGCAGGGAGCGGGAATTCCGTGCCCATGCGCGCGTCCAGGATGCGCACCTTGAGCGCACGGCGTTCGGCAGAGCGGGTGCTCAAGCGCGCGCCGTGCCGCGCGTGCGGGCGCCGGCGCGCGCCGCGAGATCTTCGGCGATCAGGCTGACGAGCCCACGGGCGAGCGTGAGCTTGCCGGCCCGGCCGAGCTCGTGGCGCCCGTTGCGGGACAACACGATCAGCTGGTTGTCCTCGCAGTCGAAGGCTTTGTCGTGGCCGACTTCGTTGGCCGCGATCATGTCGAGATTCTTCTTCATGAGCTTGGTGCGGGCGTTCTGCTCCACCGCTTCGGTCTCGGCGGCGAACCCCACCACGAACGGCCGGTCGGCCCGGGCCGCCACGGTGGCGAGCACGTCCGTGGTGCGCTGCATCGCCAGCTCCATGGTTTCGCCGGTCTTCTTGATCTTCTGCTCGGCGGCGCGCGCCGGCCGGTAGTCCGCGACCGCGGCGGTGGAGATGAAGACGTCGGTTCCGGGCAGCTCGGTGAGCACCGCGGCCAGCATGTCGGCGGCGCTCTCGACATCCACGCGCCTCACGCCGGCGGGTGTCGGCAGGCTCACGGGCCCCGCGACCAGCACCACCGCAGCGCCCGCCTCGTGCGCCGCCTGCGCGACCGCGAAGCCCATCTTGCCGGAGCTGCGGTTGCTGATGAAACGCACCGGGTCGATGCGCTCGCGTGTGGGGCCGGCGGTGATGAGTACGCGCCTGCCGGCGAGCGCACCGCTGCCGGAGAACAGCGCGCCCACACGCTCGGTGAGCTCGAGCGGCTCGAGCATGCGGCCCTCGCCGACCTCCCCGCACGCCTGATCGCCTTGCGCCGGCCCGAAGACCTGCACGCCGCGCTGTGTGAGCGTGCCGATGTTGGCGCGTGTGGCGGCATTGGCCCACATGATGTGATTCATGGCCGGCGCCACCGCGATCGGCGCCTCCGTCGCCAGACACAGCGTCGCCAGCAGGTCATCCGCCTGCCCCGTGGCGAGGCGGGCGAGAAAATCCGCGCTCGCCGGCGCGATGAGCACCGCGTGCGCCCAGCGCGCGAGCTCGATGTGGCCCATGGCAGCCTCCGCGGCCGCATCCCACAGGTCGCTGCGCACCGCGCGTCCGGAGACCGCCTGGAAGGTGGTCGGTGTCACGAACTCGCGCGCCCCGGCGGTCATGACCACCTGCACGTCCGCGCCGCGCTCGCGCAGGCGCCGCACGAGGTCCGGACTCTTGTAGGCGGCGATGCCGCCGGTGACGCCAAGAAGAATGCGTTTGTCTTGCATGGGAAATCCGCTTCGCCTCGCAGGCAATTATCGCACCGCGCCTGCCGGAACGCGCAAACCAGCGCGCGAATAGTGGGCAATTGCTCCACTTCGGGGGCTTTCTCCCCCTCCCGCGCGGTGGCGGCGGGTCCTTAGACTGGCGGCCCACGGTCGTTAGAACTGAAGGTAATGAGCATCCGGCACTGGCCCGGCGCGGAGCGGCCGAGGGAGAAGCTGCTCGAGCGCGGCGCGCACGCGCTCTCGGATGCCGAGCTCGTGGCGCTGTTGCTCGGCTCCGGAACCCGTGGGCGTAGCGCGGTCGAGCTGGCGCGCAGCCTGATCGCGGACTTTGGCTCGTTGCGCGAGCTCCTGAACGCGGAAGCGCAGCGCTGCCTCGCCCAGGCAGGCATCGGGCCGGCGCGCTACGCGATCCTCAAGGCGGCGGTGGAGCTGGCACGGCGGCATTTTCGCGAGGCGCTGCGCATCGGACCGACGCTCGCGGCCCCCGAGGCGACGCGCACCTTCCTGCTGGCGCAGCTGCGTGACCGGCCGTACGAAGTCTTCTGCTGCCTGTACCTCGACAACCGCCACCGGCTCATCGCCTTCGAGGAGTTGTTTCGCGGCACCATCGACCGCGCCGGAGTGCATCCCCGCGAGGTGCTGCGCCAGACGCTGCTGCACAATGCGGCGGCGGTGATCTTCGCGCACAACCATCCCTCCGGAGTGCTCGAACCGAGCCAGGCGGACGAGCTCATCACGCGGCGGCTCAAGGAGGCCCTCGGCCTGGTGGACATCCGCGTGCTCGATCACTTCATCATCGGCGACGGACTGTGCTTTTCCTTCTCGGAGCACGGACTGCTGTGAGGACGCTGCTGATAAGCGATCGTCAGGGTATGCGTAGCGGCGTGCGCGAACGGCTGCCCGCGGGTGCGATGGGAGGAGCCGGCGGGCGATCCCGAAGGAGCGCCCGCCGGCGTGCCGTCTGTTACTTCAGCAGTGCTTCCTGCTGCGTCCGTGAGCCGAGCACTGTGCGGATTTTGGCGCGATCCGCCTCCGACTGGTTGGCCTTCTCGACCGAGCCTTCGACCTGGGCGAGGACCTGGTCGAACTTGCCGCCGAGGTGATCGAGCGCGGCCCAGTTCTTGTATTCGGTGACCAGGAGGATGTCCGGCTCGTTCGGTCCACGCGGTTCAATAACGACGACGCGGTAGGCGGTGATGAGCCCTGCCTTCTTGGCCGCCTCCTGCTGCTTCTTATAGGCCGTCGCGAGCCAGTGCATGTAGTCGTCGAAGTGGCCGTCGACGGTGCGGATCGCCGCGACATTGATGACCGGGCCGTCGTTATAGTCGCGGCCGTCGGCGAGGGCGGTGGTGGCCACACTGGTGAGCGACAGTAGAGCGCCGGCGGCGCAGAAAACTCGCCTCATGAGCTTCATGGAGTTTCTCCCAAAGGTAATTGGATTGCGGTTGTTGGTGTTGTACCGCGAGCCGGGGGAGCAGCTCCGGCCGGCGTCGTGCGCGCGGGAGCGTACGCTGCTCATGCGCCACCTGCAAACCGGCTTACTTGTGATCGCGCCGCCGGGCTGGTATAAAGCCCGGCCCGGGAATCGAGGGCACCCTCCTCGATTCCAAGTCACTGAAATCTCTCAAGGTAAGCGTATGTCCCGCGTTTGCGAGGTCACCGGCAAGAAGCCGGGGGTGGGGAACCGAGTCTCCCACGCCAACAACAAGAAGCGCCGGCGGTTTCTGCCCAACCTGCACACGCAGCGCTTCTGGGTCGAGACGGAGAAGCGCTGGGTCACCCTGCGGCTGACCACCAGCGGCATGCGCACCGTCGAGAAGCGCGGCATCGACAAGGTCGTCGCCGAGCTGCGCGCCCAGGGCCACAAGCTCTAGGCGGCATAGGAGCCACCATGCGCGAGAAGATCAAGCTGCTGTCCTCGGCCGGAACCGGCCACTTCTACGTGACGACCAAGAACAAGCGCCTGCACCCGGACAAGCTGGAAGTGCGCAAGTTCGACCCCGTGGCGCGCAAGCACGTCGCCTACAAAGAGTCGAAGATCAAGTGACGGTGCGCTCACAAGCGCTTGCCCGAACTACCTGAAGTCGAAACGACGCGCCGGGGCCTGAGGCCCTACGCGCTGCGGCGCCGCATCGTCGCGCTCGAGGTCTACGAGCCGCGGCTGCGCTGGCCGGTGCCGCGCGACCTGCCTGCCAAGGTGGCCGGTCAGCGCATCGTGCGCACCGGACGGCGCGCCAAGTACCTGCTGCTGGAGCTCGAGTCGGGCACCCTGCTCCTGCACCTGGGGATGTCCGGCAATCTGCGCGTCGTGCCTGCGCAGGCGCCGCGGGTGGGTCACGACCATTTCGACCTGGTGCTCGATTCGGGGCTCGCGCTGCGCTTCAACGATCCGCGCCGTTTCGGCAGCCTGCTCTACACCCGCGGCGACCCGCGGCAGCACCCGCTCCTCGCCGCGCTCGCACCGGAGCCGCTCACGGCCGCCTTCGACACGGACTACCTGTGGCGCACGACCCGGCGGCGCCGCGTGGCCATCAAGCAGTTGCTGATGAACAGCCGCCTGGTCGTCGGCGTGGGCAATATCTACGCGAGCGAGGCGCTGTTCAGGGCGCGCATCAGGCCGCAGCGCCGGGCCAGGACCCTGTCGCGCGCGGACGCGGCGCGGCTGGTGCGCGGGGTGCGCGCGGTGCTGGCGCAGGCGATCCGCGCCGGCGGCACGACGCTGCGCGACTATCTGGGCGCGGATGGCGCGCCGGGCTACTTCCGCCAGCGCCTGTATGTGTATGAGCGCCGGGGCAGGCCCTGCCGCCGCTGCGGCACCCCGGTGCGCGCGCTGACCCAGGGGCAGCGCTCCACGTACTATTGTCCGTCGTGCCAGAAGTGAACCGCATGAACCAGGAGACTCTCGCGCACCTGTCCAGTGCGGATGCGGTGCTCGGGGGTCTGATCCGCGCCGTGGGGCCGTACAAGCTCGCCACGCCGCAGGATTGCCACCCTTTCCAGGTGCTTGCCCAGGCGATCGCTCACCAGCAGCTGAACGGCACCGCCGCCAACACCATCCTGAAGCGCCTCGTCGACTCCTGCGGGCAGGGCAAGTTTCCAACACCGCATCAGGTGCTGGAGGCCTCGGTGGAGAGGCTGCGCGCCGCCGGCTTCTCCTTCGCCAAGGTCGCCGCGCTCAAGGATCTGGCCGCGAAGACCCTCGCCGCGGTGGTCCCCGATGGAGCCGCGCTCAGGCACCTGTCCGACGAGGACATCATCGCGCGCCTCACGCAGGTGCGCGGCATCGGCCGCTGGACGGTGGAAATGCTGCTGATGTTCCAGCTCGGGCGCCCGGATGTGCTGCCGGTCGATGACTTCGGGGTGCGCGCCGGGTTTCGCGCCGCGTATGGCCTCAGGGGCATGCCGCATCCCAGGGCGCTCGCCGCCTGGGGCGAGCGCTGGAAGCCGTTCAGGACCACCGCCGCCTGGTACCTGTGGCGGGCGCTGGAACTGAAACGCGCCGGCACCTTGCCGGCGCCGGCGGAGCGCATCCGCCTGCCGCGCGTGAAGAGGCTGCGCCGCGCGGCACGGCGCGGGCCGGCCAAGGCACGGCGCGGCAAGCCGCGCGCGCGGGCAGCGGTGCGCGCACGGAAGGTGCGAGCACGTCGCGCCTCGCCTGCAGGCGCGCGCGCGCCACGCTCAGCGCCACGCGGCCGGCTCAGGAAAGCTAAGAAAACAGGATAGGGGCGCGGGTGTAGGTGATGCGCAGCAGCAGCTGATCCGCCTGCGGCTGCATGTTCGCCGGGCGCTCCCCGCCCTCCAGGTCATAGCACACGGTGAGCTCATCGCCGTGCAACTCGTAGATCGCGCGCATCGTGCATCCGGCGTGCGGGCCGCTGCGCCCGACGATGTCCATGGTTGCCGGGGTGATCTCCTCGTTCACCAGATAGCGGCCGCCGTCGACCACGTGGTTGCTGCGATCGATGATGCTGTAGCCACCCGCCTCGAGCAGCAGATACCGCACCCGCAGCTCATCCACGGCCACGCGGCTGCCGGCGATGCTGGCCGCGATCGGCACCCAGGCACCCTCGAGCTGCTGGCCGGGGGCGTGCTCCGTGGAGGCGAGCGTGGCTGCGCTCCTCAAGGGCGCCGCTGTTTCTTCAGCTCGGCCTCCACGATCGGATGGACGAACTGACTCACGTCCCCGCCCAGCACCGCGATCTCGCGCACCAGGGTCGAGGAGATGAAGGTGAAGTGTTCCTGCGGCGTGAGGAACACGGTCTCGAAGTTGCGGTCGAGGGCACGCGACATGTTGGCGAGCTGAAACTCGAACTCGAAATCCGACACCGCCCGCAAGCCGCGCACGATCACCGTGCCGTGGTGCTGGCGCGCGAAATCGACCGTGAGTCCCGAGTAGCCCAGCACCTGCACGTTCGTGAGGTCGCTCAGCACGAGGCGCGCCAGCTCGACGCGCTTTTCCAGCGGGAACATCGGTGTCTTGTGGGTGTTGGCCGCGATCGCGACGATCACCTGGTCGAAAATGCCGGCCGCGCGCCGCACCAGATCCTGGTGGCCGTTGGTGATGGGATCGAAGGTGCCCGGATAGACGGCGTTGCGTTTCATGCTGTGTCGGCTGCCAGTGGCGCAGTGCGCGCGAACAGATGATAACCGACCTCGCCGGCCTGCTTCGCCTTGAGCGCCCCCCACGGCGCGGGCAGCGGCGGCAGACCGGCGCGGGCCGCGCACTCGAGGTAGATGAGCGCCCCGGGCTCAAGCCAGTGGCGCTCCTCGAGCAGCCGCGCCGCCTCGCCCAGCAGCTCCGAGGCAAACGGAGGATCCAGGAACACCAGGTCGAAGGGCCGCGCCTCGCCGGCGAGGTAGCGCAGGGCGTCCGCGCGCACCACGCGCGCATCGCCCGCCTGCCATGCGGCGAGCCGCGCGCGCAGCTCGCGCACGGCCGCCTCATCGTGCTCGACGAACGTCACGTGCGCTGCGCCGCGCGACAGCGCCTCGAGCCCGAGCGCCCCGCTGCCGGCGAACAGGTCGAGCGCACGCGCTCCCGGCGTGCGCGCCCCCAGCCAGTTGAAGAGCGTCTCGCGCACGCGGTCGGGGGTTGGACGGATGGCGGCGGATGCCGCGAAGCGCAACTTTCTGCCACGCCACGTTCCCCCGATGATGCGCAGAACGCGCGCCCGGCCGGCGCGCTTCACCGAGACGGCTGCGCGGCTGCCTGACTTGCCAGCGGACATGGCCGCACCTTGCCACTGTTCTTGCCGTAAGCGTACTCTAGCCCGCCTCGTCCACGCTCAAACACCACCGGCGGGAGGGGTCACGGCCGGTGAGCCACGGCACAGGAAATGCGGACCGGCGCCGCACCCGTGTCACGGCGCGCGCTCCGCGCGGTCAGGAGTTCAAGGGAAATGAGAAAACTCATCGCCGCCGGCATGGTCTTGGTTGCGCTGCTCGCGGGCGGTTGTTCGTACGGTAGCGTCGGCACGGAGAACCTCACCGGCGTCAACGGCAACCCGGGAGGCTCGACGCCGGTCACGCAGCCCTCCACCAACACGGCGCTGTTTCACCCGGCGGCCGGAGTGCTGCCGTACCCGACCGACCTGTATTTTGCCGGCTCGACGGATGGCACGCTGAACATCCAGCCGGCGAACGCGCTCATGCCCAACCAGGCGGCGGTGAATGCGCTCGATGGCTTCTCGACCACCGCGGTGATTCGTGAGCGCTTCGGCGGCGCGCTGAACCCGGCCTCCTTCACCGCGGCCTCGATCATCATCGTCCCGGTGACCACCGACAACCTGACCAAGGCCACCACCGGAGTTCTCGCAGCCCCGCTCACCCTGGGCACGGACTTCTCCGCCGGACTCGGGCAGGAGGCGCTGGTTGGAAACACGATTCTCGAGATCAAGCCGCTGCACCCGCTCCTGCCGAGCACCTGCCTGAGCGGCGGCATGTTTCTCGGCCCGAATTGCGCCACCGGCACCGGTTACCTGGTATTCCTGATGGATGGCATCACCGATTTCTCGGGTAACCATGCGGTACCGGACACCGATTACGCCAGCATCAAGGCGGCGCTACCCAGCTGCGCCGCGATCAGCGATGCGACGCTGCACGGCATCTGCCAGCTGACCGGCGCGCACATGCTGATCGCACAGGGGCTGGGGCTGAACCCGGCGCATATCGTGCTTTCCTTCAGCTTCACCACCGAATCCACGGTCGATACGCTGGCGTTGATCTCCGCCACCGCGACCGCGCAGACGATCACGGTGCATCCCACCGGGCTGACGACCGCTGCCATCCCGGGCCTCGGTTTGAAGGGCCACGCCGACCTGTACGTAGGCGTGCTGAATGTCCCGTATTACTCGAGCAAGACTGCCCCGCTCACTGACTATTGGCACGCGCCGCCGTTCCCTCTGGATACCACCAGCACCTTCGTCACGCGCTTCAACCCGCTGCCGGTGCCGACCGCGACCCTGCAGATCCCGGTGCTGGTCAGCGTGCCGAACGCCGCGTCCGCGTTCGGCGCGGTGAGTCCAGCCGCCGGCTGGCCGCTGCTCATCTTCCAGCACGGCCTCACCCGCAACCGCGAGGACATGTTCGCCGTGGCGGATTCCTTTGCCGATGCCGGCTTCGTGGTGGTGGCGGTCGATCTGCCGCTGCACGGCATCACCAAGCAGTCCGATCCCCTGTACGCCACCGGCGCCAATCCGCTGTACGCCGGCCTCGGGCTGCCAGCGAGCGGCTCCATCGAGCGCACCTTCGATCTGAGCACTGTCCCCGGCGTGATCGACCCCTCGGGTTCGCACTTCATCAACCTGACGAGCCTCCTGACCGAGCGCGACAACCTGCGCGAGGGTGCAGCGGATCTGATCACGCTCGCGCGCTCGCTGCCGCACCTGAGCCTGGGGGCTGCCGGCAGCATCAATCCCCTCTCCATTCATTACCTCGGGCACTCGCTCGGCGGCATCGTGGGCGGCACGCTCATGGGCGTCCTTCGCCCGGCAGAGGTCGGCACGGCGACGCTCGCCAATCCAGGCGGCGAGCTCGCGCAGCTGCTGCGCGACTCGCCCACGTTCGCGCCCCTGATCGACGCCGGGCTGGCCGCCCAGGGGCTGTTGCCGGGCACCACGCTCTACGAGCAGTTCTTCCGCGATGCGCAGACCGTAATCGATGCCGGCGACCCGATCAACTTCATTGCGCTCGCGACGGGCAACCACCCGATTCATCTCATCCAGGTGGTGGGCAGCGCGCCGCCGCCGCCGGCGCTGGTGTGTCTCGCACAACCCACGCCGCCGGGATGCCCCGACCAGGTGGTGCCGAATTCCGCCACGCAGCGCCTGATCCTCGCAGGCGGGCTCACCCAGGTGCACCCTCCGGGCGCGGCGGGCACCACTGCCCTGCATGTCTACGTGAACTTCACCGGCGGAGTGCACGGCTCCATTTTGGATCCGACCTCGAGTCCGGCGGCGACCACCGAGATGCAGACCGAGGCCATCTTCTTCGCGGCTACCTCCGGCACACAGCTGCCGGTTTCCGCGCTGGCGCCCGTCCAGTAGGCGCGAACGGCGGCTGATCGCAGCGCGGGGCGCCCGTTCGGCCCCCCTCGCGCGTTGCCCGCTACAATGCCCGCTCCATGTTCAGACGCGCACCCGAGCAGGCTGCAGCGAGCGCCGACGAGCGTCCCGGCTTCGTCGCCCGGTTGCGCGCTCGCCTGAACCGCGGCGCCTCCTGGCTCAGCCGCGATCTCACCGAGCTCTTCACGGGGCGCGACATCGACGCTGCGATCCTCGAGGAGCTCGAGACGCGCCTCATCAGCGCGGACGTCGGCGTGCAGGCGACCGAGCGCATCCTCACCGCACTGCGCGCCCGCGTCGCGCGCCGGGAGCTCACGGATGTGGGCGCGCTGATCGGCGCGCTGCGAGACTGCCTGGTGGAGATTCTCGCCCCCTGCGCACAACCCTTGGGTCTCGCTGCCGCCCACCGGCCGTTCGTCATCCTGGTGGTGGGCGTGAACGGCTCGGGCAAGACCACCACCATCGGCAAGCTCGCGCGGCGCTGCGCCGCCGAGGGCTTGAGTGTGCTGCTCGCCGCCGCGGATACCTTTCGCGCCGCCGCGATCGAGCAGCTCGAGGTGTGGGCGCAGCGCTCGGGCGCTGAATTCGCGGCGCAGCAGCCGGGCGCGGACCCCGGAGCTGTGGTATTCGACGCTCTGCAGGCCGCCCGCGCGCGCGGCATCGACGTGATGCTGGCGGACACGGCCGGGCGCCTGCACAGCCAGTCGCACCTGATGGAGGAGCTGAAAAAAGTGCGGCGCGTGATGCAGCGCGTCGACCCGAGCGCACCCCACGAGGTGCTGCTGGTGCTCGATGCCAATCAGGGGCAGAACGCGCTCGCCCAGGCGCAGCAGTTCAGTGCGGCGGTGGGCGTGACGGGACTGGTGCTGACCAAGCTCGACGGCACCGCCAGAGGCGGCATCGTGATCGCCATCGCGCAGCAGCTGCGGATACCGATTCGTTTCATCGGCGTCGGCGAGAGTCCCGAGGACTTCGGGGAGTTTGATCCCGTAGCCTTTGCCGCGGCGCTCCTCGACGGGCCGCAGGCGGGCTCCGCCGCCGCCGGCCAGACGGGCGCAGCATGATCACTTTCGAACGGGTGAGCAAACGCTACCCCAACGGGCGCGAGGCCCTCACCAACGTCAGCTTCAACATCCACAACGGCGAGATGGTGCTTCTCACCGGCCGCTCGGGGGCCGGCAAGAGCACGGTGCTCAAGCTCATCGCACTGCTCGAGCGCCCGACGCGTGGCAACGTGGTGGTGCACGGCCGCAATACCCGCACCCTCAAGGCGCGGCACATCGCGGCGTTCCGGCGCCGCATCGGCGTGGTGTTCCAGGACCACCGGCTGCTCGCCGATCGGCCGGTGTTCGACAACGTCGCGCTGCCGCTGGCCGTGGCCGCAATGCCGCTGAAGGAAATCGACAAACGCGTACGCGCCGCGCTCGACCAGGTGGGCCTGCTCGGCAGGGAGCGCTCGCTGCCGCTCGAACTGTCGGTCGGCGAGCAGCAGCGCGTCGGCATCGCGCGCGCGGTGGTCAGCAAGCCCCCGCTGCTCATCGCCGATGAGCCCACCGGCAACCTCGACCCGGGCCTGTCGCTCGAGGTCATGCGCCTCTTCAGGCGCTTCCAGGACGTCGGCGTGACGGTGGTGGTCGCCACCCATGATCTGCACATCGTGCGCGAGTTCGGTCAGCGGGTGATCGTGCTCGAAAACGGCCAGGTGCACGGCGGCGATGGGCTCGACACGCTGCCGTCCGTGGTGGCCACGCGATGAGCCTCGCGGTCGCCGGTGCCTGGCACCTGCAAGCGCTGCTCGGCTCTCTCGGCAGGCTCGCGCGCAGCCCGCTGTCGACGACGCTCACGCTGCTGGTGATCGCGCTCGCGCTCGCGCTGCCCACCAGCCTGCGGCTGCTCGTCACCAATGCGCAGCTTGCCACCGGCAACTTCGCCAACGCCGTCGACGTGTCGGTGTACCTGAAGACCGACGTGCCGCTCGCCAAGGCGCAGCAGCTGGCGCAGGCGGCGGGGCAGCGCGCCGACGTGGCCGCGGTGACGGTGATTGCGGCGGACAAGGGACTCGCGGACTTCCGCACCTACTCGGGATTCGGTGAGGCGCTGCAGGCGCTCAAGGAGAATCCGCTGCCGCACGTGCTGCACGTGCTGCCCAGGGCCACGGACAGTTCCCCCGCAGCCCTCGAGTCGCTGCGCCGTTACTTCAGCGCCTGGCCCGAGGTGGATCTGGTGCAGGTCGACTCCGAATGGGTCATGCGCTTCAATGCCATTCTCGAGGTGATGCGGCGGCTGCTGCTGATCGCCGCGGCGTTGCTCGGCCTGGGAGTGCTCGCGGTCATCGGCAACACCATCCGTCTCGAGATCCAGGGGCGCCGTGCGGAAATCGAAGTCACCAAGCTCGTCGGCGGATCCAACTCCTTCGTGCGCCGGCCATTCCTTTACACCGGCGTGCTCTATGGAGTCGGCGGCGCGCTGCTCGCGTGGGGGATCGTCGCGATCGCCGTCGCCGTGCTCGGCGACCCGGTGGCGACCCTCGCCAGGCTCTACGGCAGCCGCTACGTGCTGCGCGGCCCGTCGCGCGATGACATCGAGATTCTGCTCGGTGCCGGGGCGGCGCTCGGATGGCTGGGCGCGTGGATCTCGGCGGCGCGGCACCTGCGCAGCATCGAGCCGCGCGCCTAGCGGCGCCTGGGGAGCGGCGTGGGTGTCAGGTGATCGCCGGTGCCGGGGTGGCGTGCGTCAGGAGCGTCGCCTGCATCCACTTGAGGATGCGGCGCGCGTCGGCCACGCGGGTGTGCTTGCCGAAGGAGTTCAGCAGCACGATCACCACGGTGCGGTCCTCGATCACCGTCTGCATCACCAGGCAGCGGCCGGCCCGCGAGATGTAGCCGGTCTTCTGCACTTCGATCTTCCAGTCCGGCCGGCTCACCAGCGAGTCGGTGTTTCCGTAGCGCATCATGCGCCGGCCGACACGTACCTCGTAGCGGCTGTCGGTGGAGTATTCGCGGATCTGGGGAACCTTGGCCGCGGCCATCACCAGCTTGGACAGATCCTCGGGGCTGGCGACGTTCTGGTCCGACAGGCCGGTCGGCTCCACGAAGTGGGCATTCGTCATGCCGAGCTCGCGGGCCTTGGCGTTCATGGAGTCCACGCAGGCGGGCAGCCCGCCCGGATAGTTGCGGCCGAGGGCGTGGGCGGCGCGATTTTCGGACGACATCAACGCCAGATGCAGCAGGTCGCCTCGCGAGAGGGTGGTTCCCGGAGCGAGGCGCGAAACCGCGCGACTGCGCCGACTGCGGTCCTCGGCGGTGATCTCGAGCTGCTCATCGAGCGGCTGCGCGGCCTCCATGACCACGAGCGCCGTCATGAGCTTGGTGATCGAGGCGATGGGTACGGCGACGTCCGAGTGGCGCGAATACAGCACCGAGGAGTGCGTGGCGTCCAGAACCAGCGCGGCGCTCGAGCGCAGCGCGGGCGCTGCCGGCGAGGCACGCCCGGCGTACTTGAGGTGCACCGGCAAGGCGCTGCCGCCGGCTATGGCGGCGTGGGAGGCTGCAGCGGCGAGCAGCAGGCCGGCGAATGCCGTGGTCCGTAAACCCAGGTGGTCCATCGCTGTCGTACCCCCCAATGCCTGATTTCGAGTCTCTATCAGACCATTCCTTATGTCACGCATGCGTGACGGATTCTTGGGTTCTGCGAGCCGGATCAACCCGCTAGTGTTTCCCCTCAGGTCATAACCCAGCTCATGTGGTCATAACCCAAAGGCGCGTGACGCACTCCACGTAAGCGAGCGCCGCGCCTGCTAGCGCGGCCACAGCCACCCGAAGGTCCCCGCGGTCAGCAGGCCGTAGATCAGGCCGTCGAGCCACCCTTTCAGCGTCAGACTCCAGGAGCGCCGGTACCAGATGGACAGCTCACACAGCGCGAGCGAATAGGCGATAAACGCGGTCGCGCCCACGATCTGGAACACGCGCATGTAGGGCGTGCCGGCGGGCAAGGTCCGGCTGGCGATGTAGGCCACGAAAATGCCGACCACGATCAGGAACACGAACCACTGCGCGAGCGGTCGGTCCATGGAAATCGGGCCGTTGGGCATCACGGTCATCAGCGCCACCGGACCCTGCTTCATCTTTTCCTTGAACTCGGGCGACCTCATTTCCTGCATGCCCGCGGCGCGCGGGATGAAGTAGTCGCCCGGCGCAATGGCGAACGGGCGCAGAGCATTGAGCAGCTCCGCCTCCCGGGGCACTTTGGGGAAGTCGCTCTTGTGCCAGAGCGGCGTCATGTGGATCACCGAGCTCGCCACAAACACGATCACCGCCGAGAGCAGGATCGGCAGCCACAGCGACATCAGACTGACCATTGGAGACTCCCTCTAATCCTTATTATGTCTTATCGTTCGGTGACGTGGCCTGCTGACCTCTCCCGGTCCGTCAGCCTCCCCCGGTCCGTCGGCCGGGCCCCGCCCCCGAGCCTGGCTGCCCGGGACCCCGTCGAATCCGACGCCCAGGTGCCGGCAAGGCTCGGCGGACCCCCGGGACCCCCCCATCGGGCCTGCGCGGACCCCTCGGATGGGGCATTTCGCCAGCGCTGACGTGAGCGCAAGCTGCTGTTTGGAAAGCGCAAATGCGGGACCCCCCGGGGAACTCCCAGGAGGTTTAGCACTCTAACGGGGCGACTGCTAGAATGCCCATCCGAACCACGGGAGATCTCATGTCAGGTACCTCATTGGTTGCCCGCATCGGCGATCAGGCTTTGGCCGGACCGCTGGGGAGTCTCGACGCTTACCTTGACCGGGTGAGCCGTATTCCCGTGCTCTCGCGTGAGGAGGAGCGTGCGCTCGCCGAGCGCTTCCGCTCAAGGGGCGACCTCGCGGCCGCCCGGCAGCTGGTGCTGTCGCACCTGAGGTTCGTGGTGCACATCGCGCGCGGCTACAGAGGCTACGGACTGCCGGTGGGCGATCTCATCCAGGAGGGCAACGTCGGCCTCATGAAGGCCGTCAAGCGCTTCGACCCGAGCCTCAACGTACGGCTGGTGTCGTTCGCGGTGCACTGGATTCGCGCCGAGATCCACGAGTACGTGCTGCGCAACTGGCGGCTGGTGAAGATCGCCACCACCAAGGCGCAGCGCAAGCTGTTCTTCAATCTGCGCCGCCTGAAGAAGAACCTCGCCTGGCTGTCGGCGGAGGAAACGGCCGCCGTGGCGCGTGACCTGGGTGTGTCCGTCGCCGAAGTCAGCGAGATGGAAAAGCGGCTCGCGGCGCGCGATCTGTCGTTCGATCCAGCGCCGGACGCCGAGGACGAGGAACTCTACAGCCCGGCCGCCTACCTGCCCGCCCCGGACGCCGATCCCGCCGGGCAGGTGGAAGATGCCGAAAGCGCCGACGACTCCACGGATCGCCTGCACGGTGCGCTGAGCCGCCTCGATGAGCGCAGCCGCGACATCGTGCAGCAGCGCTGGATGTCCGAAGACAAGGCCACCCTGCACCAGCTCGCCGACAAGTACGGCGTGTCCGCCGAGCGCATTCGCCAGATCGAGTCGAGCGCGCTCGGCAAGCTTCGCACACTTGTGGCCGCCTGAAGCCCTCGGGCGCTTCAGCGTGCCGTACCAGGCACGCTCGCCTCCGCCGCTGCCCTCACCGCCGCAGCCACCTGTTCGTGAAGAGCCTTGTCGAGCGGGTCGGGGACCAGCTCGTCCCCGCGCGCGCGGGCCGCGATGGTATCGGCCGCGGCCATCAGCATCGCATCCGAGAAGCGCCGCGCGCGCGCCTCGAGCGCGCCCTTGAACAGTCCCGGGAAGGCCAGCAGGTTGTTGATGCCCTTGCCGTCGGCAGCGAAGGCGGCGCCCTGCTCGTGCGCCACCAGCGGCTCGATCTCCGGATCCGGGTTCGACAGGGCGAGAATCACCTGGCCCTTCCTGACCCACTGCGGCCTGATGAGGCCCTTGACGCCGGTCGTGGCGATCACGATGTCCGCGCGCTGCATCAGTGACTCGAGCGTCACGCCCTCCCCGCCCGCGGCGATGAGCCGCGTGACGGCCTGCGGATTGCGGTCGGTGCCGAGCACGCGCTGCACGCCATAAGCGCGCAGCAGGCGCACGATGCCACTGCCGGCGGCGCCGAGGCCGATCTGCCCGACGGTGCTGTGGCGGAGGTTGACATCCGAGCGGCGTGCGGCGTTGATGAGGGCGGCCAGCGTGACCACCGCGGTGCCGTGCTGGTCATCGTGCAGCACCGGCTTCTGCAGACGCGCCTGCAGCAGCTGCTCGATCTCGAAACACTCGGGAGCGGCGAAGTCCTCGAGCTGGATGGCGCCGAATGAGGTGGCGATCGCCGCCACGATGTCGGCGACCCGCGCCGGCTGCGTCTCCTCGAGCAGGATCGGCACGCCGTTGATGCCGACCAGGTCCGCGAACAGCGCCGCCTTGCCCTCCATGACCGGGAGTCCTGCGAGCGCACCGATGTTGCCCAGTCCGAGGACCGCCGTGCCGTTGGTGACGATCGCGACCGTGCGGCCGAGGGCGGTGAACCCCAGCGCCGCCTGCGGATCCTTCCGGATGGCCAGGCACACGCGCGCCACACCCGGGGTGTAGACATCGCGCAGCACCTGCAGGGTGTTGATCGGCAGGCTCGCCACGGTGCGGATCTTGCCGCCGCGGTGGCGATTGAACACCCGGTCCGACTTGCCGACGAAGCGCGCGGTCGGCAGTTGCCCGATACGCTCATACAGCGAGCGGTCCGCCTCCTCGTCCATCTCGAGCGTGATCTCCCAGAGCGTACGGCCCTGGTCGCGTCGCAGCGCGGTCAGGTGCTCGATGGTCAGTCCCGCATCCGCGATCACCTGCAGCACCTTGACGAGGCTCCCGGGCTGGTGGACGGTCTCGACCATGAGAATTTCCGGGATCTTCATGGGGCAAGCCTGCACCAACGTACGGCGTGATTCCACCTGCGGCAGGTGCGGATGTCACCCCCTTCGATACCCGCTATCATGCGCGCCCCCGACCGGGGAGCCCCGCAGGAGAGCACCGTGGCCAAAGCCGCCGGTCCCACCAACGCCGCTGCCGGCAACGCGGCACGCGCCGCGATCGACCCGCTGGATCTGTACGCAGTACGCGCCGCGCTCTCGGACGAGGAGCGCCTTGTGCAGGATTCGGTCGCGCGGCTCGTGGACGAGAAGGTGCTGCCGCTCATCCAGCGCTGCTTCGAGGAGCACCGCTTTCCGGAGCAGCTGATCCCCCATCTCGCTTCGCTCGGGCTCCTCGGCTCCTCACTCACCGGCTACGGCTGCGCGGGGCTGAACGCGATCTGCTATGGCCTCATCTGCCAGGAGCTGGAGCGCGGGGATTCCGGCATCCGCAGCTTCGTCTCGGTGCAGTCGTCGCTGTGCATGTACCCGATCTGGGCCTTCGGCTCCGAGGAGCAGAAGCTCCGGTACCTGCCCGCCATGGCGCGCGGGGAGCTCATCGGCTGCTTCGGCCTCACCGAGCCGCACGGCGGATCCGATCCGGCCAACATGAAGACCCACGCCAAGAAGCGCGGCACCGACTGGGTGCTGAACGGCTCGAAGATGTGGATCACCAACGGGGCGCTCGCCGATGTGGCGCTGGTGTGGGCCATGACACCGGAGGGGATCCGCGGCTTTCTCGTCGAGGAAGGCACGCCCGGGTTCTCGGCCCCCGCAATCGAGCACAAGTTCTCACTGCGCGCCTCGGTCACGTCCGCGCTGTTCCTCGACAACGTGGTGGTGCCCGAGGAGCGCGTGCTGCCGGGAGTGCGGGGACTCAAGGGCCCGCTGTCCTGCCTCACGCAGGCGCGCTACGGCATCGCCTGGGGAGTGATCGGGGCGGCGCAGGCGTGCCTCAGGCAGCTGCTGGATTACACCGCCACCCGTACCCTGTTCGGCCGGCCGCTGGCCGCAAACCAGACCATCCAGGTGCGGCTTGCGGACATGGCCCGGCGCATCACCACCGCGCAGCTGCTGGCGTTGCAGCTCGGACGCCTGAAGGACGAAGGTGTCATGCACCCGGCGCACGTGTCGCTCGCCAAGTGGAACAACTGTCGCATGGCGCTCGATGTCGCCCGTGACTGCCGCGACATGCTCGGCGGCTCCGGCATCAGCGCCGAGTACGTGCCCATCCGCCACATGCTCAATCTCGAGAGCGTCATCACCTACGAAGGCACCGAGACCATTCACCAGCTCACCATCGGGCGCGAGCTGACCGGGCTCAACGCGTTCTGAGCCTCGCGCTGCCGCCCGGCGCACCGCGCGCTGCGGGTATCCCCGCGCGCCTCTCGCCCTCAACTCGCCGTCATCACCGCCGGACGCGCCAGGTAGAAACCGATCGCGATGATGATCAGGTAGGCAAGCAGGATGAAGGTCCAGCCCATGTTGTGGCGGATGACATCGCCCTCCTTGCGCACGAACTTGCTGGTCGACACCCCGACGCTCGCGGTCTGCGGCGCAATCGGTTTGCCGATCTCCGCGCCGACCGAATTCAGGGTCGGCAGCAGCAGTGGCGGCATGCCGAGCTGGGCGCCCACCAGCGCCTGGAACTTGCCGAACATGGCGTTGGTCGAGGTATTCGAGCCCGAGAGGGCGACGCCGATGAAGCCGAGCACCGGGGCGACGATGATGAATGCGGTGCCCATGCTCGAGAAGCCTTTCGCGAGCGAGGCCGCCATGCCGGAGTAATTGAAGGTGTACGCCAGCCCGAAGATGAAGACCCCGACCAGGCAGGCGCCCCACATCTGGTGGAAGCTGCGCCGGAGCACTTCGCCGAGGTGGCCGCCCTTCAACCGCCCCATCGCGATCAGCAGCACCAACACGATGATCCACGTCGTGAGGATCGCGGTACCGGCGATGAGGGGAGTGAAGTTGAAGACTGCGGTTACGCTGGGCTTGGCCGCGGTGCAGGTGCTGGCAAGTGCCGAGCAGCCGACCGCCTGGGCCTTGAACAAGCTTATCTTTGTCGGCGAGTGATCTCCCCACCAAGGCCCGGTCCAAAGACCTACGACGACGAGCAGAACCACGAACGGCAGCCAGGCCTGCAGAACTTCGCCGCTCTTCAGGCCATGCGACTGCGTCTGCCGGGTGGCGGCGGCATCCACCGGCACGCCGCCGTAGCCGAGCACAGTCTTCGGCTGCCATACCTTGAGGAGCACGAGCAGCGCCGCGAAGCACACGATGGCGCCGACGACATCCGGCAGGTACGGACCCCAGTAGCGGGCCACCGGATACTGGCCCGCGATGTAACCGAGCGAGCCGACCACGGCGAGCGGCCAGCCGCCTTTCATGCCTTCCTTGCCGGAGACCAGGTACAAGAGCACCCACGGTGGCGCCAGCGCCAGCACCGCGACCACGGTGCCGACCGAGCCCGACAGCGCCAGCAGCGGATAACCGGTCACGGCGGCGAGCGCGATGATCGGTGCGCCGAGCGCGCCGTAGGACACCGGCGCGTTATTGGCGATCGCCGCGACGCGGATCGCGTTGAGGTCGGAAATGCCGAGCGAGATCAGGATCGGCGCCACCACCGCCCACGGATAGCCGAAACCGACCAGGCCTTCGAGCAGCGCTCCGAAGGCCCACGCGAACAGCATCGTCTGTACGCGCACGTCCATGCCGCCGAGGGCGATCAGCCAGCGGCGGAAATTCTCGAACAGGCCGCTCACCGACATGGTGTTGAACAGCACCATGCCCCAGAGCGTGATCCAGTCGACGTTCCACACGCCGGTCGCCGCGCCATACAGGTAGGCGTGCGTGCCGTCGTCGAGCGGCATCTTCCATACCCAGGCTGCGAGCGCGAAGGTGATGATCGAGCCGAGCAGCGTCGCGAGCCAGGCCGGCACGCGGAACACGGCGAGCATGACGAGCAGGGAAACCACGGGAATCAGCGCCACCAGACAGGTGAGCGTCAGATTGTCGAGCGGGTCTATCAGTTGCGTGAACATGATTGCTCCCTCGATGCGCGGCGTGTGGGTGTTATGTGTCGGGTCGCCGCGGTTTGATTCTTATACTTGCGACTGCTCCTGTCGATACAACAGCCGCGCCTGCTGCGCGGGTCGACCCTTGCAACCTAGCACGGGCGGCGGGCCGGCTCAAATTCGCCCGGGACGGGCAAGGCGCATGGTTTGCGCCGGCGGCGGCCGGTCAGGCTTTCTTCATCCCGGCGGCGATCTGCTCGCCCTTTTCCATGAACCGCCGGTACGCCGCACGCTCCTGCAAGCGGTTCGCGTACTCCTGAAACACCGGGCGGGGCTCGAGAGCCTTCATCATCATCCCGAAGCCGACCTGCGAGCCGACGTAGACATCGGCGGCGCTGAAGTGCGCGCCGAGGATATAGGGTCCGGGTGTCAGGGCTTTCTCCAGCGTTGCCACGGTGTCCTCGTAGCAGCCGTAGCCCAGCGCGCCGGGCCGGGAGGCCGCCGGGCGCGACAGCATGCGATCGATCACCGCCGGCTCCACGCAGCAGCCGGCGAAGAACATCCAGCGGTAATAGGTGCCGCGCGCCGGGCTGTCCAGGGGTGGCGCGAGCCGGGCCGCGGGAAAGGCGTCCGCGAGGTAGGTGCAGATGGCCCCGCACTCGGTCACCACGGTGCCGCGGTGCACGATCGCCGGAACCTTGCCCATGGGATTCACCGCCAGGTAGTCCGGCTTCTTCTGCTCGCCGCGCTCCAGGTTCACCACCTCGAACCGGTACGGCGCTCCCACTTCCTCCAGCATCCAGTGCACCATGCGCCCGCGGGACATGGGACTGCTGTAAAACACGATTTCGTCGCTCATTTGCGCGCCCGCCGTTGCTGCAGTGGTCGAAAGGCCATGTCGCCCGTCGCGGCAGTGTGAGCGTCGAATGTTACCCGAATGTATCGGCAAGGGGCGCATGAGCGCCCTGGCGGCGTGGTCATCTCGCGGCGTCATCGGTCAGCACCGCGTGCACGCGGGTCTGCGGGCTGTCCGCGTGCTGCGGCCCGACGATGCCGAGCGCCAGCAGCGTCAGCAGCGCGAGCCAGTTGGCGAGCATCTCGCGGCGGGTGGCGCCCTGGTGCAGGTGCGCTGAGAGCGAGGTCATGGGAACTCCGGTGGCTTGTGGCTACCGGAGCATTGGGCCACAACCGCTCGCTGCGTCCCGGGGCGCAAAAGTGCCGCGGCTGCGAAGAATTGTGGCGCAAAGTGGCAGGACGCAAGCGCTTTAACCGCGCGCGCCCAGGCTGTAGCCTTGGCTCCATGAAGCGCCTGGTCGCCATTGTCGAGGACGAGCCGGCAATCCGCGACAACTACGCGGCGGGGTTCATGCGCGAGGGCTATGCGGTACGCACCTACGCCAACCGCGCGCAGGCCATGAGCGCGTTCGCCGCGCGCCTGCCGGATCTGGCGGTCATCGACATCTCCCTCGAGGACGAACCGGAGGGCGGCTTCGAGCTGTGCCGGCAGCTGCGCGCGCTGTCGGCCGAGCTGCCGATCATCTTCCTGACCGCGCGCGACAGCGAGCTCGATGCGGTGTCGGGACTGCGCCTCGGGGCGGACGACTTCCTCACCAAGGACCTGAGCCTCGCGCACCTGATTGCGCGGGTGAATGCGCTGTTTCGCCGTGTCGAGGCACTGCGCCGGCCCAACACGCCCGGGGAGATCGTGCGCCGCGGCGCGCTCACGCTGGATGCCGAGCGCATGCAGGCGCAGTGGGACGGCCAGGTGGTGCTGCTGTCGCTCACCGAGTTCTGGATCGTGCACGCGCTCGCGCGCCACCCCGGGCACGTGCGCAACCGCCAGCAGCTGATGGACGCCGCCAACGTCGTGCTCGATGACAACACCATCACCTCGCACGTGAAGCGCATCCGGCGCAAATTCCAGAGCATCGATCCGAAGTTCGACGCCGTACAGACCGTCTACGGTATGGGTTATCGCTGGGTCGAGTGAGCGTCGCGGCTCATGTCCCTGCGCCTCAAGCTCCTGCTGCTCGGCCTTGCGACGCTGGTACTGCCCTGGGGCGGATGCCAGTACGCGCGCGAGATGGAGTCCGCGCTGCGCGCGGGGGAAGAGAACTCACTGCAGGCGGTCTCCCAGACGATCGCCGCATCGCTCCAGGGGCGCACGGATCTTCTCTATCGTGAAGCGCCGCCGCCCGCGGATGCTCCCGACTCGCCCCCCGATGAGAACGCCGGCTACGCGTTCCTGCACAGCGGTCCGTACGACCTCAAGCCCCTGGCGCTGGCGGCCGCACCGCTTCTCGACGGCTATTCCGACGACTGGCCGCACGATCCTTCCGCGTGGGCGTACTTCGCCAGGGACGATCGCCACCGCTTCGGCATCCTCACCGGCGTCTACGAGCGCATGCTGTACGTGCTGCTCGAGGTGCGCGACGAGCACCCGCTGTTCGATGCCCCCGGAACCAACCCGCTCGACCCGGGGACCTTCGGTGACCGCGTGTGGCTCGGATTTGAGGACAGCCAGGGTGAGGAGCGGCAGGTATTTCTCGCCGCGACCGCTCCGGGCCCGGTCACGGCGCGCCGCATCGAGACCGGCGAGTACGGCCAGCAGAGCGCGCCGCTCGAGCCGCGCATCCGCGGCGCCTGGCAACCCATGAGCCACGGCTACCGCATCGAGCTGCGGGTTCCGCTGTCGATGCTCGGCAACGGCTTCGGGGTGCTGGTGGATGATCGCGACACGCGCGGCGCCGACGCGGTGAGCTACGGCACCCTGCGCAGCGATGACCTGCACACCCTCGGCCGCCTCATCGTGGCTGCTCCCGAGCTCACCTCCTACCTCGCGCAGTTCATGCAGCCGGGCCTGAAGCTCGCGGTCACGACCCCCTCGGGCCGGGTGCTGGCGCGTGCCGATGCGCTCGCGCAGCTGACGGGCCTGGGTGCGGAGACGCCGATTCTCGCGCGGCTCTACCGGCGCTTCGTCGACCGGCCGGGCACGAGAGCTCTGCTGGAATCGTCAGCCCCGATCTACGACCGCGATCACAAGGGGGTGATCGGCACGCTCGAGGTGACGCAGACCGCCAATCGCTGGATCCGCCTGCGCGATCACGCGCTGATGCGCATGCTCAACTTCAGTTTGAGCACCAGCGCGGTGGCGGTGACCCTGATGTTCGCCTTCGCCGCGTGGCTGGCGCTGCGCCTGTCGCGGCTGCGTCAGGCGAGCGAATCGGCCCTGACGGGCTCGGGTCTCGTCACCAGCTTTCCGGAAACCGACGCGCGCGACGAGCTGGGAGATGTCGCCCGCGGCTTCTCGACGCTCCTGCAGCGGCTGAACGAATACACCAGCTACCTGCGCACGCTCGCCGGCAAGCTGGCCCACGAGATCCGCACGCCGCTCACCATCGTGCGTTCCTCCCTCGACAACCTCGAGTCCGAGGAGGTGCCGCCTTCCGCGCGCGCCTACCTCGAGCGTGCCCGCCAGGGGAGCGAGCGGCTCAACGCCATTCTCATTGCCATGGGTGCGGCCACCCGGGTCGAGGAAGCCATCGGCAGCGCCGAGCGGGTGAACTTCGATCTGCGGGCGGTGCTGGAGTGCGCCGTGGCCGCCTACCGCGGCGCCTTCCGCGAGCGCACTTTCCGCACCGAGCTGCCGACCGAGCCGGTGACCCTCCGCGGCGCCCCCGACCTCATCGTGCAGATGCTCGACAAACTCATCGACAACGCCGTGGACTTCAGCCCCGCGGGGGCGCCGATCACCGTGCGGCTGCGCCTGGATGCGCAGGCGGCCCTCATCGAGGTCGACAACCCCGGCCCCGCCTTGGCCGCGCACGTCCAGGGGCGCCTCTTCGAGTCACTGTGGCAGTCGCGCGCCGGCGCCGACAGCCGGCCCCACTTCGGTCTCGGCCTGTATATCGTGCGACTGATCGCCGAGTTCCACGGCGGCGAGGCCTCTGCCGTCAACCTCCCCGACGGCAGCGGCGCGCGGTTCGTCGTGCGCCTGGCTCGCTGAAAGCCGCCTGCCGTGTTTCCCCCTAGGGTATTCGCCGGGGGCGAGCCGTGGGGAGTAGCACCCAGTGGTTGTCGACAAATTGCGACATGGCGTTTTTCTTTGGAATCAGTATAATTCGGCGCTGAAAACACCGTCCGAACAATAGTTTCCAACTTTGGCCGGGTGGTTTATCGAGACCATGATGCGCAGAAGCTGCGCCTGGAAGGACATACCAACAGAAACCTGGGGATCGACGCGGGCACGGGTAACGACAGCTGCTAACTTGTTGCAGGTGTCAGGAACGACATGACGCGTGGATGAACACGCGGGCCTCGCAATAGAAGCCGGGGCATCGGCTCCAAACGTTTCAGCCGAAAGTTTAGATGCTCGTGATGACGCGACGTGCCGCAGCGCTGCGCGGATTCAGCTGAATCCGAAAGGCGCGCTCCGCACCAGCTGACAGCGAACCACCCGGTCGTCGAACGATGAGGCAGAACCTGAAGCCCCGCCAACTGAGCGGGGCTTTTTTTTGCCTGCGATAATCCTCAGGGGAGTCGTCGCGCAAGGGTAGGTGATGCTTGAGCCAACTCGCGGCTAGCGGCGTCGGATTGCTGCTCGCGCTCTCGGTGCTCGGGATCTTCGCCGCGCGCCGCACGCCCGGCACTCGCCTCATCTACGCAGCCTGCGCAGCTGTCTGTGCGGGTCTGGCGGGCGTGGCGCTGCTCAGGCTGCTCGCGCCGGCTGGCGGGCTCGAATCCGTCGAGATCCCCATCGGGCTGCCGCTCGGCCGCACATTCCTCGGCCTCGATCCTCTGAGCGCCGCGTTCGCCCTCATCGTCAACCTGGCCGCGGCCATCGTGAGCGGCTACGCCATCGGCTACGGAGTACACGCCCGCGAGCCGCAGCGGGTCGTGCCCTTCTACCCGGCCTTCATCGCCGGCATGAATCTGGTGCTGCTGGCACAGGATGCGTTTTCCTTCCTCGTCGGCTGGGAGCTCATGTCGCTCGCCTCCTGGGCGCTGGTGCTGAGCGAGCACCGTTCTCCCGAGAACCGCCACGCCGCGCTGGTGTATCTCATCATGGCATCGGGCGGTGCCCTGACGCTGCTGCTCGCGTTCGGCCTGCTCGCCGGCCCCGAGGGCGGATACTCGTTCGAGGCGATCCGTCGCGTGAGCGCGTCCGGCGTCGGCCCGATCGTTCTACTGCTCGCGCTGCTCGGAGCCGGCTCCAAGGCAGGCCTCGTGCCGCTGCACGCGTGGCTGCCGCTCGCGCACCCGGCCGCGCCGAGTCACGTCTCCGCATTGATGAGCGGAGTGATGACCAAGGTGGCGGTCTATGGCTTCGTGCGGCTGGTCTTCGACCTGGCAGGTCCCCCCGCATGGTGGTGGAGCGTTCCGGTACTGGTGATCGCCGCCGTCACCGCACTGCTGGGGGTCCTGTATGCGTTGATGGAACACGATCTGAAGCGGCTGCTCGCGTACCACACCGTCGAGAACATCGGCATCATCTTCATCGGCCTGGGGCTGGCGCTTGCGTTCGAGGCGAGCGGCCTGCGCGCCGCGGCGGCGCTGGCGTTCGCGGCGGCGATCTTCCACGTATTCAATCACTCGCTCTTCAAGAGTCTGCTGTTCATGGGCTCGGGGGCGGTGCTCAATGCGACCGGGGAACGCGACATGGAGCGCCTCGGCGGACTGATCAAGGCAATGCCGGCGACGGCGGTGGCGTTTCTCGTCGGATGCATCGCCATCTCGGCGCTTCCGCCCTTCAACGGCTTCGTCTCCGAATGGCTCACGTTCCAGGCGATTCTCCTGAGCCCGCAGCTGCCGCAGTGGGTTCCGAGGCTGCTGGTTCCTGCCGTCGGCGCGACCCTCGCCTGCTCGGCCGCGCTCGCCGCGGCGTGCTTCGTCAAGGCGTTCGGCATGACCTTCCTCGGCCGCCCGCGCACGCAGGCGGCCTCGAGCGCCGCAGAGACCGACCGCTGCTCGCAGATCGCGATGCTCTCGCTCGCGCTGCTGTGTCTGCTGGCCGGGATCCTGCCCGGTTTCGTCATCGACAGCCTGGGGGCCGTGACGCAGATGGCCGTGGGAGCCCGGCTCGCGCCGCAGTCCGGCCAGGCGTGGTTGCGGATCGTGCCCATCGACATCCACCGCAGCGCCTACAGCGGGCTCCTCGTGTTCGTCATGATTCTGCTCGCCGCCGCCGCAACCGCCTTCGCGGTGCGCCGCGTTGCCTCGCACGCCCTGCGCCGCTCCGCGGCCTGGGACTGCGGCTTCCCGGATGCCAGCCCCGCGACGCAGTACACCGCGGGAAGCTTCGCGCAGCCCATCCGGCGCGTGTTCGGCAGCGTCGTGTTTCGTGCGCGCGAGCAGCTGACCATGCCGCGACCTGGTGATACCGCGGTGGCGCGGCTGCAGGTCGAGCTGCGCGACACGGTGTGGGACGCGCTCTACACGCCCATCATCCGGTTCGTCGCGGCCACGGCCGAGCGGCTGAACCGCATGCAATTCCTGACGATCCGCAACTATCTGACGCTGGTGTTCGCGGCGCTGGTCGCGCTGCTGATCATCGTCGGGACCTGGCGATGAGCTACTCCGACTGGCTCATCCAGCTTGCGCAAACGGCTCTGGTCCTCGGGGTCGCTCCACTCCTGTCCGGCGTGACGCGCAAGATCCGCGCGCGGCTCCTGCGCCGCCAGGGAGCCTCGGTCCTGCAGCCGTATCACGACCTGCTGAAGCTGATCCGCAAGGAAGCGGTGGTCGCCGAGAACGCCTCCTGGCTGTTCCGCGCCGCCCCCTACCTGATCTTCGCCACCACCTGGGTGGCCGCCGCACTGGTGCCGACGTTCGCGAGCGGTCTGCCGCTCGGTGCCGTCGCCGACATCATCGTCATCGTCGCACTGCTCGGAACCGCACGCTTCCTGCTGGCGCTCGCCGGGCTCGACGTCGGCACGAGCTTTGGCGGCCTCGGCTCGAGCCGCGAAATGCTGTTCGCATCGCTCGCGGAGCCGGCCATGCTGATGGCCGTCTTTACGCTCTCGCTCTTTGCGGGCTCGACGCAGCTCTCGTCGATCTCGGCCTACATGCTCGGACCCGGTGCCGGCATCAACATCTCGCTCGCCCTCGCCCTGGTGGCGCTGATCATCGTCTCGATCGGGGAAAACGCCCGCATCCCGGTCGACAACCCCGCGACCCACCTCGAGCTCACCATGGTCCACGAGGCCATGATTCTCGAATACTCCGGCCGTCACCTGGCGGTGCTCGAAGCCGCCGCGGCGGTGAAGCTGCTGCTGTACCTGTCGCTCATCGCGTGCGTGTTCACGCCCTGGGGTACGGCCGTCGCCGGTGCCGGAGTGCTCGCCTACGCCGTCGGGCTCCTCGCCTGGGCCATGAAGCTCGCGCTGCTGGCATTCCTGCTGGTGCTGTTCGAGACCGCCATCGCCAAGATGCGGGTGTTCCGCGTACCGGAGTTTCTCGGCATTGCGCTCATGCTGGGGCTCCTCGGAACGATCCTGCTGTTCGTCTCGAGGGTCTCGCGATGAGTCCGCTCGACAGCGACATCGCCCATCTGCTGGCGGGGTCCATGGTTCTCTTGAGCTTTCTGCTCCTGTATCAGGACCGCATGTTTGCGCTCCTCAACGTGTTCGCGCTGCATGCCTATGCGCTGGCGTGCTCGGTCGCCTGGCAGGCCTATCTGCAGCGCGCGCCGCATCTGTTCATCACGGCGCTCATCGCCCTGCTGTTCAAGGGCGTGATCATTCCGCTCGCCCTGCGCCGCATCGTGGTGCGCCTGGGGATTCATCGCAGCATCGAGACCGTCGTCAGCGTCGGACCGACGATGCTGTTCGGCATTGCGCTGGTGGGACTGTCCATCGTCGTCATGCTGCCGGTGACGCAGGCGGAAGGGCCATTCGTGCGCGAGGATCTCGCCTTCGCACTGTCGGTGCTGCTGCTCGGATTTCTGATGATGGTGACGCGTCGCAACGCCGTGAGTCAGGTCATCGGATTCATGTCGCTGGAGAACGGTCTGGTGCTCGCCGCGAGCGGCGCGCGCGGCATGCCGCTGGTGGTCGAGATCAGCGTCGGGTTCTCGGTGCTCATCGCCTTCATCGTCATCGGCATCTTTCTGTTCCGCATCCGCGAGCGATTCGACACGGTGGATCTGCAGGCCCTCGACATGTCGCGCGGCGAAGCGCTGTGAGCCCCTCCATGGGACAGCTGGCGCTCACCGCACTGCTGTGCACCCCCGCCCTCGGCGCCGTGCTGCTCGCGGCGATCCCGAGGTACCGTCTCGCCGCGGCTCTCAACGTGACCCTGTGCGCGCTCACGCTCAGCTGCGCCGCGGCGCTCTACCGGCACCGGCCGCAGCCCTCGCTTTATCTGCTGGTCGACGATCTCAATACGGTGTTCCTGTTCGTCGGCGCGCTGGTGGGCTTCAGCACCAGCGTGTTCAGTGCCGGCTACATCGCGCACGAGCTGCAGACGCGACGGCTCAAGGCGCGTGATCTGCGCTTCTATCACGCCATGTACCAGCTGCTGATGTTCGCCATGAATCTCGCGCTGGTGTCGAACAACATCGGACTCATGTGGGTGGCGATCGAGCTGGCGACCCTCACCACCGTGATGATGGTGGGCATCTACCGCACCAATGCGGCGCTCGAGGCGGCGTGGAAATACTTCATTCTGGGGTCGGTCGGCATCGCGCTCGCCCTGTTCGGCACGATCCTCGTGTACCTCGCGGCGCAGGAGCACCTGGGCCAGGGAATGGTCGCGATGGCCTGGGACCGCCTGGCGGTGAGCTCGGCCAGCTTCGATCCCTCGCTCCTGAACCTGGCGTTCGTCTTCCTGCTGCTCGGCTACGGCACGAAAGTGGGCCTGGTCCCGGTGCACGCCTGGCTGCCGGACGCGCACGCCGAAGGCCCGACGCCCATCTCGGCGGTGCTCTCCGGCCTCCTGCTCAACGTGGCGCTGTTTGCGCTGTTGCGATTCAAACTGATCATCGCCGGCAATCCGCACGTGCTCGCGCCCGGCCCGATGATGGTGACGATGGGCTTCACCTCGCTCCTGTTCGCGGGTTTCATGCTCTACCGGCGCCGCGACATCAAGCGCATGTTTGCGTATTCCTCGATCGAGCACATGGGCATCATCACGCTCGCCTTCGGCCTGGGCGGGCCGCTGGCCAGCTTCGCGGGACTGCTGCACATGACCATGCACAGCCTGACGAAGTCCGCCATCTTCTTCGGCGTCGGCTACATCTCACAGCTCGAGGGGACGCAGCGCACCGCGGACATCCGCGGGCTCACGCACAGTCAACCGCTGCTCGGCTGGCTGCTGGTGTTGGGTGTGGTCGCCATCGCGGGGCTGCCGCCGTTCGGGATCTTCACCAGCGAGTTCCTGCTGGTGACGTCGACCTTCGCGCGCTCGCCCTGGCTGGCGATTCTGCTGGTGGCGGGTCTGCTGATCGCATTCAGCGCCCTCGCGCTGCGGCTTCAGGGCCTCGCCTTCGGCGACACCGAGCGGCGACACCTGCTGCCGGCCTGGCGTCTCGCGCCGATGACGCTGCATCTGCTGCTGGTCGCAGCGGCGGGCGTCTACCTGCCCGCACCCGTCGTCGCCTGGTTCCGCCACGTGGCCGGCCAGCTGGGATAGGGGGCGCAGGTGCTCGAGGCTCTGTTCGCAGATTCGGGCCCGGATGTCGCGCATCGCGGCTGGCCGCGCACGCCGGTGGGCCCCGACTCCTGGCGTGCGATCGGGGAGGCCTTGCGCGAGGGCAAGCTCGATCTGCTTGGGCTTTGGGGCGATATCGGCGCCGTGCAGTGCGTGCTGTACGAGCCCGCCACGCGCCAGATAATGAGTGCGTCCCTCGACGCGCGCGCCGGCAAAGTCCCCTCGCTCGCACCGTTCCACCCACCGGCATCCCGCCTGGAGCGCTCGGCCAGCGATCTGTTCGGTATCGAGTTCACCGGGCTTCCCGATCCACGGCCGTGGCTCGACCACGGGCGCTGGCCCGTGCAGCATCCCCTGGCCGAATCGCCGCGCCCGGGCGCAGCCCTGCCGCCCTATCGGTTTCTCGAGGCCGAGGGCCCGAGTCTGCATCAGATCGCGGTCGGTCCGGTGCACGCGGGCATCATCGAGCCGGGTCATTTCCGCTTCACGGCGAGCGGGGAAACGATCGTACGGCTCGAAGAACGCTTGGGCTACACGCACAAGGGCATCGACAGGCTCCTGTGCGGCAAGTCGATCGAGGAGGCGGCACGACTGGCGGCGCGCGTGTCCGGGGACAGCACCGTGGCGTACTCGCTGGTGTTCGCTCGCGCGGTGGAAGCCGCGCTCGAGTTCGATCCGCCGCCGCGCGCGCTGTGGTTGCGGGCGGTGATGGCCGAGCTCGAGCGGATCGCGAATCACCTCGGGGACGTGGGAGCCGTCTGCAATGACGCCGCGTTCTCGATGATGCACGCGGAGTGCGGCATCCTGCGCGAGCAGACCCTGCGCGCCTGCGCCACCGCCTTCGGTCATCGCCTGATGATGGACTGCGTGGTACCCGGCGGAGTCGCCGTGGATCTCGAGCCGGCGGGCGTCGCGGCGATCCTGTCCCTCACCGCAAGCCTGCGCGGGCAATTCCCGGAGCTGGTCGAGCTCTACGAGAACACGGCCTCGCTCCAGGATCGCACCGTCGGCACGGGTGTCGTGTCGAGCGCGCTCGCGGCGCAGTTCGCCGCCCCCGGTTATGTCGGCCGGGCGTCCGGGCGCTCATTCGATGCGCGGATCTGCGTGCCCTATCCCCCCTACGATGCGGCGCCCCTCGAGATCGCGGTCCGGTCCGAAGGCGATGTCGATGCGCGCGTCTGGGTGAGGATCCAGGAGATCCAGCACAGCATCGGCTGGCTCGAGCGCTCGCTCGCCACGCTGCCCGCCGGCCCGGTGCGCTCAGGCATCCGTGCCGTGCCCGCGACCAGCGTCGAGGGCGCTGCGCTCGTCGAGGGGTTCCGGGGCGATGTGCTCGGCTACGCGCGCCTCGGCGCCGGACGGCGCATCGAGCGCTGCCACCTGCGCGATCCGTCGTGGTTGCTGTGGCCGCTGCTGGAGGCGGCGATCGAGGGCAACATCGTCGCGGACTTCCCGCTGTGCAACAAGTCGTTCAACTGCTCCTACTCCGGACATGACCTGTAGTTCCACGCCAGCTTCCTGACCCCTTATGCGCAGACGTCTGTTCAAGAACCTCATCACGGCACCATGTACGGAAGCCGTCAGCGAACCGACGGACGGGTTCGAAGCCGCCGGTGAAGAGCTGCGCGGCGCCATCGCCCGCAGGCTCGGGCGCAGTCTCGCGATCCGCGAAGTCGACGCCGGTTCGTGCAACGGCTGCGAGCTCGAGATCCACGCGCTCTCCAACGCCTTTTACGATATCGAGCGATTCGGCATCCGCTTCGTGGCCTCGCCCCGCCACGCCGACGTGCTGCTCGTCACCGGGCCTGTGACGCTCAACATGCGCGAAGCCCTCGAGCGCACCTGGGCCGCCATGCCGGCGCCGAAGTGGGTCATCGCCGCGGGTGACTGCGGCGCCGGGTGCGGCGTGTTCGCAGGCAGCTATGCCTGCGTGGGCGCGGTCTCGAAGGTCCTTCCGGTCGATCTCGTGATCCGCGGCTGCCCGCCGACACCGGTGCAGCTGCTGCAGGGATTGCTGTGGCTCATGTCGGGGGCCGACAATGCCGCCGCCCCCGCCGTCATGAGCTGAGCCGCGCTTTTCAGTCGCCCTGCTTTGGTGCGTATCTTGCGAGCCACTCTTGCCGCGCGCGACGGCGCACCTCTTCCGAATCCGCGCTCCCGAACCTCCGCTGGGGCCGCGGCGGCGCGGGATACCGGCCCATTTTGGAGTTCCAGTAGGCCCACGAACGCGGGTCGATTATCCCGGGCGGCGCGTGATCGAGAGCGTCCCTGAGGTCGTCATCCGAGACGAACTGCCGAATAACGCGCATGTCCTCGTGCACAGCGTAGGTCATTGCATACGCCATGAACTGCACCGGATCACGAAGTGCCTTCTCGGGCGGCTCGAACCAAATGACCCGCCGTGCAATTTCCAACATGGCGGGCGTTGTGGGGATCGCGTTCACAACTCGTGGCCAAAGTCTCGACCGGTGGGTTCGATGCCAGGCAGATGATCCAGGTCGGTCTCGCGCGCCGCTGTCACCAGGCGAAGCTTCATTGCTTCGGGCAAATCGCGCAGATTCCCATCGTCAAAATAGGATAGGGCTTTCAGTGTGATTTGTGGATTGAACGACGGCCCGTAGATCTTGGCGGCTGCGACCAGCGCAGTCGGTAGACTCACTTTGCCGAGTGTGATCAGTGCATCCATGTCGATGTAGTCACGGGCTTGTGCGCGAACTTGTATCACCGAAGCCTTGGTTCCCGCCAAATCAAGCAGGGATGCAACCTGCAGCCCGTTGTCCTTTACCACAAGAGGCGGTTCCAAGCGTGACAGTTCTGGCACTCCAAAAAATGAGATTCTCACCGGACCGCCACGCTGAACGATCGCAGTCAACGTGTCCTCCGCACGCTGGATGATTTTTGCGCCGGCAAGAAACGGGATTCCGGTCTCGAGAGCGCGCACGTCGAACTTCCGGCCGCCGAAGAAATCGAAGTCCGCCGATTCCCGGTGACCTAAATGCAACGCCAGCGCGGTCCCTCCGTACAGCACGAAGTCCTTGGGGATCGCACAGAGCTCGGGCCAAATACGCCGCTGTGACGGCGGCAGGATCTCGAGTCGAGGGAAGATCTCCGTCATGAGTACCGCTCAGACGCGCTACAGGCGTACGTAGCATTTTACGGCATCGGCCGGGGTCGGGCACCGCACTTCGTCATACTCAGTCAGCGCACCCCTGTCAGCCCACGCCCAGGTAGTTGAGGATTCCGCGCGCCGCCTCGCGCCCCTCGAACACCGCGGTCACCACCAGGTCCGAGCCGCGCACCATGTCGCCGCCGGCAAACACCTTGGAGTTTGTGGTCTGAAACGGCTGCGCAGGGTGCGCCGATACGCGCACCCGGCCGTTCTCGTGCAGGCGGATCTGATGCGCGTCGAGCCACGGCGGCGGACTGGGCAGGAAGCCGAAGGCGATGATGACCGCGTCCGCGGGCACGATCTGCTCCGAGCCCGCCACGGCCTGGGGCACCCGCCGCCCGCGCGCATCCGGCTCGCCGAGGCGCGTGTGCACCAGCTTCACGCCCTCCACCTGCTCGGCGCCCACGATCTCGATCGGCTGGCGGTTGAAGAGGAATTCCACCCCTTCCTCACGGCTGTTGCGGTAGTCGCGCCGCGAGCCGGTCATGTTGCCCTCATCGCGCCGGTAGGTGCAGGTGACGGACTGCGCCCCCTGGCGGATGGCGGTGCGGTTGCAGTCCATGGCGGTATCGCCGCCCCCGAGCACCATCACGCGCTTGCCGCGCATGCTGATGAGCGCGTTGCCGCTGCCGGGGAACCCCAGCTCGTGCCGGATGTTGGAAATGAGGTACGCCAGCGCCTCGTACACTCCCGGCAGATCCTCCCCCGGAAAGCCCCCCCTGACAGAGGTATAGGTCCCCAAGCCGAGGGACACGGCATCGTATTCTGCCAGCAGGCCGCCGAAGGCCCCGGCGCCGACCTCGCAACCGAGGCGAAACTCGACGCCCATGTCAGCCATGATCTCGTGGCGCTTCTCCAGCACCTCCTTCTCGAGCTTGAAGGGCGGGATGCCGAAGGTGAGCAGTCCCCCGATGCGCTCGTGGCGATCGAACACCACCGGCTGCACGCCGTTGCGCACCAGGATGTCGGCGCACCCCAGTCCCGCCGGCCCCGCGCCGACGATCGCGACGCGCTTCTGCGCAGGCCGCACGTTCGACATGTCCGGCCGCCAGCCGGCCTTGAGCGCCTCGTCGGTGATGTATTTCTCGATCGCACCGATGCTGACGGCGCCCAGCCCGTCATTGAGCGTGCAGGCGCCCTCGCACAGGCGATCCTGCGGGCAGATGCGGCCGCATACTTCGGGGAGCGAGTTGGTCTTGTGGGACAGCTCGGCCGCCTCGAACAGATTCCCCTCCTCGATCAGCTTCAGCCAGTTGGGGATGTAGTTGTGAACCGGGCACTTCCATTCGCAGAAGGGATTGCCGCAGCTCAAGCAGCGCCCCGCCTGCTGCGCCGCGCCGCTCGCATCGTAGGAGGCGTAGATCTCGCGGAAATTGCCCACCCGCGCCTCGACCGCCGTCTTGGGCGGCTCCGAGCGCGGGATGTCGAGGAATTGCAGGTTCTTGTCGGCCATGCGCCTCTTGCGCGAATCTTCAGGCCGCGCGCCGCAGGCTCTCGACCAGCGAGTCGATGGAGGCCGCCTTGGGCTTCACCACCCAGAACTTGGGCAGAAAGGTGCGCAGGTCATTCACGATTTCCCCGGCCCAGACGCTGGCGGTCTCGGCGACGTGCCGCTCGAGCAGCGCCTCGAGGTGCTGCACGTTCGACTGCATCGCCTCGGGGTGAATGCGGCTGATGTCGATGAGCTCGTGGTTGTAGCGATCGACGAAGTTGCGCTCCAGGTCCAGCACGTAGGCGAAGCCGCCGGTGAAGCCGGCGCCGAAG
>VBNH01000006.1 GCA_005878095.1 Gammaproteobacteria bacterium | reverse complement strand
GCGGCGTGCCCGGAGGCGGGGATCTTTGGCGGTGGGATCAAGCGCTGGGGCCAATCGTCGACGGGGGACCGAACACCGGCGCGGCAAACAACGGAACCCTGCCTTTCAGATATGAAGGCCAGCCAGATAACTGTGGGGTCCTCACAGGTGGTTGCGCCAACAACGTCGGCAGCCTGACCAATCCCGGCCTGGCTCCAGGAGGCGGGGACGACGACATCGCCGTGAACGGGCCGGATCCGTCGAACACGTTCAACGGTGTCGCGATCCCGAACGTAGCCTTCGTGAGCCTCTCTCTGGCAGACGTCACGGCAGCCAATTCCAAGGATCGAGGCCAAACCTTCAGTATCGGAACATCGATGGCGACCGGCGGAGCAATTAACTTCGACAACGCGGGTGCCGCACACGTCCCGGGAGACGACCGCATGTGGATCGATGCCTTTGACGACGCCTCCACCGTGGCCATGAACTATCACGACCTGGTCAGTGGACTGATTCACGTGCAGCTTTCGAACGACGGCGGCGCGACTTACAACGCCGGCAGCGGCGAGGCCATCTCGGATGTGAACACAATTGGGGCGGCCAACGGGTCAGGCAGCGGAAACGTGGCTGGGCAAATCAGGATTGACAAAAATACCAACGGCTGCTCCACCCGGGGCACTCTCTATCAGATCTTTTCGGCTCCTGAAAGCCCAGCGGACAATCCGCCGTGTGGGGGACCCCTGGCGTGTCACGCTCTGCGAACCGTCTATGTCGGTGTCTCGACAAATGCGATTATTGCGGGCGTACCGCAACCTGCCTTCACGTTCACCGACCACACAGTCTCCAACAGCCCGGATGGTTCACCCGGTGCGACGAACGGCACCGGTCAGGTTTTCCCGGCGCTCGCGACGGACAATAACGGGTTTGCGTATGCGGTCTGGTCAGACAACAACGATATCTATCTCTCCTCCACTGTGGGCTCCAGTCAGAGCTCTGGTCCGGGCTCCATGTGGAACCCACCGGTGCGGGTGAATCAGGGTGCCACAACCGGGGGGAAGTCCAACGTGTTCCCCTGGGTGGCCGCCGATGCCAACGGCCACGTCGTCGTAGTCTGGTTGGGCGAAACCAACATTGGAACACCGACCGCACCGGCCAATTCAAACAACCGCACGATGCTGGAGCCGACCTGCACGGGCGCGGCCGCCGGCACGAACAACTGCTGGGCAAAGTGGAACGTCTATGCAGCAGAGACGGTGAACGGCAATATCCTGAATCCGACGTTCACGCAGCACATTGCGAGCGATCACATCATTCACTCCGGCACGGTGTCGACCGGCGGGCTCGGTGGCGGGGCCGACCGTAATTTGGCCGACTTCTTCCAGGTGGCGCTCGATCCCAATCACCGCGCCAACATCACCTTCGCCGATGACCACGTGCACAGCCCGCAGTGTACGGGTCAGGGTACCACCTGCACAGACAACGGCGCGACGTCGTTTCGCGTGGGGGTGCCGTACTTCACCCGTCAGCTCGCGACAAATCCGAGCATCGTCTTCCCTACCAAAGATCCGAGCTCGTGCTTCAAAACAGTTGCGCAAAGCTGTTCGCAGCGGAGGAACGGGAGGTGCTGAAGGTGACGGTGACGAGCAGGGAACTGACGGGCATAGGGGCCACTTCAGAACCTATCGCAAATTCATTCAGGGACGGCACGTAGTGCCTGGAAAGGAGCGGAAATGAAATCTCTAATCACGCGGTTTGCGAGTATGGGCACGATCCTCTCATTGGTAGTGGCGGGCTCGAGCGCCCAGATGCTGGGTCTTCCTGGTACTGGTAGTCAGAGCCTGCACATCCATAAGGGCGCCATCTCCTACTTTCCCGCCTTCAACGAGGTGCTCGCCAAGATTACGGCCAGTTGCACAGGTGGGACCGGTACAGTCACTGTAATGATCACTCAATCGGCGGCCCAGTCCAACGCGAACATGCCTGCAACCGGGTCGGGAGATTCATCGGTGAAGTGCGACGGCCACGCTCGAACGATAGCCGTTTCCGTCTCCGCCAACTACGCGAACATAGGCGAAGCGGCGGCTACGGCCATGCTTACGGTAGGCGCGAGTACCGTCGCCACTGCCATGCGAACCATCGAGCTCCGATTCCCCGTCATCGAAGGCATGGAGGAGGAGCAAGGCGGCAACGACTAGTCCCCTTCCGGCGCAAAGATCGGGCTCCTCCAGGAACACTCGGGCCGCCGACACATCGAGTCCCCTGGCCGTCGCTCGACGGCCAGGGGCTCAGTTCGCACTCGATCTGCGACGGCCAATACAGACTTGCCGGCTCGGCGGCTGGTAGCGGGTTCGGGAGCAGGTGATGCTCGCGACCACGCCAGCCTCGATGAACTCGCGGCGCGACACATTACGTGTGGTTGGGCACCGAGACCCCGGCATCGCCCGGTCGTGCCATATACTCCCACCGATGAGACTCACGGCAGACTGCTTGGCCGCTGCAGTTACGGAGCACAAGGCGTGACATTCGCAGGAGAACGACGATGGGGACAATGCGTTCATTGCTGATGACTCTGGCGATGCTGGTGCCGGCCGAGGCTGCTCTGGCCGACGACTACAGCGAGACAATCGAGCTGTTCAGGAATGCGGGTACAAGTGCCGCATTTTTCAACAACAGCTATGGCTATGCCGTATTCCCTACCATCGGCAAGGCCGGCCTCGTCGTCGGTGGCGCGCACGGCACCGGTCGTGTGTACGAGCACGGTAAATACGTCGGCGACACTTCGATGACTCAAGTCAGCGTCGGATTCCAGGCCGGCGGTGAGGCTTACAGTCAAATCATTCTCTTTCAGGACAAGCGGGCGTTCGACGAATTCACCTCGGGAGATTTCCAGTTCGATGCCAATGTCAGCGCGGTGGCGATTACCGCCGCGGCAGCCGGCACGGCCGGCACCACGGGCGCCAGCGTAACCGCAAGCGGCGGAAAGAGGGACGCAACCACAGCCGGGAAGTATTACAAGGGAATCGCGGTTTTCATGATTGTCAAAGGCGGCGCCATGTACGAGATCTCCGTGGCGGGTCAGAAGTTCTCCTACAAGCCGAGGAAAGCGTCCAGCCGTTAAGTCACCACGCACGCTGAGTTGGCCGCAAGGCTCTGGCGGCCCGAGCGGCAAAGTCTGCGAGCTCGGGTCAGAGCTTCTTGACCACAACGCGTCCGGCTGAGTCGACGAAGATGTGATAGCGATTGCCGTCCTTGCAGGCGGCGGTGTAGTCACTGTCACCGTTACGCTTCGAGTCAACCACCTTATCGCACGGAAATCCCTGCAGGGCGATGCTGGCCCTGAGATCCCTGCCGAGTGCCTGATCGTCGGCCGCAATTGCGCCTGTGGAGCCGAGCGACGTCAGCAATGGAAAAGCAAGAACAAGCAAGCGCTGGCCCATGGCTACTCCCGTTGTTGAAATCAGATATTGGCGAACTTCTTCGGGTCACTCAGCACGCCCCAGATGGACTCGCGCGAGGAAGATACCGCGGCCGCCAGGGAGGGGTCGTCATCCTGAAGAAGAGTCACGACTTTCACCAGCAGCAGCTCGAATTTCTGTCGCAGCTCGGCGAGCGACACCCGGGCGCCGCCGTTGTGAAAGGCCTTGAATTGCCCCAGCAGGTCATCGACCTGATTCTTCAGCGAGAGCTTGGTGAACACGCCGATGGCGTGAGTATCTCTCAGCCGCTGTTCGAGGGCGGTCAGGTCCAGCGCGGGGGTTGCCCCGGCGGCGGGCGGGCGCGCCGCAGCTGCAGGCGCTGCCGGCGGGTGTATCGCTTCCGCGGCCGGTGTTGTCTCGGGTGGCGAGGTCTTTTTCGGAGGTGACCGGCTCGATCGCGCGGCAGCCGCCTGCGAGCCCGCCTTGGACAGAGCTGGCGCAGCGGCGGCATCCGCAGCCGCTGGCGGGACAGCGGGCGTCGGCGCCTGCGGTGCAGAAGAAGGCGCGGGGTTGGTCGGCGCTGACTGGGGTGCGGGAGTCGTTGTGGCTTCAGCGGCCGACGGCCGCGCAGCGCCGCGCTCATGCGTGCATGCGACCAGGAGCAGGAGCATCGGCAGTGAGGCGATGCAGAGTCGATGCACGAGTAACTCCCGGACGGTTGGAGTGCAGCCCATTCTACCGCCGCTGCCTGAACGGGGACTGATTGCTGGCGCGTTGACAAGCCAGTTTTTGGCGGGGTAGTCTCAATTGAACCGGCTTGTCGTCGACGCGTGACCCGCGACTGCCATGTTTGACCTGCAAGGGCACCGCGGCGCACGGGGCCTATGGCCCGAAAATACCCTCGTGGGATTTGCCCGGGCGATGGAGCTCGGCGTGTCCGCGCTGGAGCTCGATTGCGCGGTTAGCCGTGATGGCGTGGTGGTCGTCAGTCACGACCCGCAGCTCAACCCCGACTGCACGCGCGACGCGCGTGGACGCTTTCTGGCGAGCGCGGGTCCGCCGATCTGCACGCTGAGCTATGCGCAGCTGCAGTCTTATGATGTGGGACGGCTGCGGCCGGGAAGCGCATACGCCGCGCGGTTCCCGCAGCAGCAGCCCGTGGACGGCGAGCGCATACCACGTCTGGCGGATGTGCTGACTCTGGTCCGCACGCGCGGCCACGGGCGGGTGCGCGTCGCCATCGAGGTCAAGACGTTCCCGGAGCAACCGGAGTTGACGCCGGCCCCCGAGCCGTTCGTGCAGGCGCTGCGAGGGGATGTGGAACGCACCGGCACTGCGTCGCTGGTCGCGTTGCTGGCCTTTGACTGGCGAGTGTTGAGCGCCGCGCAGCGCCTGATGCCCCAGGTCGCGACGGCGGCCCTGACCGAGCAGCAGTCCGGCGAGGACACCGTGCGGATCGGCGCGCCACATCCGTCGCCGTGGCTGGGCGGACTTGATCCCGAGCACTTCGGCGGCTCGATCGTGCGTCTCGTCAAAGCCACCGGCGCCGGCACCTGGGGCCCGGACCATCTGGATCTCGATGCGCCACTCATCGAGCAGGCGCATGCTCTCGGGCTGCGGGTGGTTCCGTGGACCGTCAACGAACCGGCGGACATGCAGCGGCTGCTCGCGCTCAATGTGGACGGCATGATCACCGACCGGCCGGACGTGCTGCGCGCGCTCCTCGAGCGCGCCGGCTTACCGGCTCCGCCGCGGTTGCCCCGGAACTGACATGGGCCAAGCGAGCATCCTGGTGATTGACGGGAACCGGGCGGCGACACGCGCGCAGCAGGTCGCCGCCGGCGGCCAGCCCTCCGGCGAGGGCTACGCGCAGGTGTTGAAGAGCCTGGCCGCCGTCAGCTGCGACATCGTGCGGCCGGCGGACGGCGAGGTGCGGTTCGCGTCCGGCGCCGGACTTGCGAGCTACGACGGTGTCGCGATCACCGGCTCGGCGCTGAACGTCTACGAGGGCGGCGCGCACATTGAGCGGCAGATCGAGCTGGCGCGGGCGACGTTTGCCGCCGGCGTGCCGTTCTTCGGCAGCTGCTGGGGCCTGCAGGTGGCGGTGAGCGCGGCGGGCGGTCGCGTACGCCGCAATCCGCTGGGGCGGGAGTTCGGGTTCGCGCGCCGCATCGAGCTCGCCGATGCGGGGCGTCGCCACGGCATGTTCAGGGGCAAGCCGCCGGTGTTCGAGGCGATCACGGTGCACCGCGATGATATCGAGCAGCTTCCCGCGGGCGCGGTGGTTCTGGCGAGCAACGACATGGGGCTGCAGGCCATCGAGCTGCCCCACGGCGCCGGCACCTTCTGGGGCGTGCAGTACCATCCCGAATACGACTTCGCCGAGATCGCGGCAACCGCGCTGCGCTACGCTGCCGCGCTCATCGAAGAGCGCCTGTTCGCCGACCGTGCGGAACTGGAAGCGTTTGTCAACGATCTGCGCACGCTCATGCGTGACCCTCGCGACCGGCGCCTGACCTGGAAACACGGTCTTGGTGGGGGCGTGCAGGAGGGATCATGCAGGCTTGCGGAGCTGCGTAACTGGCTCGAGCTGCAGGTGTTGCCGTACGCGCGGCAGCGCCACTGAAGGCGCCGCCGCGCCTCGAGGGACCTGGTGCCTTATGAATTTCACCGAGCACCCGGACTTTCCCGCAGCCTCGGCACTCGCCGAGCAACTCGCCGATGCCGCGCGCGACATTGCCCGGCGGTATTTCCGCACGCCGCTTGCCGTGGAGCGCAAAAGCGACGGCAGTCCGGTCACGGTCGCAGACCGCGAAATCGAGACCGAAATGCGCCGCATGATTCGCGCGGCCTTTCCCGGGCACGCCATTCGGGGCGAGGAGTTCGCCTCCGAGGGGAGCGGGGAGTTCACCTGGGTGCTCGACCCGATCGACGGCACGAAGAGTTTCGTCACGGGGTATCCGCTGTTCGGATCGTTGATCGCGCTGTTGCAGGGCGGCCGCCCGGTGCTCGGCGTGATCGAGGCACCGGCGCTCGCCGAGCGCTGGGTCGGTTGCGAGGGTCGTGCCACTCTCTTCAACGGCAGGCAGGTCAGGACCAGCGCCTGCCGCGAGACCGAGCAGGCCGTCGTCTACACCACCACGGCGGAGACCTTCGACGCCGGGGAACGGCGCCGCTTCGAAGCCTTGAGCGCGCGCGCCGCGCTGCGTCGCTTCGGCGGGGACTGTTACCTCTACGGTATGCTCGCCGGCGGTCACTGTGACCTGGTCATCGAGGTGCAACTGAAACCCCATGATTTCATGGCGGCGATCCCGGTGGTGGAGGGCGCCGGCGGCAGGATCAGCGATTGGCGCGGGGCGCCGCTTGGCATCGCCTCCGACGGCCGCGTGCTGGCCGCGGCCACCGAGGCGCTGTGGAAGCAGGCGATCCGCGAGTTGAGCGCTTGAGTGCGCTCAGCCAGCGAGGGTGAGGTCGCCCTTGACCGCGGAGCGGAAGATACGGGCGTAGCCCGCCGCGTCCGTGGGGAGCGGATTGCCGGCCGCCGACGGATCGAGCGAGGCCTCGTGCCCGATGGTGTCCGGGTTGCTCAGCGGCACGCCGATCTCCGCGAGGGAGTGCGGGATCCTCAGGCGCTTGCGAAAGCCAAGCACCCAGTCGAACACCGCGGCGAAGGGCTCACCGGGCAGGTTCAGCGTCCGCGCGATGACGGGCAGCTGCGACTCGATCGCCCGGCGGTTGTGCACGATAACGTAAGGCAGGACAACCGCATTGGTCAGGCCGTGATGCGTGTTGAAATGCGCGCCTACCGGGTGCGCAATGGCGTGCACGCCCCCCAGTCCCTTCTGAAACGCCGTCGCACCCATGCTGGCCGCGGCCAGCATGCGCGAGCGGGCCTCGAGGTCCTTGCCGTTGTCGCAGGCGCGCGGCAGATACGTCTGGATCAGCCTCATACCCTCGAGCGCGACGCCGTCGGCCAGCGGGTGGAACCCCGGCGCGCAGAACGCTTCGAAGCAGTGCACGAAGGCGTCCATGCCGGTGGCCGCGGTGATCGCGGGCGGCAGGCCGACCGTGAGCTCCGGGTCGCTGATCACCACTCCAGGCATCATCTGCGGGTGGAAGATGATTTTCTTCTGGTGGGTGGCTTCATTGACGACCACGCCGGCGCGGCCCACCTCGGAGCCCGTGCCGGCGGTGGTTGGAACCGCGATTATCGGTGCGATGCCGCGCGGCTCGGCGCGTGTCCACCAGTCGCCCAGGTCCTCGAAATCCCATAGCGGCCGCGTCTGTCCGGACATGAAGGCGATCACCTTGCCGGCATCCAGCGCCGAGCCGCCGCCGAAGGCGATCACGCCGTCGTGAGCGCCCTCGCGGTAGGCGGCCAGACCGTCCTCGATGTTGGCGGCGACCGGATTGCCGCGCACGCGCGCAAAGAGGGCGCTTCCCGGCACGAGCTCGCGGGCGCGCCGCACCATCGGCGCATCGCGCAGGCCCTCGTCCGTGACCAGGAGTGCCCGCTTGATAGCGAGCCGCGCGCAGGCCGCCGGCAGCTCGGTGATGCGACCCGGGCCCGCCCACACGGTGGTGGGGTAGTTCCAATTCGCCTTGAGAATTGCGCTCACGTACTCACCCGCAAGTGGAAGGATTTTGGCCGCGTGAGGTGCTCGTAGCCGATTACCGAGAGCGTACAGCCACGCCCTGAATCCTTGACGCCAACCCAGGCGAGGGCCGGGTCCAGATAGTCGCAGCGATTCATGAACCAGGTGCCGGTCTGCATCTGCTCGCCGAGCGTGACGGCCGCGACCTCATCGCGCGTCCAGACGGCCGCGGTCAGTCCGAAGGGGCTGTCGTTCATCTGCGCCACGGCTTCGGCGTCTGAGCGCACCTTCATGACGCCGGCGACCGGTCCAAAGATCTCCTCACGCATGACCGAGGAGCCCGCCGGGGCATCGAGGAGCAGCTGCGGCGCCAGATACGGGGTACCGGGCTTGCTGCGGGGGAAGGCGCGCTCCTCGATCGCCGGCCGCGCGCCACCGGCGATGGCCGCGCGCACCTGCGCACGTATGGTGTCCGCCGCGGCGGTGCGCACCACCGGGCCGAGCGTGGTCTCTCGGTCCAGCGGGTCGCCGAGCCGGTACTGTTGAATCAGCTCGATGCAGCCGCGCGTGAAGCGCTCATGGACGCTCTCGTGAACGTAGATGCGCTGCAGCCCGCAGCAGGACTGACCGGAGTTGAAGTACGCGCCGTCCACGATGTTCTCTATGGCGTGTGGCAGATCGGCATCGTGACGCACATAGACCGGATCGCAGCCGCCGAGTTCGAGCCCCACCCCGATGAAACGCTCGGCGGCGACGCGCTGCACGGCCCGGCCGCCGGCCACCGAGCCGGTGAAGGCCACGAAGTCGATACGCGGATCGCGGATGACTCCTTCGGTGTCGGCGTGCCCGAGGTGCAATACCTGGAACAGGCCGGCCGGGAGCCCGGCGGCGGCGAAGCACTCGGCGAACGCTTCCGCGCACAGGGGTGTCTGGGCCGAGTGCTTCAGCACCACGGCGTTGCCGGCCATCAGCGCCGGCACCACGCTGTTTACCGCGATCAGATAGGGGTAATTCCAGGCGGCCACGGTGAACACGACGCCGAGCGGCTCGCGGCGTATGAAGCGCCGCAAGCCCGCCTTGGGCCCGGCATCCAGATCGGCGAGCGCCGCCGCCGCGACCCCGCTCATGTAGCGGGCACGCTCGAGCGTGCCGCGCACCTCGCTCGGAGCGACGCGGATCGGCCGCCCCATCTGCCAGCTCAGCTCGCCGGCGAGGCGCGGGCCGCGCCGCTCGAATTCGCCGCAGAAGCGCTCGATGATGGCGGCGCGCTCGGCGAGCGGCACCCGATGCCACAGCGGCTGCGCCGCACGGGCGCGCTGCAGAGCCTGATCGATTTGCGCCGGCGCAGCGGCGCTGCGTTCCGCGTACACCCGGCCGTCGACCGGGGAGACACACTTGATGCTCATATGATCTCGAAATAGCGGGCCAGCTCCCAGTCGGTGACGGCGCGGCGGAATTCCCGCTCCTCCCATTGGCGACTGGCTGCGAAGTGCTCCACGAAGGGCGTACCGAACAGTTCCTGCGCGGCTGCGGAGTGTGCGAGCCGCTCGGCAGCCTCACTCAAGGTGCGCGGCAGCTGGCGCTCTGCGGGGAGCTTGCGGTCATAGGCATTGCCACTGATCGGCTCGTCAGGCTCGATGCGATGTTCGATGCCCCACAGGCCCGAACCGATTGCCGCGGCGAGAGCCAGGTACGGGTTGATGTCCGCGGCCGCGATCCGGTATTCCACCCGCTGGCTGCTGGCGCCGCCCTGGATGACTCGCAGTGCGCAGGTGCGATTCTCCACGCCCCAGGTGGCGGCCGTCGGCGCCCAGAAGCCCGGCACCAGGCGCGTGTAGCTGTTGACGGTTGCGGCGACCAAGGCGAGGAGCTCGGGCATCAGGGCCTGCTGGCCCCCGACGAACCAGCGCATCTGCTCGGACATGCCATGCGGTTGTGCCTGATCGTGGAAGGCGGACGATCCGTCCTTGCGCGAGAGCGAAATATGCAGGTGGCCGCTCTGACCGGGCAACTGCTGCGACCACTTGGCCATGAATGTCGCCATCAGGCCGCGGCGCTGGGCGAGCACCTTCACGAAGGTCTTGAACAGGGCGGCGCGATCGGCCGCTTCCAGCGCCTCGCTGTAGTGCAGGGCCGCCTCGATGACGCCGGGTCCGGTCTCGGTGTGCAGACCTTCGATCGGCATGCGCATATCGGCGGCGAGCTGCAGCAGCGCCTGGTAGAGGTCGGCGTGCACCGAGCTGCGCAGAACGGAATAGCCGAAGTAGCCCGGAGTCAGACTGGTCAGGCCGCGGTAGTTTTTCTCCCGCACGCTCGCCGGTGTCTCGCTGAACAGGAAGAACTCGTATTCAGCGGCCGCCGCAGCGGCGTAACCCATGGCGGTCGCACGTTGCAGCACACGGCGCAGCGTCGCCCGCGGGCATACCTCTTCGGCGTGACCGGCAAACTCGCCGAGGAACAGCAGCATGCTGCCCTCGAGCGGCAGTGCCCGGCAGGTTCCGGGAAGCAGCCGCACCGCAGCGTCCGGAAAGGCCGTGTGCCAACCGGTAAAGGTGACGTTGTCGTACTGCTGGTCGTTGGAATCCCACCCCAGCACGACGTCGCAGAATCCCATTCCCTTGTCGAGCGCAGCAAAAAATTTCTCGCGCTCGATGTACTTGCCGCGCAGGATCCCGTCATTGTCGAAGATCCCGACCTTGACATGCTGCAGGCCCCGCTCCTCGACAATCGCCCGGGCCTGCGCGCTGGTGCGCACCTCTTCTGGTTGCATGGAGGCAACTCCTTGAGCGGGTCAGCCGCAGCGGCATTGTGGCCGTGATGGCGGGCGCACCGCTACACGGGCGCCGGCGCCGCGGCGCGCGCATTCAGCACGTACAGGTAGCCGGCGCCGAGTGCGGCGAGTGCACTGACACAGGCGAGAGTGATGAACACGCCTCCCCAGCCAAACGCAACCGCGAGTCTCGCCATGACGGTGCCGGCGAGAATGCCGCCCATATAGCCGGTGCCATCGACCAGGCCGGAGGCGGCGGCGCCGGCCTGCTTGCCGCCGAAATCCAGGGCGAAGGCGCCGGGGAGAAAGGAGTAAGGCCCGAGCAGACAGAATGCGACGATCCCGATCACGGCCACCGGCAGCACCACCCCGGCGGAACCCGGCCGCAGCGAGGTGAGGACCAGGAGCGCCACGGCGGTTGCGGCAAGACCCAGGACCAGCAGCAGCGAGCGGGCATTCGGTCCCAGACGGTCACTGGCCCAGCCCCCGAGCAGCACCGAGACTGCTCCGACCCCGGGGAAGATCGCCGACAAGCCGGCGGAGTGACTCACGCTGTAACCGAGGAAGTCGCGCAGATACACCGGGGTCCAGGTATTGAAGGTCTCGCGCACCATGGTGGCGGCGAAACTCAACAGGCACACCATGAGGAACGCGCGGCTGCGCAACAGCGGCAGCACCAGCGCCACGAAATTGCCCGGGCCCGCTTGCGCTCCGCAGAACACGTTGCGCGGGTTCGCCACCGCCTCCGGGTGGCCCTCGTCGGTGCGCGACTCGCGCAGGAACAGCAGGTTGGCGAGAAACATCAGGCCCGCCACGCTCGCACCGAACACGAACAGCGCGCGCCAGCCGACCCCGTGCTCGAGCAGCAGCCCCATGCTCTGGCGCGCGGCGGCGTCGCCGAGCAGATAACTGCAGGTGAGGATCGCGGCCACCGTGCCGTAGCGGGAATAGTGGAACCACCTGGAGGAGACCTTGATGAGTGCCGACCAACCGATCGACTGCGTCAGTCGGTTACCGACCCACGCAAGGGTGAACATCGACAGCGTGGAGCTGGAGGCGAACAGCAGCGTAAAAGCCGTGGCGCCGCCGGTGGCGATGAGCAGGTTGCGCTTCCCGCCCCAGTAGTCCCCGAGGCCGGTGAGAAACCACTTGCCTAACGCATAGGCGAGGACGCCCCAGGAGGCCATCGAGCCGATGCTCACCATGGCGGCGGCGTGACTGATGCCGCGCCGCCCGAGCTCATCGAGCAGCAGCGGCGTCGCCACCGACAGATTGGAGCGGCAGAAGTAACACGATGCGTAGCCCAGGAACAGCAGCAGCAGTGTGCGGCACTGCGCGAAGCGCAGCGCGCGCGTGGCTGGCGTGAAAGTCCCGGCCGCGGTCGCCGCGATTACGGTAGCCACGGGAGCGAGTAGGTCTTGATGTTGGTGAAGCTCCTGATGGCTTCCTGCACTCCCTCCTTGTACCCCAGGCCCGAGTCCTTGATACCGCCGAACGGAGTGAGCTCCAGGCGGTAGCCGGGGACTTCGCGCACGTTCACGCTGCCGACGTTCAGCTGCGACACGAAGCGCGTGATGTAGTCCAGCCGGTTGGTGCACACCGCCGAGGACAGGCCGTAGGCGGTGGAGTTCGCGATGCGGATCGCATCGTCAATCGTCTGGAAACGGATGACGGGTGACACCGGTCCGAAGGTCTCCTGCTTGACGACCGCCATCTGCGGGTCCACACGGTCGAGCACCGTGGGAGAGTAGAGTGCGCCGGCGCGGATGTTGCCGTACAGGAGCTTGGCGCCGTGCGCGACGGCGTCGTTCACTCTGTCCTCGAACGAGCGCGCCGCCGCCTCATCGATGACGGTGCCCATGTCGGTCGCGGGATCCATCGGGTCGCCGTACTTGATGGCGCGGGTCTTTTCCAGGAGCAGCTCGATGAAGCGATCCGCCACCGAGTCCTGTACCAGCAGGCGCTTGATGGCGGTACAACGCTGGCCGGAGTTCCTGTACGAGCCGGCGGCGGCCAGCGTGGCCGCCTCCTCGAGGTCGGCGTCTTCCATGACGATGAGCGGATCGTTGCCGCCGAGCTCCAGCACCTGGCGCTTGTAGACGGCCTTGGCGGCGATGTACTTGCCGGCCGCCACGCCGCCGGTGAACGTGATCAGATCCACGTCCGCATGAGTCAGCAATTCATCGGCGATCTCCCGGGGGTCGCCGGTGAGCACGCTGAACATCTGCGGCGGCAGGCCGGCCTCGTAGAGAACGTCGGCGAGCAGGAGCGCGCTGAGCGGAGTCTTTTCCGAGGGCTTGAGCACCATCCTGTTGTTGCTGGCGATGCTGGGAGCGATCTTGTGCGCAACCTGGTTCAGCGGATGGTTGAACGGCGTGATCGCGGCGATGACCCCCAGCAGGGGCTCGCGCAGGGTGTACACCTTGCGGCGCCTGCCGTGCGCGGTGAGGTCGCAGGAGAAGATCTGCCCATCGTCCTGCAGCGCGGCGTTGCCGGCGAAGATGAACACATCGCAGGCGCGGCCCACCTCGTAGATGGAGTCCTTCTTGCACAACCCGCTCTCGGCGGTGATGAGGTTGGCAATCTCCTCGGTGCGCGCGCGCAGCGCCTCGGCGGTCTGGTAGCAGACAGAATAGCGCTCGTAGCGCGTCAGGCGCGGGCGGAATGCGCTGGCGATCCCGATCGCCCGGCGTACCTCGGCCACGGAAGCCCTGGCCACCGTGCCCACGAGCGCGCGGGTGTAGGGATTGAACACTTCGCTGCTGCGCTCGGTAGTGACGCGCGCGCCGCCGATCCGCAGGCTCTCGCACCGCACGGCGTCGTTGCGGCCTGCTTGGGCGGCTCGACGCGGGGTGTTATCGGGCATGGTTCAGCACCCAGTCGAAGGCATCGAAGTTGCGCCAGCGCCTGTCGGGATCGAGGTTCTCGATACGGCGATTCATCACCAGCGGCACCGCCTGCTCCGCGAGGCCGCCGTGCGAGCGCAGCGGCGCATCGAGGCCCGAGAGGTCGTGCTTGGCAGCCGCGCTACCGAGGACCACCGAGCGGCTCGACACCACCACCAGATCGCCGATCCGGTCGGCGGGCAACTCGAAGCGGCTGGCTGCCGCGGCGCGCGTGAGCACCGTTTCGATGCCGCGCAACGCCGCGATCCGCGCCGCCAGCGCCTGGGCATCGATGTCAGCGGGCAGGTACACGGTCGCGTACGAGCCCAGCGCCCCATGATGCACGACGTACGGGTCGGTGATCGGCAGAATGACTCGCGCGCCTGCAGCACCGAGCCAGCCGTCCAGCACATCCTGCAGGTAGATGACGTTGGGGCTCGCGTCGAGCCGCGTCTTGGAGTTCATGCCGTGGTCGGCGGTGAGTGCGATGGCGCAGCCCAGGTGCTCGAGCTCGCCCAGGTAACGGTCCATCATGCGGTAGAACGAATTGGCTTGCGTAGTGCCGGGTGCGTGCTTGTGCTGCACGTAGTCGGTGGTCGACAGGTACATGATGTCCGGGCGGCGCGTCTGCATCAGCTTGACCCCGGCTGCGAACACGAACTCCGACAATTCGGCGCTGTAGACGCTCGGCACGGGCAGGCCGACCAGCTGCAGCACCCCGTCGATGCCGTGCTCTTCGAGCGTGGCCTCATCGGCCTTCTCGGCCGAGAAGCAGATGCCGCGCAGCTCATGGCCGAGGAGCCTGCGCAACTTGTCTTTGGCGGTGACCACGGCCACCTTGCAGCCCGCCTCGGCCAGCGCCGCCAGCAGGGTAGGGGCGCGCAGCCACTTCGGGTCATTCATCATGACTTCCACGCCGCTGTCGGTGTCGTAGAGGTAGTTTCCGCAGATACCGTGAACCGCCGGCGTCGCGCCGGTGACGATCGAGAGGTTGTTCGGGTTGGTGAAGCTCGGGATGACGCAGTCGGCGATCACCTCGGTGCCCTCACCCAGCACCCGCTTCATCCATGGCATGTGTCCGCCGGCCACCGCCTGGGCGATGTACTCCGGCTCACAGCCATCCACGCACACCACCACGCAAGGGTGCTCGGGCAGCCGATAGGTCCGTCCGTTTACTTCGATGCGACGCATGTCCGCCTCACCATCTCTCCCGCGCCCCGTATGCCGGTTCAGGCCGCGGCCTGCATCTCCGCGAGCACTTTGCCCACTGCCTCGACCGCGCCGGCGATGCCGCGCTCGCCGAGCTGGCCCATGCAGCCGACGCGGAAGGTTTCCAGCGTCGTCAGCTTGCCAGGATACAGGACATAGCCGTGCGCCTTGACGGCGTTATAGAAGCTCTTGAACGTGTAGCGCGGACTGTCGGGTGCGTAGAAGGTCACGATGATCGGCGCCTGGATGGCCGCGGGCAGGAAGCTCCTGAGCCCGAGCCGCGCCATGCCGTCGATCAGCAGGCGGCAGTTGCGCGCGTAGCGGGCGCCGCGCGCGGGCAGCCCGCCCTCTTCAAGGTACTGCGAGATCGCCGAATCGAACGCCGCTACGACATGGGTCGGCGGTGTGTAACGCCATTGCGTGGTCTTCTGCATGTAGACCCATTGGTCGTACAGGTCCAGCGCCAGCGAATGGCAGTTGCCCTCGCTGCGCTCCAGCGCGCCGCGGCGCACGATGACGAAGCCCATCCCCGGTGGCCCCTCGAGGCACTTGCCCGAGGCGGCCACGACGGCATCGAACGGGGTGTTGCGCGCGTCGATCTCGAGCGCGCCGAAGGAGCTCATCGCATCCACGATCAGGCCCTTGCCATGACGGGCGGCGACCTGCGCGATCTGCGGCAGCGGATTGAGGATGCCGGTGCTGGTCTCACAGTGCACCAGCGCCACGTGCGTGATCGACGGGTCCGCGGTGAGCGCGCGCTCGACGTCCCCGGCGGCAACCTGCGTGTCCTCCGGGTAATCGATAGTGGTCAGCCTGCGGCCGAGCACCCGGCATATTCGCGCGATGCGTTGACAGTACGCACCGTTTTGCGGGACCAGCACGTGTCCCGTGCGTGCAACCAGCGTACCGATCGCGGCCTCGACCGAGAACGTGCCGCTGCCCTGCATGGGGACGCACTCGTGTGTGCCCGCGCCGTGAACGATTTGCAGGAGGCGTTCGCGGACTCGGCCGGTGAGGGTGTTGAAGTCGACATCCCAGGAGCCCCAATCGCGCAGCATGCTCTGCCTGGTGCGCAGCGAGGTCGTCAAGGGTCCGGGGGTCAGCAGATACGGTTCGGGGGTCATCGGATTGCTCCCAGGAGTGACGCTGCCTCGCCCGCCAGCACGCTCGCCTCATCGACGCGAATGACTTCGACCGCGGCCCGGCTGCCCGGCGCGGCAATGCTCGCATCGATCCCCACACTCGCGTCGTTGGCGTGCCCGTTGAGCTCGATGCCAAGCCATTCGAAACCGCGCAGGATCCGGCCGCGGATCTCCGGGGCGTGTTCACCAATACCGCCCCCGAAAGCGATCACATCGACCCCGCCGAGCTCGCTCATATACGCCGCCACGTAGTGCCGGGCACGCCGACAGAATATCTCGATCGCAAGCCGGGCACCCGCGTCTCCGCCGCGCTCGAGCGCGAGCAGCTCGCGCATGTCGGCGCTGCGACCCGATAGGCCGAGCAGACCACTGTCGGCATTCAGCTGGCGGCGCATTTCCGCCGGCGACAGGCCGCCGCGCTCCATGACGTAGAGAAGCGCCCCGGGATCCACGTCCCCCGAGCGCGTACCCATGACCAGACCCTCGAGTGGCGTGAATCCCATGCTGGTCGCCACCGCGCGCTCGTCGAGGGTGGCGGTCACAGAACAGCCGCGTCCAAGCTGCAGGCTGATGACCCGGCTGGTGGGCCGGCCGGCCGGCACGCGCGCACGCGCCGCGTGGCACAGGTACCGGTGCGCGGTGCCATGAAACCCGTAGCGTCGCACGCCGAACGCCTCCTGCCAGCGCTTCGGTACCGCATACCGCCAGGCCGCTTCCGGGAGCTCGGCGTAGTACGCGGTGTCGAACACGCCCACCACGGGGAGCGTGCCGAGCCGCGCCCGCACGGCCGCGATGACCGACAGGGCGGGCGGATTGTGCAGCGGAGCGAGCACGTTGAGCTCCGCGAGGGAGGCGAGCTGCGAGTCAGCGAGCCGCGCGGTCGCCCGGAAGCCCTCGCCGCCATGCACGATGCGGTGCACGGTCGCATCGAGCCCGCTGAGCAGGTCGCGACCGTGCACGGTGGTCTGCGACAGCCACGCGAGCACGAAGTCAGCGGCCTCGGCGAGTGTGCGGATCGGCGCTGACCTGGGCGGCGCCGGCTCGCTGCTCTCGAGCGCGAACTGCCCCGACCCGTCGGCCAGGTCCACGAAAGCGCCGGCCTTTAGACGGCGTGCCGCTCCATCGCCCGTCACCTCCATCAGATCGAACTTGAGCGATGAGCTGCCGGCGTTGAAAACGAGCAGTCGCATCAGTGTGACCCCGGTGCGGGCGCTGGACGCAGCAGCGGACTGCGGGTTGTGTTCATCGCGCGGCTGGCGCTGGCACGCGCACCAGGCGGCGCAGCGCGTAGGCGCCGAGCAGCACGACGACGCTCACGAGACCGAATACCAGGGAAGCGCGTTGCTCGGGGATGACGGACATCGCCGCCACGATCGCCAGCATCGCCACGATCGCGAGGCGCGTGAGCCACGGGTAGCCCCACATGCGCATCCGCAGCCGTTCGGGCATCTCCTGCTCGAGATGCCGGCGCAGCCGCAGCTCGCTGACTGCGATCAGGACGTA
>VBNH01000005.1 GCA_005878095.1 Gammaproteobacteria bacterium | reverse complement strand
TTCTTCATTCCGGCCGCGGACCTGCCGCCGGTGACGACCCGGATCCTGGAGATCCGGCTGCGCGCCCAGTTCGCTCTCAGCCGTGCGTCGCAGCTCAACCTGCTCGCCGCCTATCAGCGCCTGAAGTCGAGCGATTTCGCCTATGACGGCATGCAGTTCGGGACCGGGACCGAACAGCTGCCGACCAACGAGCAGCCGTACAGCTATTCGACGGCCGTGTTCGGGATTTCCTACGTGCATCGCTTCCTCTGATGAGACAACCGATGAGATCCTCTGCCAGCGCCTCGCCCGCGATCGAGCGCCACCCACTCGTTACCCGTGTGCTGCATTGGGCCACGGCCGTCATTCTGGTCGTCTCGGTCAGCGCGATCCTCTATCGCGAGACCACCGAACAGAAGACGCTGCGGCAAGTCCTCATGGAATTGCACCGGCAACTCGGGTTGCTGGTGCTGCTGCTCCTGGTGGCACGGGTGGCGGTTCGCTCGGTCAAAGGGCTCGTGAACCACGCGCTCGGCCCCAGTGCCGCAAGGCGTCGCGCGGCGGCGGTCGCGCATTGGTCGATGTACGGAGTGCTTGCCGGTCTGGTCCTGCTCGGCTGGGCGCTGTGCAACGCTCACGCCATTCACTTACGGCTGTTCGGGGTCATTCCTCTCCCGGATCTGGTCGCGGCGGACTCGGACCTGGCCGATACCCTGTCGGATTACCACATCTGGGCGGCGTGGGTTCTGCTGAGCCTGGTGGTGCCGCACGTGCTGGCGGCTCTGTGGCACCACTACATTCGACACGACGGCGTGTTGACGGCGATGCTTCCGGCAGGTTCGCTGACCCGGCGCCCCTTGAGCGGGCAGCGCTAAGCCAGGGCGTACAGGTACTCCACGAAGGATGCGACGGCCCCGTCCAGTCCCTGCACCTTTGGATTGGTCGAATCAATCAGATAGTACTCGTCCGGTGCGTGCGCGCCGGTCCCGTGTCCCAAGCCGAAATGACCGGCGGGCAATCTCAGGGGCGCGTCGGTGAACACGTAACCGGGCCAGGAACCGGCCGAACGAGGCCACAGCTGCGGGTCGAGACCCAGCTTGCGGTAGGTCGCGAGTTGCGTCTGTATCAGCTTGCTGTCCCGATCGGTTTGCGTCGGGTCATAGCCGCCACTCATGTTGACTTCGATATCGGCGAACCCACGCTTGGCGAGGTGCGCTTTCAACTTGGCGAGCGTGTCCGCGGCGGTCATATCGGGTACCAGGCGCATGTCGATCTTCGCCACCGCCTTGTGCGGCAGCACGGTCTTGCCGCCCGGACCGGTATATCCACCGACCAGTCCTTCGATGTTTATCGTCGGTTTGGACTCCAGCAACATCAGAGAATCGACCCAGTTCGCATCGTGGATCCAGTGCTGCACACCCAGCACCTTCTTCGCCGTGGCCTCGGGGGTCTTTGCCGCGTGGTCTCTGACCATCTGCTGCTGCGCTGCGCTGAGGGGCTTCGCCTTCTCGAAAAAACCGTCCACGGCGGGGGTGTGGCCATCCTTCTCGACCAGCGTGTTCAGTGCCTGCACCAGGTGCCAGCTCGGGGAATCAAGCTGCGCCTCCAGGCTCGAGTGCACATCGTGCGTGGGGCCCCGGCCCCACTTCTCGCCGCTCGAGATCAGCTCGAGCTCCACGACGCCCTTGGCGCCGAGCGACACCTGCACGCCGCCGTCGCGATCCTGGCCCGCCTCCGGCATGAAGACCCCGGCGCACTTCCTGAGCCCGGCCATCACCTCCGGCGTCATGACCATGTCCCGAAAGTGCGGCGATGCAATCTCCTCTTCGCCTTCGCACACCAGGACCAGGTTCACGGGAAGTTTTTTTCCCGCCGCCCGGAAGGCCAGCAACGCGCTCAGAAACGAGTTCTCCGGTCCCTTCTGGTTCACGGCGCCGCGTCCCATGCAAACGGTTCCCAGGCCTTCCTTCGGTACCAACTTCGCCTCGAGCGGCGGTGAACTCCACTCCGCTGGCACGAACTGCTTCACGTCATACATGAAGTAGATCCCCATCGTCGTGCGGGCGCCGGCATCGATCGTGCCGAACACGCCGGGCTTGCCGGAGGTTGGAATGAGCTTTACGCCGGTGAACCCCGCATCCTGGGCGAGCTTCATCATGTGTTGCGCCCCCTGTGGGTAGTTGAGATTCTCGGCAGCGATCGAGGGCAGCGCGATCCAGTCCTGAAGCCGTTTTACGTTCGCGGCATGCATGGTCGGAATCCGGGCCAGCACCGCCGCCTTGTCCGCATTCCCTCCTGCCGCAGCCGCCAACACCGCCGCGGGGGCCCCCGCCAGTGCCACGCTGGAAACCGTACCCTGCACAAATTCCCGCCTGCTCAGGCTGGGGTCGCTTACGTCGGCCATGCGTTTCTCTCCTCTCACCACTTCACGGGTGCGCACATCCGGGCGCAGCGGCCAGGAGGGCTGCCACGAGTGTTCGCGGGCAGGCCCGTGATTTCATGGCGCCAAGCTGCGGGCGAGCAGTCGCTCATCTCCCAGCCGTGCTGCGCACGCGGCGAAGCCGTCGGTGGCTCCGCGCCAGCGCAGCTCGTCCACGTTCGCGAAAATCCGGGCGTCGGTCCTGAGCGTCGCCAGCCGCTTGAACAGCAGCGCCAGTTCGCGCCGCTCGCCAAGCACACCCGGTGGGAAGTCCTCGATGGCGCCGTAGCGGCCGACGAGGCGTGCCGCGGTCGCCTTGCCGATCCCCGCCAGGCCTGGATACCCGTCTGCGGCGTCACCGACCAGGGCGAGGAAGTCCGGGATCAAATGCGGCGCCACGCCGAATTTCTCGCGCACCCCCTGCGCATCGCGGATGACCTTGGTCTTGCGGTCCACCTGAACCACCCGTTCGCCACACACGCATTGCGCCAGATCCTTGTCCGGTGTCCAGATGCATACCTTCTGCACCCTGTCATCGGCGGCGGCGATTCGCGCAGCGGAGGCGAGCGCATCGTCGGCTTCCAGCTCGACCATGGGCCATACCGCCACCCCCAGCGCGGCCAGCGCGTCCTCGAGCGGATGAAACTGCGCGAACAGCGCCGGCTCGATCCCCTCACCCGTCTTGTACCCCGGCCAAAGAGCGTTACGGAACGATTCGATGACGTGATCGGTCGCCACGCCGAGATGCGTCGCCCCCTCCTCGATCATCTGCAGCACGGTATGCAGCACGCCGTTTACGGCGCCGAAGGGTCGATCGTTGCCTTTGTGGAAGCGGCGCAGACCATAGAAGTGGCGGAACAGCTCGTAGGTGCCGTCAATGAGATGAACAATCACGATATATCTTGGCCGGGTGCGTTGGATCGGCAATGCAAGCGCCGCGCGGCTGCCTGGCGCTTTGCGCCCGCTGAGCTATTCCGGCAGCACAGCGCCGGAGCCGCCCATCTCCTTGGGGAAATCCTTCATCTTGGGCAGGCCGTCTTTGATGCGTAACACCGACTCCTGATAGTTGACGTGCACGGCGGGCTTGAACTTCAAACCCGGCAGCATGGCCGCGAACACATCGGTGAGTTTCAGCGGCGGATGCTCCGCAAACACATGGCCTCCACAGGTCTTGCACCATTTGCGGTAGCTCACCGGGGTCTTGTTGTAGGTGCCGATGTTAGCGGCACCCTTGGTCACCTTGACCGCCGTAGGCTGCCAGAGGCTGAACGCGTTGACGGGGCCCGCGGACCAGTGACGACACGACTCGCAATGGCAGTACCCCATGGCGACAGGCTCGCCACTCACCGTGAACTCGACGGCACCGCAAAAGCAGCGACCTTTGTATTCACCCATAGCGCGCCTCCATCAAAGCGGAACAATTGGATCCAACTGCCAGCCGAGCAGGGCGGATGTTCCGCGCCCGCGCGGCGCGCGTCAACCGGCTCACCAATCGCAACCGCTCACTGCGCGGGTGAGCGCGCCTGCAGGGACATGGAGAGCAGCGCCGCACCGCCAACGATCATGTTGACGCCGAGCAGTACGCCGAGAGCCCACAGCGCCGTTCCGGGCAGGCCGGCGAGCAGGATCACGGCGAGCACCAGGTCGAGGAGCCCGCTCACTAACATCCAGCCCCAGCCGGCCGAGAAGCCCTTGCGGTGCTCGGTCGCGTAGAAGATGGATACGACGCCTTCGGCGATCAGGAAAGCGATCAGCACCGCCGTAAGTGACAGGGTTCCCTGCACCGGTTGAGCGAGCAGCAGTCCGCCGGCAACGAGCCCGACGAGCGCTGACGCCAGCGACCAGCCGAAACCGGGCGCGTCACGAGCGCGAATCGTGGTTACGAGGCCCATGGCCCCACTGAGCAGCAGCAGCCAGCCGAAGAGCAGCGTCGCCGCCAACGAGGCGACGGCTGGCAGCAGGATAGCCAGCATGCCCAGCACAGTCAGCAGGATTCCCTCAACCAGGAACAGAACCCAGTGCTTGTGGATCGTCGCGCTGACCGCGGCGGCGACTCGTTCGACGTCGGTCGTCTGGTTCATGGCCATGATCCCCTGTAATCGGAAGGAATTTGATTTTTGCTCGAACCAGGCGCGCCGTCGGCAGCCCGCGCTGCGCGCGGGAAGCCTACGCCGACATCGAGCGACCGTCCATGCTCCCCGGCCGTCATCGATCCGCCACTATTGGCCCCTGGATTGCCTGCGCAGGTGCCCAGGCGTCACAGGGGCCGGCAGCACCCCGGATGTGAAGCGCCTGCGCAGTTCCCGGCCGGCCGCGAGAACTGCGTCACGCCGGAGCATTTTCCGCTGGCCGGCGCGGCGATTTACCGTCAAATTCGCCCTGCGGCGGCTGACTGATCCGGCGGCCGCAACCTGCAGTCGGCCGACGGAATCGCTCACAGCTATCCGACGTGGATACACAAGTAATACCTGCGCAATCGATTCGCTTCGGCGACCCACCACGCTGGGTTGATCGGCTCTTCGTCGGGCTCATGATCTACAGCGTCACCGGCACGGTGTGGATGCTGACGGGATTCGGCGGAGCGCAAGTCACCCACTACGTCGGGCTGCTATCCGACGCGCCGGCTACTCTCGCGAGCGTCATTATCGCCGCTGCCACGGTACGCTACACGGCCCGTGGCGTGCTGCGAACCGGATGGATCTTGCTGGCGGTCGCGCTGGCCCTGTATTTCGTCGGCATTGCCATCGGAACGGTCTCCTGGCTGCGAGGCCAGGATCCCTTCCCGGGTCCCGCCGACATCATGTTCTGCACATTTTATCCGGTGCTCGCGGCGGCCGTTCTGTTCCTGATCAGGGCCGCCGCGGTACGCGTGCCCTGGATCCAACTGTCATTGGACGCGACGATTTTCGTGGTCGGTTTCGGCGCGTTCTTCTGGTTCCTGGTGATCCGTCCCGCGACGCTGCACGTCGAGATCGACTTCCTCAAGCAGGCCCTGAGTCTGGCGTATCTCGGGCTCGACTGTGTCGTGTTGCTCATATTGGGGGTGCTGGTCCTCACCGGCGCCGGCAACGCCGGCGGCTGGCGCGTGCCGCTGCTGTTGCTGAGCGGATTTGCCATCATGTTTCTCGGCGACATTCTCTGGTCGCTCGCCAAGGTGCGCGGCTACTACCTGCCGGGTGGCTTTCAGGACGTCCTGTACCTGTTCTGCAACGTGCCGGTGGCCGCCGCCGGGCGCGCTCAGATGCGTACCATTGCGGCGCCGGCGCGCGCCATGTCGAATACCTCGGACGCTCTGGCGCGCTCTCTGCCCTATGCGGCGATGCTGGCCGCCTTTCTCGTACTGGTGTATTCCGCCCGCGGCGATATCGGCGGCCCGTCGACCGTGATGACCATGATCGTGTTCACGCTCACGCTGCTGTTCATGGTCCGGCAGGGTGTGATGTTGCGCGGGGATGCACTGCTGCGCGAGCGCCGGGCGGCGCGCATGGTCGAGGAGCGATACGCCTCGCTGATAGCGAATGCCTCCGACGTCATCATGATCGTCGCGCCCGACGGGGTGCTGCGTTTCGTGTCACCCGCCTGCGAGCGCACCCTCGGGCTGAAGCCCGAGGAGATCAGCGGCAGGAGTCTTCTTGAGCTGTGGGCCGGCGAGGACGGTGAGAAGGTGCGACTGTTCCTGGCCGAGGTCGCCGCCACGCGCTCCGGAATGGTCGGTCCGGTCGAGCTTCGTATTGAGCGAGGCACGCGCCGCTGCGTGCTCGAGGGCGTCGGCAGTAATCTGACGCAGGATCCGGCGGTACAGGGGCTGGCGCTCAATTTCCGCGACATCAGCGAACGCAAGGCGCTCGAAGAACAGCTGCGGCAGCTGGCCTTCCACGATCCGCTGACGCTGCTGGCCAATCGAAATCTATTCCGGGATCGCGTGCAACACGCGCTCACTCTGGCCCAGTGTGGGCAGGGGCAGAGCTCCGTTGCGGTCATGTTCCTGGACCTCGACAACTTCAAGAACATCAACGATTCACTCGGTCATGATGCCGGCGACTGTCTGCTGCAGGCGGTCGCACAGCGGATCGTCAAGACGACCCGTTCCTCGGATACCGTCGCGCGGCTCGGCGGCGACGAGTTCGCCGTTCTGCTGGAGGGGATTGCAAGCGTCACCGAAGTGGGGCGTCTGGCGGATGCACTCATCGACACTCTGGATCTGCCGTTCACCCTCGACGGCGTGGAGGTACGCGTCGCAGCCAGCATCGGCGTTGCCTTCTCCACGCCCGATACCGATGCCGAGGCGCTGCTGAGCAACGCCGACATTGCCATGTATCACGCCAAGGCGGCGGGCAAGAACCGTCACGTCACGTTTCAGCCGCAAATGCAGGACATGCTGCAGGAGCGATTGCGCCTCGAGGCGGATATCGGCCGGGCGCTCGCTCACCAGGAGTTCTTTCTCGAGTATCAACCGATCATCGACCTCGGCACGAAGAGCCTCCTTGGTGTCGAGGCGCTCGTGCGCTGGCGGCATCCGGAGGCCGGCATTCTGCTGCCCGGCCGCTTCATTCAGGTGGCCGAGGAGTGCGGCCAGATCGTCAAGCTCGGCCGCTGGGTGTTGCAGCAGGCGTGCCGTGACGTGTGCGCATGGCGCACATCCATAGCCGGCGGGAACGGCTTGCGGCTGGCGGTGAATATCTCTGGCCGCCACCTGCAGCACGGCGAGCTGGTGGACGATGTCGCGCAGGCGCTGCGTGAATCCGGATTCGAGGCCGGCAATCTCGTCATCGAGCTGACCGAGAGCACGACCATGTACAACACCGACGCAAACCTGGAGCGATTCCAGCGCTTGAAGGCGCTCGGTGTCAAACTCGCCATCGACGATTTCGGCACCGGTTACTCGTCGTTGTCCTACCTGCACCGCTTCCCCATCGACATTCTGAAGATCGACCGCTCGTTCGTGAGCCGACTGACCAACTCCGACAATGGGCCTGAGCTTGCGCGCGCGGTCATCACCCTCGGCGAGACGCTCGGACTCGACACGGTGGCGGAAGGGATCGAGCTCGAACCGCAGGTCGCCGCGCTCCTGGCGCTGGGCTGCGTCGCCGGACAGGGGTTCCTGTTCGCAAAAGCCGGCTCCCTCGAGGAGCTGTCGACGAGTGCGTTCGTCGCGCGGCGTGAGGCGCTGTGGACGGCGCACGCCGCGCGTGAAGAGCTGTCCGCGACGGGTCGGTTCAGAGCTCTGCGGGCACTCGCCCGGGGGACTGCGGGGGCCGCGTAGCGGCGAGAGCCAGCCGCTGGCGCGCCTCGGCAGCCGATTGCACCCGCGCGCCCAACAGTTCCACGATCGTCACCGCACGCTCCACCAGTTGAGCGTTGGTGGCAGGCACGCCCTTCTCCAGGTAGAGGTTATCCTCCAGACCCACCCGCACGTTGCCCCCCAGCAGCACGGCCTGCGCGACCATGGGCATCTGCATGCGGCCGACGCCAAAGGCCGACCAATGAACCCCCGGCGGCAGGGCGTCTCGCATCGCCTGCATGGCCTCGGTCGTGGCCGGTGCGCCGTACTTGATGCCGAGACACAGCTGGAACAAGGCGGGCGCCTCGATGAGGCCTTCCGCCATGAGTTGCCGGGCAAGCTCGATGTGCCCGAGTTCGAACACTTCGATCTCGGGGCGCACGCCGGTGCGGCGGTACTCCTGCGCCATGTAGCGCAAATAGCGGGGCGTGGTGCCGTACAGGGCCTCATCGAAGTTCAGCGAGCCGCAGTCGAGGCTGGCGATTTCAGGCAGTAATTCGACGATGTGCGCAATGCGCTCGCGCGGGCCCACGAAGTCCGTGCCGCGACCGTAATCGAGGGGCGCATCGTCGGGTCCCAGCAGCAGATCACCGCCCATGCCTCCGGTCAGATTGATGATCACCTCGTCATTCCTGCCGCGGATTCGTTCGCAGACTTCCCGAAACAGCGCCGGGTCGCGGCTGGGTGCGCCCGATGCCGGATCACGAACGTGAACATGCACGATGGCCGCCCCGGCGGAATGCGCCGCGAGCGCCGCGGCGGCGATCTGCTCGGGTGTGACGGGAACGTTGGCGTTTTTTCTGACCGAATCACCAGAGCCCGTGACGGCGCAGGTGATGAAGACCGCGCTGGTCAGCATTGCTGCATACTCCGCATCGCACGCAGCATCAGCGATGCGCCCTGATAATTCAAGCTCGCGATCCTGAAGCAGCCCGGCGCGCCTTATTTGCCGTCGCGGCGGTAAGGAGACACGATAGCAGCACGGCAGTCTGGTCGACCGGAGGGCGGGTGACGACGACATACGATGTGATCGTTATCGGATCAGGACACAACGGGCTCGTCTGCGGCGCCTACCTCGCCAAGTCTGGTCTGAAGACCCTCGTTCTGGAACGCCGCGAGATCGTGGGTGGCGCCGCCGTGACCGAGGAGTTCAGCCCGGGATTTCGCGCCTCGCGATTTTCCTATGTGATGAGCCTGTTGCATCCACGGGTCATCAGGGATCTGGAACTGAACTCGTTCGGGCTGCAGGTATTGCCGGCCAACGATCTGTTCTGCCCCCTGGGCGCCGACGACCACATCGTCTTCAGTGACGACATCCACAAGACCCAGGCCGAATTCGCGCGCTTCTCGCGTCACGACGCGGAAGTCTATCCGCAGTTCGCGCGTTATCTCGAGGAGTCCGCAGTCGTCGTGCGGCAGCTGCTGTTCGAGACACCGGTCGACCCGGTGCGCGGCTGGCGTGGCTTCAAGAAGAGCGCCGCCCTGCTGTGGCGTCATCGCACGATCGGCGATCGTGCCTACCGGATGCTCGACCTGTTGACCCAGAGTGCCTACGACTATCTGTCTGCCTGGTTCGAGCACGACACGATCAAGTGCCTGCTCGCGTACTACGCCTCGATCGGCACCTTCGCGGGCCCCAGGTCCCCCGGCACGGCCTACGTGCTCATGCATCACCTGATGGGCGAGCATCAGGGGGCGGGCGGTTGGGGGTTCGTGCGCGGCGGTATGGGCGGCATCACCGCGGCGATCGCGCGCTCGGGAGCCCGCTTTGGCATGCAGATCGCCACCCAGGCACCGGTGGCCGAGGTGCTGGTGAACGCCGGCCGTGCGCAGGGCGTGCGCACGGTCGACGGGCGCGAATTTCGCGCCCGGGTCGTGGCCTCCAATGCCGCGGCGACCACACTGTTCCGGCGACTGGTGGCGCCCCGCCACCTGCCCGCGGAGCTGTTGCGTGAGATCGACACGTTCCGCACGTTTTCGACGGCCTTCAAGATGAACATCGCCGCCCACGAGCCACCGCGCTACCGGGCCTTCGATGCGGCGCGCGAGCAGTTCGGGTATCCGACCTACGTGCACGTCGGCCCGGATATCGATTATCTGGAGCGCGCCTACGACGACGCCAAGTATGGCTGGTACTCCAGGCGGCCGTTTCTGACCGCCGTCGTGCCCACCATCGTGGATGATTCCCTGGCCCCCGCGGGCAAGCACGTCATCAATGTCTTCGGCGGCCATGCGCCCTATACGCTGCGGGACAAGGCCTCATGGGCCGATGAGAAGCCGAATCTGACGAAGGCGGCGCTTGCGGTGCTCGATGAGATGGCGCCCGGGTTTTCCGCGCAGCTCATCGATGTCGAGACGCTGGTCGCGCCGGACCTCGAGGCCATCGTCGGACTGCCCCAGGGCCATATCTTCCACGGCGAGCTCTCGGCCGATCAGCTGTTCTGGCAGCGTCCCGCGCCCCATTGGGCCGACTACCGCACGCCGGTCATCGGCCTGTACCAGTGCGGCTCGTCCTCCCACCCGGGGGGCGGCGTCTCGGGCATTCCCGGACACAACGCGGCACGCGAGATTCTCAAGGACTGGAAGCGCCTTTAGGCGAATCCGAGAGGCCCGGGGCGCCACTTGCGTCGCGTTCGAGGTACGATGTGCATCCTCTATTGAAACGAGACTACGACGCGTGAGCACCGAGAGTTACCTCAGGCCCGGCATCGCGGGCGAGAAGGCTTACGACCCGATGAGGGAGCCGCGCTTTACCGAGATTGCGACATTCATGCGTGCTCCTCTGGCGACCACACTTGAAAATGTGGACATTGGACTGATCGGCGTGCCGACGGACCTGGGGGTCACCAACAGGCCTGGCGCACGCCATGGCCCGCGCGAGATACGCAATGCGTCCAGCCTCATGCGGGCGTTCAACCTGGGCCTGGGCGTCAACCCGTACGAGCTGTGCCGGATCGCCGATCTCGGTGACGTGCACCTCTCTCACCGGTACGACCTGGAAAGGCAGAACGAGGATATCGAGGCCTTCTATCGCAAGGTCAAGGCAGCGAACGTCATACCGATCAGCGCCGGCGGCGATCACTCCATTACCTATCCCATATTCAAGGCCATTGCCGCCAGGGCGCCGATTGGCATGGTGCACATCGACGCTCACACCGACACCTGGGGTGAGTTCTTCGGCTCGAAATTCACTCACGGCGCCCCGTTCCGTCTGGCCGTTGAAGCCGGGGTGCTCGACCCCAAGCGCACGATCCAGATCGGCATTCGCGGCGGTCAGAACTTCATGGATGGCATCGAGTTCTCCCGATCGCACGGCATGCGCGTGGTGTTCATCGAGGAGTTCGCCTCACTGGGCGTCGATCGCGTCATCGAAGAGGCGCGCGCGGTGGTCGGGGATCGACCGACGTACATCTCATTCGACGTAGACGGGCTCGACCCGGTCTACGCACCCGGTACCGGCACCCCCGAGGTCGGCGGCATCACCACCCTGGAAGCCCAGCGCCTGCTGCGTGGTCTGCGGGGTCTGAACCTGATCGGTGGTGACGTGGTCGAGGTTGCGCCGCCTTACGACCAGACGGGTAACACCGCGTTGGTCGGAGCGACCATGATGTTCGAGATCCTGTGCCTGATCGCGGACCGACATTTTGGTGCCGGCCGTGGCGAGCGGCCACGCGATCGCTGAAGTGAGCGCAGCCGGCAGGTTCCCGCGCCGACATCGCCGCTGCTGTCACGACCGCCTGCGACCGTGCTCCGGGGGTTGTCGATGCAGCTGAACAAGCCCTATCTGCTCTTTCTCGGCGCCAGCCAATCGATGACGGATTGCAAGACCGCCGCCGGTCTTCGCGATTGGTGTCGCGACGACGTCATGGGACAGATGGGCCTGCCGGGGTGCGCGGTGGATCTGCGGCTGCCCTGGTACCGGCCCGCTGAAGCCGTTGCCGCGGGTGCCCGATCGTTCGTAATCGGTGTGGCCCCCGTGGGTGGCGCCATTCCGATGGAGTGGCGACCCGCGCTGTTGGCCGCTGTGGCGGCCGGTCTGGACATCGTCAGCGGCATGCACACCCGACTGGCCTCGGTGCCGGGCCTGGCCGAGGAGGCACAACGGCGCGGATGTCGTCTGCTCGATGTCAGGCACAGCGACAGAACGTTCGCGGTGGCGAGCGGCGTGCGACGTCCCGGCCGGCGGGTGCTGACCGTGGGCACCGACTGCGCGCTCGGGAAGAAATATACCGCGCTGGCGCTGACCTCGGCGCTGCGTGCGCGGGGAATCGCTGCGACCTTCCGGGCTACGGGGCAGACCGGCATCATGATTGCCGGAGCCGGCGTGGCGATCGACGCGGTGGTCGCGGATTTCGTCGCCGGAGCCGCGGAGTCGCTGTCGCCCGCCAACGAGCCGGCGCACTGGGATGTGATCGAAGGGCAGGGCGCCTTGTTCCACCCCGCCTATGCCGGCGTTACCCTGGGCCTGGTCCACGGCTCTCAGCCCGATGCGCTGGTGCTGTGTCACGACCCGTCGCGTCGCTGCCTTGACGGGTTCCCGGAACATCCGATCCCGAGCCTCGAATCGGCCATGAGCCAGTATCTGACCGCGGCCAAAGTGACCAATCCAACCGCGAGGTTCGTGGGGATCAGCCTGAATACCTCGAGCCTGGACGCGGAGTCGAGGCGCAAGCTCATGGCATCACTCACAGAGGACTTCGGTCTGCCGGTGGTCGATCCGATCCGCGACGGAGCGGGAGCCATTGCCGAGGTCATGGCGGCGCAATTCGGGCCGGACAACGCGCCATGAAGCTGCAGGTCGAGGCGGAAAGGTGGCCGTACCGGACGCCGTTTCGGATCTCGCGTGGGGTGGCAGAAGCTCTCGATGTGCTGATCGTCACGCTGCGGGATGAATGCGGCCACCTCGGTCGCGGCGAAGCCGCCGGTGTCGACTATGCGGGTGAGACGATCGACACCATGAGCCAGCAGCTGGCGGCAGTCGCGCCTGCTGTGGAAGCCGGCGTCACGCGCTCGCAGCTGCAGCGCCTGCTTCCGGCCGGCGGCGCGCGCAACGCGCTCGATTGTGCCTTATGGGATCTGGAGGCCAAGACGACGGGGGTCTCGGTGTGGTCGCGCGCAGGCTTCGACCCCCCGCGGCCGCTCGTGACCTGCCTTACCCTCGGCATCGATACCAGCGAGGCCATGGGCCGTGCGGCGCGCGCGGTCCGCGGCCTGCCGGTGCTGAAAGTAAAGGTGAACGCCCAGCAGCACCTCGAGGCAGTGAGGGCCGTGCACGCAGCCTGTCCGGATGCCTCGATTCTGGTCGATCCCAATCAGGCGTGGTCGATCGAGCTGCTGAACGAGCTGGCTCCCGAGCTGCATGCGCTGGGCGTGGTGCTCATCGAGCAGCCGTTGCCGGCGGGCGCGGAGGCGGACCTCGGTGACTACCGTGGACCGGTTCCTCTGGCGGCGGACGAGTCCTGCGCCGATGTGGCATCTCTGCGGGCGCTGTCGCCAGCCTACCGGTACGTCAACATCAAGCTGGACAAGACCGGCGGCCTCACCGAGGCGCTGGCGGTGGCGAGCGCCGCCCACGCCGCGGGTTACGACATCATGGTCGGCTGCATGGCCGGGACATCACTCGCCATGGCGCCGGGCATGGTGGTGGCGCAACGCGCGACAATCATCGACCTCGACGGGCCGTTGCTGCATGCTCGCGACCGTACCCCCGGAATTGAATACCGCAACGGCGTCATGCAGATCCCGCCGCGGGAGCTGTGGGGTTGAGCAGCCTATGACTGCTAGTCGCGCCGCGGGCTGGGGAATGGGCGTGCTGCCGCGCATCGTGCGAGGCGAGGGGAGCTATCTCTACGACGCCGACGGGCGTCGCTATCTCGACGGCTCGGGCGGCCCGGCCGCGTTCAGCATCGGTCACGGCAACCGCGAGGTGAACGCGGCGATCGCCGCGCAGCTCGACAAGGTCGCGTGCGGCTATCGCTACCTCTTCAGCAGCAAGCCGCTGGAGGAGCTGACACGGCTGCTGCTCAGGCTCTGCGGAGCCGAGTTCGGACACATCGTGTACTCGGGCAGCGGCTCGGAGGCGGTCGAGTCGGCGTT
>VBNH01000185.1 GCA_005878095.1 Gammaproteobacteria bacterium | reverse complement strand
CAAGAGGATTTTCAAGGCATGCGGGGGTCTATTCGTCCGATGTGGGGAGAAGTGTGAAGGAGGAGGCAGCGCGAGATTCGAGTTGCTTTCTCCCGCGCTGCCCACATCGGCTCGAATGAGCCCCCACCAGGTTATCCCTCGGCGATGGTTGCATCCCTGCAGGGCCCGCTTCCGTTTCACCTGGTTTCGTTGTTCCGCTTACCCACTTAGCGGATCCGTTCTTCGCACACCACAGAACTCGGGTCAGGAAGAGGTGTGGGCGAATTCCCGTTCCCGTTCCGATGCGTCTCTGGAGTGGGGAGCGGAACGCGCACCCAACAGTCCCCGCGACGCACGATGTGCCCCGCTGTGGCCAGACGCGTGAGTGCCTCGCCGACACGCTCGTTGCGCACGCGGACGGCCGCGCGGAGTGATGCGCGCTCGAGTCCGTCGCGGCCGGCATGCTCCAGCGCGTCGAGAATCATGGCATCGAGATCTGCTGTGGTAGGCGGCGCAGCCGGTTCTTCGGCGCGGACGATGCTCAAGTGCATGTCTTGCTCGGTGCCCACGAGCCCGAGCGTGAGCAAATCCGGAGCAGCGGCGGCGCGATGCTCAACCGACAGCACCAGCGTGTGCTGCCGGTGGCGGAGGGAGAGCGCCGTGTCCACCCAGGCAAAGAAATCGCCCGATCCGCGCAGACTCAAACCGCCGGTAGCAGAGCCATTCTTGCGGTTATGATGGACGACCGTAACCGCCAAGTGGTGGGTGCGCTGCAAGGCCCGCAGGTAGCCGAGAATGGCGGCGACCTCGCCCGCCTGGTTTTCGTTCACCTGATGCAGGCGGACAAAGGGGTCGAGAACGAGCAGACGCGGCGCCAGGCGGCGCACGGTCTCGGCTAAGCGTTGCTGATCAGCCAGGAGATCCAAGCGCACCGTGGGTGCGGTGATGACGTCGATGGGCAGCGCGGCGAGAGCCAGACCACGATGGCGACAGAGGCCGAGGAGTCGAGCTTTCACCAACGGCGCCGCATCTTCGGCCATGTAGAGCAACACGCCCCCGGCGTCCCGCACGGGAAAGGTGTCCAGACAGGGCGTGCCGCTGGCCACCGACACAGCCAAATCCAAGCCGAGCCAGCTCTTACAGCTCTTCGGTAAACCACCAATGGTTCCGACGCCGCCATGGATCCAGAGCGGCTCAATCAGCCAGCGGCGTGCGGGGTCGGGCTCGTCGAGATCGGCCGCGCGCACCACGGGCAGGGTTTCCCGCTCGCGGGAGCTCATGCCAGCACCACTTGACCGACCGGCGACTGCTCGATGGCGGCCTCCATGATGTGATCGTCAATGAAATTCTGATTGCGCTCGTGGGCTTCATACAAAGCCCGCTGCAGCAGATGGGCAGCAACGCGCGGTAGCCCGCGGCTGGTGCGGAAGAGGAGTTCGCGAGCCGAGTCGGCCAGGATGTTCTGTGTAGCGCCGGCGGCCTTGAAGGCATGGTCGATCATGGCGCTGAAGGCTTCGCGATCGAGCGGTTCGAGGTGGAGGTAATGCACGATGCGCATGGCCAGCGGGGCGTGCTGTTGCATGCGCAGATGGCGCGCCAGGGGAGGCAATCCTACCAGCCACAGAGTGAGCAGATCGCGGCTATCAAAGGCGAAGTTCAGGAAGGCGGAGAGATCGATGAAGAAGGTATCGGAGAGATGTTGTGCCTCGTCCAGAATGAGGATCGGTGCGATGCCTCGCTCATCGACCAAGTGCAATAGACTTTTCTTCAGGCTGGCCCACAGTTCGGCGCGGCGATGGGCGGGGCGAAGGCCGAGCTCCAGGGCTAAGGCGCGGTAGAAATCGAAGGGCCCCACGGCGGCACAAAGATAGAGCACCAGGTAGTCGGGCTTGGGCAGTTGGGCGCAGAGATGGCGCAGCGCGGCGGTCTTGCCGACGCCAGCATCGGCGGTGAGTACGCCCAGGCCAGGATCGGCGATTAGCTGACGGAAGGCGCGTTCGAGTTTTTTGAACCCGGGACTCTTGTCGAAGAAGGTCTTGCCCTGGGCATCTTTGGGAAGCGGATGGCCGGTGAGACCAAAGCGTTGGTGATACATGTTGGATCATTCCTCCTTTTTCTCGGTTTTCTTGGTGGTGGGCGGCTGGCCCACCGGGCGGACTCGGTCGTAGTGCTCGGCTTCGATCAAGGCGAGCGGATCGAGGCCGCTGGGCTCGGCGTCCGGAGCCGCTTCGCCACGCACGCGCCGCCGTCGGCGCGAAGCATTCGCGACGCGGTCGAGCGGCACGGTGTCGCAGACGAAGGAATTTTCGATGAAGACGCGCGGGCGCGCCGTGTCGTCGTGGGGATCGAAGCGCAGTTCCACTTCCTGGCCCTCGAGTTCGGACCGCACTTCCAGATAGCCTCCCCGGAAGCGGACGGTGCCATCCTTGCGCACGACGCGACGCTCGCGGTGCAGAAACACATCGCCGAGGTTCTTCTGGCGTGGGAGGGTGCGCAGGAAGGGGAGCTCGGCCAGCCAGTGTTCACGCGGCACGCGGCCGGTGGTGCTGTGTTTTCGCGCGTGATATTCCGCGGAAAGCCACGCCCAATGCTTGGCATTGAGTTCGGCGAGCGGGAGCGGGTCGGCCGGCAATTCGTCACCGACTTCTTCGCGCCAAGTGCGATGCCAGCGTTCAATGACGCCCTTGGCCTCACAATCCTGGACCTGGGTGTGCAACAGACGGATGCCGAGTTCGGCGCAGATCAGCTTGAGAGAGTCGGCGATGTAGGCTGCGCCGAGATCGACGTAATAGGTGCGCGGAACTCCATGCTTGAGGATGGCCTGCTGGAAGCCGTACTCCTGGTCGACGGCGCTTTCGGAAAGGGCGAAGTAGCTGTGCGGAACATAACGAGTCGCGCCATCGATCTGGGAGAGCAAGTAAGCCTTGCGCAGCGAGCCATCGGCGGCGATGACCAGGGGCCCGTGCAGCGAGTCGCCCACCCACAAATCTCCAGCGTGTTCGGGCAAGAAGGATCGCCGCTCCGTGACTCCATGGCGCTGCGGTCGGGCGGAAAGGCGATGAGCCAGCAGCAAGCGATGCACCGTGGAGCGATGCAGCGTGCCTCTGGGGACGATCTGGGCGCGCTCGAGCATGCGGATGATGCGCCGGATGGAGCGGCGGGGGCGCTCGCGCTTGACGCGCAGAATCTGCTCGGCGATCTCGGCAGAGATGACTCGGCTACAGCCGCGATCCGAACGATCCTGAGGGAAGAGAGCCTGAAAACCGCCGTGGCGATAGGCGTAATACCACGACTCGATGGTGCGTGCGGAAAGCTGCACATAGGTGCCGTCCGGCTGCTGCTGAAGCCGCGCGGCGGCTTCTTCGATGTAGCGGCGACGATCGCCGTGCTCCAGCCGCGCACTGATGAGCGGACCGAGAACGCCGAGTCGCCAAAGGGCGATCGTTTCTTTTTCTTCCTGTTCCATGGGCCGCGTTATACCGGGGAGCTGCGGCCATTTCTGGGGGGATTTTCGCCGTTGCTCCGGACCGTCCCGGACGGCGCGGAGACCGCCGCGGGTTACATGAGACGGACCCGCGGTTGTAAGCGGTAGAGGAGCGCGGCCAAGCCAGCCAGAGGTTGGCCGACGTGCTCGCGGGCATAGGCAGCGACCAGATCCGCGCAGGTGGCCTCTGGTAGCAGCTGCGTGGCGAGCGTTGCCCAGGTAGCCTGGCCAGAGGCGGCCAGGATCTGGGCCAGCGCAAGCGCCGGCCGCAACCACCGTGCGCGCCAGCGCCGCACGGTTCGCGGCGGCACCTTCGGCCAATGTTGCGGCTCGCTGGGGGAGGATGCCTGGTGATCCGGCCTCAGCGCGTTTCGCACGACATTCCAGGTCCGCCACAGATGGCGGGCAATAAAAAGGGGCAGAATCTGCCAGATCGCCTCACAGGACACACAGATGAGACGCACAATCAGGGCCACGGGCTTGCGCAGTTCCGCGCGTAGCACGCGCTCGCGGTAATCGTGCACGTGCAGCGGCCCCTTCCCGCATCGAGGGCAGAAAGGTAGCCGATAGCCGTCCGGGTCACAGATGCGCCGCTCGTGCGTGGCATGGTCGGTGACCTCTTCGGCGATCAGCGTGCCGCCCTTTTGACTGGACGAACGCAGCCGAAAAAGGCAAGCTTCAGACTCGGGAGGAGGGAGTTGATTTTGACTCATGAGACACGCTCCCAGTGTCCTTGGCGGACCTGTGAAGTGTCTCACCTCCTCCTACAATTTCGTCAACTCACATCCGCCTTTGAATCGTCTTTTTCAATGTGGAAGATTTCGCCAAGGAACCGTCCCGTCTCGCGCTACGCCCGGCGTGACCGGTTCGCTTCCCGCATTACCCACTCTCACCAGTGAGGGACACACACGCCCGGAATCCACGTGAACAAATCGTGTCGGCACACCATCGGACTGCCTTATAGTGCGCAGAGGGAGAGAAGAGGAGAAGAATCACGGTGATCTGGAACAATCTCTCGCTGCGTAGTCTTGGACTAAGTTTGCTGGCGGTCTTGCTGCTTTCTTTCCTGGCGGGTCA
>VBNH01000083.1 GCA_005878095.1 Gammaproteobacteria bacterium | reverse complement strand
CTTCGGCTCGGGTCGGGATGTCATTGATATGCCGCGCTACTTCAAGCCCTGGGAGCAGGGGCTGCCGAAGTTGCGCGATCAGCTCGCCCGGTTGGATGACATCAAGTACCTGAGCAAGGCGCAGAAGGAGTCGCTGAGGACTCGCATGTCCGAGCAGGGTCTCGTGGCAGACGAACGCAATGCACTCATCCTGTGGGGAGGCTCACGGCGCCTGCTGGCGATGTTTGACCCCGCGACGCTGCGCATCAGGGCCATCCTCAACCCGGATTGACTCACTGGGCCCCCGCCGGCGCCGTCATCCCCAGCCATTTCGCCAGAAACGCCCACTGGTCGGCGAAGTCATCGATCTGCATCCACACGGGCTTCCCGGCGCCGTGTCCGGCGCGGGTCTCGATCCGGATAAGGATGGGGTTCGGGCAGACCTGCGCCGCCTGCAGCGCCGCGGCGAACTTGTAGCTGTGCCACGGCACCACGCGATCGTCGTGGTCGGCGGTGGTGATCAGCGCCGGTGGATAGCACACGCCCTTCCTCACGTTCTGCACCGGGGAATAGGCGTACAGCGCCTTGAACTGCTCGGGATCCTCCACGAGCCCGTAGTCGGATGACCACTGCCGGGCATTCGCGCTGGCGGTGTGGTAGCGCAGCATGTCGAGCACGCCCACGGCGGGGAGCGCGGCGCCGAACAGCTCGGGGCGCTGCGTCAGGACCGCGCCGACGAGCAGTCCGCCGTTGCTGCGGCCGTGGATCCCTAAGCGCGCGCTGCGCGTGTAGTGCTCCTGGATGAGATATTGCGCCGCGGCGATGAAGTCATCGAACACGTGCTGCTTGTTGGCGAGCGTGCCTGCCCGGTGCCAGGCCTCGCCGTACTCTCCGCCGCCGCGCAGATTCGCCTCGGCGTAGGCGCCGCCCATCTCGAGCCACGCCTGGACCGAGGGCCGGTAGGTGGGAGTGAGAGCCAGGTCGAACCCGCCGTAGCCGTACAGCAGGAACGGCTGGTTGCCGTCCTTCACCATGTCGCGCCGATGCGTGATGTACATGGGCACGCGCGTGCCGTCCCTGCTGGTGTAGAACACCTGCTCGGTGACGAATTCCGCCGTCGACGCCGGCGCGCGCGCCTCGCGCCACAGCGTCGCCTGGTTGGCAGGGACCTCGAAGCGGAAGACCTTGCGTGGCGTCAGGTAGTCCGTATAGGAGAAGAAGGTCTCGGTCTGGTTGCCCTCGCCCTCGAAGCCCTCGATCCCGCCGAGGCCCGGCGACGGCACGTTGCCGGCGGGACGCCCATCGCGCTCGTACAGCCGCGCGACCCCGTGGGCGTCCTCCACGTACTTCGCGATGATGCGGCCGCCGACGTAGCTTGCCTCCTCGAGCGCCGTTGTCCCCTCCGGCACCACCGTGCGCCAGATCGTGGGTGTGCGCGCATCGAGGGCAATGACGCGCCCGAGCGGCGCGTCCCTGGTGGTCCTGAAATACAGCTCCTCGCCGTGTGCGCCGATGAAGGTATAGAGCGCATCCCAGGCGAAGAACAGGCGCTGCACGCGCGCGTCCGGGCGCTGCAGATCGAGCAGGTCGACCCCGTTGCGCTCGTAGCCGTCGAACAGCGTGATGACGAGATAGTGCCCGTCGTCGGTGACCCGCCCGGCCGGGATGCGGGTCGGATGGTCCGTCACCTCGTACACCAGCCGGTCGCGATCCTGTGCCGTCCCGAGCTGGTGGAAGTACACGGCGGGCCTGCCGGAGTCATCGCCGCGGCCGTCGGGCAGGGCCGGATAGCGGCTGTAGTACACGCCCGACCCGTCGCGCGCCCACGACACGCCCCAGAATTTCGTGAACCGCAGGATGTCGGGAAGGTCGGCGCCATCGGGTACGCGCCGGAAGCGCCACACCTGCCAATCGGTGCCGCCGTCCGAGACCGCGTAGGCGACTACATGCCCCTGCACGTCGGGGGAGAACTCCGAGAGCGCAACGGTGGCATCCTGACGCACGGTGTTGGGATCGAACAGCACACGCGGGGGCGCATCGAGGCCGTCGGCCACCAGCAGCACGCTCTGATTCTGCTGGCCGTCGTTGTGCAGAAAGAAATAGCGCCCGCCCCGCTTCACCGGCACCTCGTAGCGCTCGTAGTTCCACAGCTGCGTGAGGCGCGCCTTGAGCCATGCACGCTGCGGCAGCGCCGCCAGCCGCGGCTGCGACAGCGCGTTCTGCGCCGCCACCCACTGCGCGACCTGTGGCGAGTCGAGATTCTCGAGCCAGCGGTAGGGATCCTCGACTTCGGTTCCGAAGTAGCTGTCGGACACGTTCACGCGCGCGGTGACCGGGTACACCAGCGCCGGCGCCGCCGGCGGCATCCCTACCGCGGTCTCGGTGGCGGTGCGCATGGGCTTGCCGCGGGGGCCGCTCCCGGGCACCGGCTCGCGACCGCCCAGCCGCGCCCCCGCACACGCGAGCAGGCCGAGCGCGCACAGCGTCATGGCCGCGGCCACTGCAGCGCGGCAGCGCGGATTCTTCATCGCCTAGCGCACGCCCGGACTTTAGGGGAACTTGATCTTGCCGCCGCTCGCCGGCCCCGGACCCGCGGCGCCCACTTCGGGCACGACGATGCGCGAGGCGGCTTCGCGGCGCAGCTCGCGCGCCTCATCGATCGCCTGCTCGAGTGCGACCCGGACGCCGTCGGGAAATTTCTTCAACGCCTCCTCCAGCGTCGCCGCTTCGATCTCGAACCCGAGCGGCAGCACACCCGCCGGCGTCAGCAGTTGCGTCTGGCCCGAGAACAGCACCGGCCGCGTCGGATCCACCGAGCCGTCGGCAGTGACCGGCGTCAGGCGGCGGATGCTGCCGGCGCGGCGGTCGGTGAACACGTCCTCGCGATAGAGCGCCTTCAGATCGAGCTGAACTTCAGGAAGATCGTTCTGTGCGGCCATGGACTGCATTGTAGCCCGGGGCCGGCAGATCCCGCAGCGCTTCGACGAACGGGCGGTCGGCTTCGAGCAGGTCCTCCTGCGCCAGGCGCCTCGGCGCGACCCACTTCAGCCGCTGGCGATCGAGTGGGCGCGGCGTGCCGGTGAAGCGCTCGATGACCCATAGCGACAGCTCCACCTCGCGCTCGGCGTAGGCGTGGGTGAGGCGCATGAACGGTCGGCCCACCGTCACCTCGATGCCGAGCTCCTCGCGCAACTCGCGCGCCAGCGCCGCCTCCTCGCTCTCGCCGGCTGCCACCTTGCCGCCCGGGAATTCCCAGCGCCCTGCCAGGGGCTTGCCGGCGGGACGCTGCGCGATCAGCACCCGGCCGCTGCGATCGTAGAGCGCCGCCGCGACCACCAGGATGACAGGCTTAGCGATGTCGGGCCCGCCCGGCGGTCCGCGCACTGCCGCTATTCAACGCTCGAGAGCGCACCGTGACAGTGCTTGTACTTCTTGCCCGAGCCGCACGGACACGGCTCGTTGCGTCCCACCTTGCGCTCGCCGCGCACGAATGTGCCGGCCGTCTCGGGTAACGGCGCCGGCGGCGGCGGCGCGCGGGCGCCGGCGCGCGCCGCGGAGGCGCCCGCGGTGGAGGCGCGCACGCCGGCAGCGACTGCAGTCTGCTCCTCGGCGGCCGCGAGGAGCGAGGCGGCCTCGGCGTGCTGCGCCTGCAGCGCGCGCATGAGGCGGCGGCGGCGCTCTTCCTCTTCGCGGTCGATTTCCTCCTGGGTACGCACTTCGATCTTCGCCATCAGCGAGGAGGTCTCGAACTTGATCCGATCGAGCATGGCCGAGAACAGCTCGAAGGCTTCGCGCTTGAACTCGAAGCGGTAGTCCTTCTGTGCGTAGCCGCGCAGGTGAATGCCCTGGCGCAGGTAGTCCATGGCCGCCAGGTGCTCGCGCCAGTGCTGATCGAGCATGCGCAGCATCACGTCCTTCTCGACGTGGCGCATGATCGGCGCGCCGATGCGCGCGACCTTGGCGTCGTAGGCTTCGTTCACGGCGCGCACCACGCGTTCGCGCAACACCTGCTCCTCCAGCTCCGGCTCCGCGCCGAGCCAGCTCTGCGGGTCCACGCGCACGTTGAAGTCGCGCAGTACCGCCTCCGCCAGGCCCTGCAGGTCCCAGTCGGACGCCGCGGCGTGCTTGGGCATGTGCAGATCCAGGAGCGAGCCCACCGAATCCTCCATGAGGCCGCGAATGGCTCCGGAGAGATCCTCGGTGCCCATGATCTCGGTGCGTTGCTGGTAGACGACCTTGCGCTGATCGTTGGCGACGTCATCGAACAGCAGCAGGTTCTTGCGGATGTCGAAATTGTGCGCCTCGACCTTGCGCTGCGCCTTCTCGATCTGGCGGGTGAGCATGCCGCTCTCGATCACCTCGCCTTCCTTCATGCCGGCCATCTTCAGCAGCCGCTGGGTGCGCAGCGGATCGCCGAAGATGCGCATCAGGTTGTCCTCCATCGACAGGTAGAAGCGGCTCGAGCCCGGGTCGCCCTGGCGGCCCGAGCGGCCGCGCAGCTGATTGTCGATGCGGCGGGATTCGTGGCGCTCGGTGCCGACGATGTGCAGGCCGCCGGCGGCGAGCACCCGGGCGTGCCGTGTCTGCCACTCGGCGCGCAGGCTCTCGCGGCTGGCAGCGTCGATCTCCCCCGCGGCGGCGAGCTCCGCCTCGAGATTGCCGCCGAGCACGATGTCGGTGCCGCGACCGGCCATGTTGGTGGCGATGGTCACCGTGCCGGGGCGGCCCGCCTGCGCGACGATGTGCGCCTCGCGCTCGTGCTGCTTGGCGTTCAGCACCTGGTGCGCGACGGCTTCCTTCTGCAGGAGCCCGGAGAGAAATTCCGAGGTCTCGATCGAGGTCGTGCCCACCAGCACCGGCTGCTCGCGCGCCGCGCACTCGCGGATGTCCTCGATGATCGCCTTGAACTTGTCGCTCTGCGTCAGGTACACGAAGTCCGGGTTGTCCTTGCGTATCATCGGCCGGTGGGTCGGAATCACCACCACCTCGAGGCCGTAGATCTGCATGAACTCCGGCGCCTCGGTGTCGGCGGTGCCGGTCATGCCGGAGAGCTTCCTGTAGAGCCGGAAGTAGTTCTGGAAGGTGATCGAGGCGACCGTCTGGTTCTCCTCGCGCACCCGCACGCCCTCCTTCGCCTCCACCGCCTGATGCAGCCCGTCCGACCAGCGCCGCCCGGGCATGGTGCGGCCGGTGAATTCATCGACGATGATGACTTCGCCGCCGCGCACGATGTATTCGACATCGCGCTTGTAGAGCGCGTGGGCGCGCAGCGCGGCATTCAGGTGATGCATCAGGCGGATGTTGGCCGGGTCGTACAGGCTCTCGCCTTCCTTCAGGAGGCCCGCCTGCAGCATCAGCTGCTCGACGCGCTCGTGACCGGCTTCCGTGATGTGCACCTGCTTGGTCTTCTCCTCCAGTGAGAAGTCCCCGGGGCCGTCTTCCTGCTGCTGGCGCGTGAGCCGCGGCACCAGTTCATTGATGCGCAGGTACAGCTCGGTGCTCTCCTCGGCGGGCCCGGAGATGATGAGCGGCGTGCGCGCCTCGTCGATGAGAATCGAATCGACTTCGTCGACGATCGCGAAGCTGAGCGTGCGCTGCACCCGGTCTTCCAGGCGAAACGCCAGGTTGTCGCGCAGGTAGTCGAAGCCGAACTCGTTGTTGGTGCCGTAGGTGATGTCACAGGCGTACGCGGCGCGCTTCTCCGGCGGGCTCTGGGCGTTCTTGATCACTCCCACCGTGAGTCCGAGGAAGCGATACACCGGACCCATCCAGTCCGCGTCGCGTTGCGCGAGGTACTCGTTCACCGTGACGATGTGCACGCCCTCGCCGCCGAGCGCGTTGAGATAGGCCGGGAGCGTCGCCACCAGCGTCTTGCCCTCGCCGGTGCGCATCTCGGAGATCATCCCCTTGTGCAGCACGATGCCGCCGATCAGCTGCACATCGAAGTGGCGCATCTGCAGCGTGCGCCGCGCCGCCTCGCGCACCACCGCGAACGCCTCGGGCAGCAGCTCATCGAGGGTCGCGCCCGCCTTCAGGCGCTGGCGGAACTCCTCGGTGCGGGCGCGCAACGCCTCGTCACCGAGCTCCTGGATCTGCGGCTCGAGCTGGTTGGCGGCGCGCACTGCGCGTGCATAGCCACGCACGAGCCGCTCATTGCGGCTGCCGAAAACGCGGGTGAGAAGTTGACGCAAGGCGTGACCCGTTGAGCGAAAAACAGCTTTGCCGACAAGCATTTATCGCGCATGCCGGGCTTTGAAAGCGGCGTATTGTAAGCAATAGACGCGGCTCACGCCCAATTGGTTCGTGGGCGCCCGAATTCAAGGGTGGGCGGTGGGCTGCGAGGGCGGGTGCGGGGCCGCGATCAGCGGCCGACGAAGGACAGGGGATCGACCTGGCGGCCGTTGCGCAGCACCTCGAAGTGCACGTGCGGCCCGGTCGAGCGGCCGGTCGAGCCCATGAGGGCCACGGCTTCGCCGCGCTTCACCATCTCGCCGACGGCGACCAGCGTGCGCTGGTTGTGCGCGTAGCGGGTGACGTAGCCGTCGCCGTGGTTGATCTCGATGAGCCTGCCGAAACCGGAGCGCTCACCGGCCCAGGTGACCACGCCCGCGGCGACCGCGACCACCTTGTCGCCGACGGCGCCGGCGAAATCGACGCCCTTGTGGAACGCCTCGCGACCATCGAAGGGGTCGGCACGCTCGCCGAAGTAGGAGGAAATGAAGCCACGCGTGACCGGGCGGCCGGCGGGGTGGATCTGCTCTTTCAGCTCGCGCGCGAGGATCACGTTTTCCAGCGCCGCAAGCTGCGAATCGCGCAGGTTCACGCGCTGCTCGAGTCGGTTGAGCATGGCCGTCAGATCCGGGATCTGGGCGCTCGCGCCCTCGCCCACGCCTTCCGGACCACCGCTGGGCGGCTCGAGCTCGAAATTGAACTCGTGGCTGTCGATGTCCGCCATCTCGGTGAGGCGCTTGCCGAGCGCATCGAGCCGGATGATGTGCGCGTTCACCTTGCCCAGGCGCATGGCCATCGCGTCCACCCGCAACTGCAGCTGCTGCCTGAGCTCGCCGATCTGGCGCTTCTGCTCGGCCAGCAGGCCACTGAAGCTCAGCGTGTCACCGAGCACCGCGCCCTGGGCGCCGCGACCGAACTGCAGCCCGAGCGCGAAGGCGCTGCCGAGGACGGCGAGCGCGAGGCCGCCGACCAGACTTAACGTAAGCGGGTGCGCGAGATTCAGCTGTCGCGCCCGACCCTCACGCCTGGATAGGAAAATGACGTTCATGAAACGTGTTCCGACCGCCTCAAGGCCCCCGTGAACAGGCGACGCCGCTCGGTTGTACGAGCCATGTCCGGGCGTGAACCGCCCTGTTGTGCGTCAAAAACCCTGTACGATGCTGGCAACCCCGCTGTCATGGCTCCTCGCTTTAGACCGGTGGCTTTGCGTCCCCGCCTTTCAGCGGGTTTGCCCAGAATGCAGCAAGGGCAAATATGCCGAAGAACATCTCTCGAAACAAGCGTGGCAGGCCCGCAGTGAGGACTGCGGCAGGTCCGCGAACGCCGCGGCTACATTCTGTTAAGGAGCTGCTGCGGCGCCGCGCCCCGGCCTTGACGCAGGTCACAGATCAGGCCACGCGCCAGCGTTTCTGGAGCGACTGGTTATGTCACCATCTGCCGACGGAAATCGGCGCGCGCATCTGCGGTGTCGTCGAGCGCGACGGCACGCTGGTGATCTTTGCCGCCTCCGCCGCCTGGTGCGCGCGGCTGCGCTACGCACTGCAGGAGCTGGACCCGCAGATCCGCGCCGCCGCCCCGCAACTCACCGCCATCGCGGTGCGCGTGCAGCCGCGCAGCTGAGCGCTGGCCGGCCATGATTGCAAAATGGCGACTCAACCGCCATTATGAGACTCATAATGGCATTTGTACCGCGATTCCTCAACCCTGGTCGCGAGCACTTCTTCCTGCTTGGTCCCCGCGGCACTGGCAAGACCTCGTGGTGCGCGCATCAGTTCCCGAATGCGTTGCGGATCGATCTGCTGGACCCGGCGACGTTGCGGCCGCTGTCGGCGCAACCCGAGCGCCTCGCCGAAATGGTCGCCGCGGCGCCGAGGAAGCCGATCGTCATTGACGAGATCCAGAAGTTGCCCGAGCTCCTGGAGGTCGTTCACCTGCTGATCGAGCGCAAGACCGGGCAGCAGTTCATTCTCACGGGCTCGAGCGCACGCAAGCTGCGTCGGCATGGGGTCAATCTGCTGGGCGGACGAGCGGCCCAAAAGCACCTGCATCCCTACATGGCCGCTGAACTGGGCAATCGGTTCAAGCTCGACCTCGCGTTGCGGCAGGGCATGCTGCCCATTGTCTGGGCGGCCGACGACCGCCAGGCGATCCTGGAGGCTTACAACGGGCTTTACCTGCGCGAGGAAGTGCAGATGGAGGGGCTGGTCCGCAATATCGGCTCGTTTGCGCGCTTTCTTGAAGCCATGAGCTTTGCTCACGCCGCAGTCCTGAACCTGGCGGCGGTATCACGTGATTGCCACGTCAGCCGCAAGAGCGCTGAGGGCTATCTGGAAATCCTGGAAGACCTGCTACTTGGCTTTCGCCTGGAGGTCTTCTCGCGCCGCGCCAAGCGGGCCATTGCGGCTCATCCGAAATTCTACTTCTTCGACGCGGGTATCTTTCGCGCCAACCGTCCCGGCGGACCCCTCGATTCACCCGCAGAGCTTGATGGGGCCGCGCTGGAGGGGTTGGTCGCGCAACACCTGCGCGCCTGGTGCGACTACTCCGCCGGGCGGCATCAACTGCACTACTGGCAGACCCGCTCGCAAGCCGAAGTGGACTTCGTCGTGTACGGCGACACCGGTTTGTACGCCGTGGAAGTCAAGAGTTCCCGTCAGGTACGACCCGAGGACCTGCGCGCTCTGGGCAGTTTCGGTGACGATTATCCGCAAAGCCACCGCTTTCTGCTGTATCGCGGCAAGGAGCGGCTCAGGCGTGACGACATACTCTGTCTGCCCTGCGAGGATTTTCTTCTCGCTCTTACTCCCGGCCGCTTCCCACAGTGAGGTGCGGCCGCGCGCGCGGCTCGTCAACCCCGGGGTGGATGCAGCGCGGGGGCCTCGATGTAGGAGATCGGCGCGTCCGCGTAGCGCTCGAACACCACTTCTTCCCAGGTCGAGGTGTCCGCCAGCAGTGAGCGCAGCAGCTTGTTGTTGAGCGCGTGCCCGGATTTGTGGCCGCTGAACTCACCGATGAGGCTGTGGCCGAGCAGATACAGATCCCCGATGGCATCGAGGATCTTGTGTTTCACGAACTCGTCCTCGTAACGCAGCCCGTCTTCGTTCAGCACGCGAAAGTCATCCAGCACGATCGCGTTGTCGAGACTTCCCCCGAGCGCAAGGTTGCGCGAGCGCAGTGTCTCGAGATCGCGCATGAAACCGAAGGTGCGCGCGCGACTCACTTCCTTGAGAAACGAGGTGGTCGAGAAATCCATCGAGGCGCGCTGCGAGCGGCGCTTGAAGATCGGATGGTTGAACTCGATCTCGAAGTTCACCTTGAAGCCGTCGAACGGGTCGAACTGCGCCCACTTGTCGCCGTCCTCGACACGCAGCCGCTTCTTCACGCGCATGAAGCGCTTCGGGTGGTGCTGCTCCTCGATGCCCGCTGACTGCAGCAGGAACACGAACGGGCCGGCGCTGCCGTCCATGATCGGCACTTCCGCGGCCGACAGCTCCACGATCGCGTTGTCGATCCCCAGCCCCGCGAACGCCGACAGCAGGTGCTCCACCGTCGAGACGCGCGACTCACCCGTGCCGAGCGTCGTGCCGAGCATGGTGTCGCGGACGTTCTCCGCGCGGGCGCGGATGTCCACCGGGATCGGCAGGTCGGTGCGGCGGAACACAATGCCCTCGTCAGGCCCTGCCGGGCGCAAGGTCATGAGGACCTTCTTGCCCGTGTGCAGGCCGACACCGGTGGCGCGAATCGAGTTTTTGAGCGTCCGTTGTCCGACCATGCGTACTTCTTTTGCTACACCGAGCGCAGCGTGCTGCGGGTGAGCGGCGCGTCGCGCGCGCCGTCAGGAGGGACCCGGCAGCGCCAGACCCTCCCTTGGGCGCCTTAGGTAAGGCGCGCTACCGTATCACATCAATCGGCCTGCCGCCGCAGGAAAGCCGGGATGTCCAGCAGATCCTCCGAGTCGGTCGCCGCTCGCAGCCCATCCCCGACCGCCCGCTGCCGCTGGACGGTGGGCTTGTCGAGCACCGCATAGTCGCTGCTGGAGAGTGGGCGGCGCACCATGCGCATCGGCGGCTCGGCGCGCACGTCGCGTTGCTCGCGGCCCAGCGCCTCGCGTTCGCGCGGGGAAGTGAGCGGCGAGCGCACTGCAGCAACGGGCCGACCTAACCCGGTCGCCACCACCGTGACGCGCAGCTGGTTGTCCAGCTCCGGATCGATGACCGTGCCGACCACCACCGTGGCGTCATCGGAAGCGAACTGCTTCACGATCTGGCCGACCTCCTGGAATTCACCGATCGAGAGGTCCATGCCCGCGGTGACGTTGACCAGGATGCCATGCGCCCCGGCGAGGTTGATGTCCTCGAGCAACGGTGAGGATACGGCCGCCTCCGCCGCCGCGCGTGCCCGGCCTTCGCCGCTGGCCGCGCCCGATCCCATCATCGCCATGCCGGTCTCCGCCATCACGGTGCGCACGTCGGCGAAGTCGACGTTGATGAGACCGGGGCGCGTGATGAGCTCGGCGATGCCCTGCACCGCGCCCTGCAACACCTGGTTCGCCGACTTGAAGGCATCCAGGAGCGTCGTCTGCGGACCCAACACCGTCAACAGCTTCTGGTTGGGAATTGTAATGAGCGAGTCGCAGAACTTGGACAGCTCACCGATGCCATGGTCGGCGACGCAGGCGCGCTTGTTGCCCTCCATCTCGAACGGCTTGGTCACGACCGCGACGGTGAGTATGCCCAGCTCATGCGCCACCTGTGCGACCACGGGAGCCGCGCCGGTGCCGGTGCCGCCGCCCATGCCGGCGGTGATGAACAACATGTCGCAGCCCTCGACCAGCTCGACGATGCGGTCGCGGTCCTCCATCGCCGCCGAGCGGCCGATTTCCGGGTCGGCGCCCGCGCCGAGTCCCTTGGTGATGTTGCAGCCGATCTGCAGCGCGGTCTTCACCTTGGCGTGCTTGAGGGCCTGCGAGTCGGTGTTGATACACATGAACTCCACGCCGTCGATACCGGCCGTGACCATGTGGGCCACGGCGTTGCCGCCGCCACCACCCACGCCGATCACCTTGATGACAGCGCTCTGGCTGTATGCGTCCATCAGTTCAAACATGGCTATCGCTCCTTACACGAATACAAACGGTTGGTTGGGAGTCGCTCATCGCTCTGTCAGCTTCAAAAGTTGCCCTGGAACCAGGAACGCATGCGGTCGAACACCGATTTGGCGTTCCCGCCCAGGGAGTGCCCGCGATGCGCGGGCCGAACGTTGTCACGCGCGTAGAGCAGCAGCCCCACGCCGGTGGAAAAGATCGGGTTGCGCACCACGTCGGTGAGACCCCGCACGGCCTGCGGGACCCCTAAGCGCACCGGCACGTGGAACACTTCCTCGGCGAGCTCGATCGCGCCTTCCATCTTGGCGCTGCCGCCGGTGAGCACGATGCCGGCGGCGATCACTTCCTCGAAGCCGCTGCGCCGCAGCTCCTCGCGCACCAGGCCGAAGAGCTCCTCGTAGCGCGGCTCGACGATTTCGGCGAGCGTCTGGCGCGCGAGGCGGCGGGCGGGGCGCTCGCCGACGCTCGGCACCTCGATGCTCTCGTCGGGGTTGGCGAGTTGCGAGAGCGCGCAGGCGTAGCGGATCTTGATGTCCTCGGCGTACTGGGTTGGCGTGCGCATCTAGACCGCGATGTCGTTGGTGACCTGGTCGCCGGCGATCGGAATGACCGCCGTATGGCGGATCGCCCCATTGGCAAACACCGCCAGGTCGGTGGTGCCGCCGCCGATGTCGACCAGGCACACGCCGAGCTCCTTCTCGTCCTCGGTGAGGACGGCGAAGCTCGAGGCGAGCTGCTCGAGCACCACGTCGTCGACCTCCAGCCCGCAGCGCTGGATGCACTTCTCGATGTTCTGCGCGGCGCTGTCGGCGCCGGTGACGATGTGCACCTTGGCCTCGAGGCGCACGCCCGACATGCCGATCGGGTCGCGAATGCCTTCCTGGCCGTCGACCAGGAACTCCTGCGGCAGCACGTGCAGGATCTTCTGGTCCGCGGGAATGGCCACGGCCTTGGCGGCATCGATCACGTGCTCGACGTCGCCGTGCGTGACCTCCTTGTCGCGCACGCCCACCACGCCGTGGGAGTTCAGGCTCCGTACGTGGCTGCCGGCGATGCCGGCGAACACCGAGTGGATCTCGCAGCCGGCCATGAGCTCGGCCTCCTCCACCGCCCGCTGGATGGACTGCACCGTGGACTCGATGTTGACCACCACGCCCTTCTTCAGGCCGCGCGAGGGCTGCGAGCCCAGGCCGAGCAGCTCGATCGAGCCGTCGAGCCCCACCTCTCCCACCAGCGCCACGACCTTGGAGGTGCCGATGTCGAGCCCGACGATCAGATTTCTGTCGGCACGCTTAAGCATCGTGGCCACCGTCGCGGCCGGCGGCGCGGGCGGCCGTGCCGCGCCAGCCGATGGCGAAGCCGTTTGTGTAACGCATATCCACGTAGGCGATGTCCTCGGCGCGCTGGGTGACGAATTTCAGCGCGGTGTTCATGAATTTCTCGAAGCGCTCGTCCACCTGGCGCCTTCCCAGACGCACGGTGACGCCGTTGGCCAGATCGAATTCCCAGGCGCCGCGTGCATCCAGGCGCATCGCGGTGAGGCGCAGGCCCGCCTGCGACAGGCGCCCCTCCGCGGCCAGATAGCGCTGCGCCACGAGCGACTCCTTGCCGTCGGGGCCGGCGAGCTGCGCCAGCTCCGGCGGAATGTGGCGCTCGCCGGAGTCGAACAGCTCGCCACGGGTGTTGATGAGCCCCTTCTCGCCCCAGCGCGCCGCGGCGGTCTGCTCGATGACCAGCACGTTCAGGCCCCGGGGCCAGGCGCGCTGCACGCTCACCGCATCCACCCACGCCAGCGTGTGGATGGCGCGGCGCACCGCCGCGAGGTCCACCGACAGCAGGCCCGCGCCGTGCACCTTCTCCTTCACGACCCGTTCGACGTCCACCGGCGCCACGCGCTGGAATCGCCCCTCCACCGCCACCGTCTCGATGGGTTGATCGAATGCCCACGACACCGCGCACCCCGCCGCCGCGATCCCCGCCAGCGCCAGCACCCACAGGCCGAGGTAGCGCCAGTTGATCGCCGGCAGCTGCGGGCGCGCTTCCGAGGGTTTGCGACGGTTCTTGGGGCGGCCGAGCATGAGCTACACCGGGGACTGAGGACTTGAGGCGGGCCGGCGGGTGAAGCTGGTCTCGAGCACGCGCCACACGAGCTCCTCGAAATCGACCCCGATCGCGCGCGCCGCCATGGGCACCAGGCTGTGACTGGTCATGCCCGGAACGGTGTTGATCTCCAGCAGCAGCGGCCGGCCGGCGTCGTCCATCATGAAGTCCGCTCGCCCCCAGCCCGAGGCGCCGGCCGCCTCGAATGCGGCGAGCGCCAGACTGGCGAGATGCTCCTCGGCGCTCCTCGAGAGGCCGGACGGGCAGAAGTAGCGCGTGTCGTCGCGGAAATACTTGGCCTCGTAGTCGTAGAAGGTCCGCGGCGTCTCGATGCGGATCGAGGGCAGCGCGCGCTCCTGCAGGATCGCCACGGTGTACTCAGGTCCCGCGATCCACGCCTCCGCAAACACCAGCGTCTCGAGCCGCGCGGCAAGCGCATAGGCGGCGGGCAGATCCGCGGCGCGCTCGACCTTGCTCATGCCGACGCTCGATCCCTGGGTGGCGGGCTTCACGATCAGCGGCAGCTTGAGGCGCTCGAGCGCCGCCTCGAAATCCTGCGCGCCGGAGAGCACCACGAAGTCCGCGGTCGCAACCCCGACCGCCCGCGCCAGGCGCTTGGTACGCAGCTTGTCCATGCCGATGGCCGAGCCCATCACCCCGCTCCCGGTGTAGGGCACGCCCAGGTATTCGAGCGCACCCTGCAGCGTGCCGTCCTCCCCTCCCGGGCCGTGCAGCGCGATCCATACGCGCTCGAAGCGCCGGGCGAGCAGCTCCGACAGCGGCGCATCGCGCGGATCGAAGGCGTGCGCGTCCACGCCGCGGCGCTTGAGCGCATCCAGCACCGCGTTGCCGGAGAGGAGCGAGATCTCGCGCTCGCTGGAGTCGCCGCCGAACAGCACCGCCACGCGGCCGAACTCCCCCGCCGCGGCGACGCGGCGCAGCTGGCGCGGTTCGTAGCTCAGGCGCATGGCTTATGGCACTCCCACGATCCGCACCTCGGGCTGCAGCGCGACGCCGTGCACGCGCTCGACCGTGTCGCGCACGTGCGCGATCAGGCGCTCCAGGTCCGCGGCGCTCGCCTGGCCGTGATTGATGATGAAATTCGCGTGCTTGTGCGACACCGAGGCGTCGCCGATGCGAAATCCCTTCAGCCCCGCGACCTCGATGAGGCGCGCGGCGTGATCTCCCGGCGGGTTGGTGAACACCGAACCGCAACTCCACTCCCCGATCGGCTGCGACGCGCGGCGCTGCTCGAGGAGCGCCCGCACCTCGCCCTCGTGCGCGCCCGGACGGCGCTCGAAGCTCAAGCTCGCGCCGATGAACCATTCCTCGGGCGCGGGCGCGATGACCTGGCGGTAGCTGACGCGGTACTCGCCGGCCGCGCGCTGGTGCGTGTGGCCGCCGCGGTCGATGGTTTCCACAGTGTGCACGTGGCGCCAGGTTTCCCCGCCAAAGGCGCCGGCGTTCATCGCCAGGGCGCCGCCGAGGGTCCCGGGAATGCCGGCGAAGAACTCCGCGGGCCCGAGTCCCCACTTGATGCACTGCCGGGCGATGCGTGCACAGGCGACCCCGGCCTCAACCTGCACCGTGGTCTCATTGACGCGCTTGAGGGCATCGAGCGTGCCGTGCGTGCTGATGACGATCCCCTCCAGGCCCCCGTCACGCACCAGCAGGTTGCTGCCGAGGCCGATGAAGTGGATCGGCACCCCGGCGGGCACGGTGCGCAGGAACGCCGCCAGCTCGGCGCGGTCGCGCGGATTGAAGAACACCTCCGCAGGTCCGCCGACATGCCAGGAGGTGTGGCGGCTCAGGGGCTCATCGCGCTGCACGCGCACCAGGAACTCCGGGGCCACGGCGAGCGTCACGAGGCCCTCCCCGGCGGCAGCAATGCCGCGAGCGCGGCCGGGAGCGCGTGTGCCACGGCGCTGATGTTGCCCGCGCCCATGGCGAGGATGACGTCGCCATCGCGGATCACGTCCTTGAGCGAGCCGGCCAGCTCCTCGACCTTCTCGACGAACAACGGCTCGAGCTGTCCGCGGCTGCGCACCGCGCGGCAGATGGCGCGGCCGTCGGCGCCGGGGATCGCGGTCTCGCCCGCGGCGTAGACCTCGGTCACGCACAGGGCGTCCGCGCCCGAGAGCGCCTTGCCGAAATCATCGATCAGGTCGCGGGTGCGCGTGTAGCGGTGCGGCTGGAAGGCGAGCAGCACACGCCGCCCGGGGTAGCCCTGGCGCACCGCCGCCAGCGTCACCACCACTTCGGCGGGGTGATGGGCGTAGTCATCCACGATGCTGACACGGCCCACGGCGGTGAGCACGTCGCCGATGTGCTGCAGCCGCCGGTCGATGCCCTGGAATGTGGCAAGCGCGCGCAGGATCGCCTCATCGGCGATGTCGAGCTCGGTGGCCACCGCGATCGCCGCGAGCGCGTTGCGCACGTTGTGCACGCCGGCGAGATTCACCGTCACGGCGAGCGCAGCCGCTCCCGGTCGCCGGACCTCGAAATGCGTCTGCAACCCCGCGGGGCGCAGGTTCTCGCCGCGCACGTCCGCCCCCGACTCGAGGCCGTAGGACAGGATCGGCCGGCTCACTTCCTGCAGGATGCTGCGCAGGTGCTCGTCGTCCGCGCACAGTACCGCCAGGCCGTAGAACGGCAGGTTGTGCAGAAAGTCGAGGAAGCTCTGCTTGAGGAGCCCGAAGTCCCCGCCGTGCGTGCTCAAGTGATCGTTGTCGATGTTGGTGACGATCGCGATGAGGGGCTGCAGGTGCGTGAACGAGGCGTCGCTCTCGTCGGCCTCGGCGACCAGGTAGCGCCCGGCGCCCAGACGCGCGTTGCTGGCGGCGCTCTTCAGGCGCCCGCCGATGACGTAGGTCGGGTCCTCACCGCCTTCGGAGAGGATGCTGGCGATGAGGCTGGTGGTGGTGGTCTTGCCGTGCGTGCCGGCGACGGCGATGGAATAGCGGAAGCGCATCAGCTCGGCGAGCATCTCGGCGCGCGCCACCACCGGGATGCGCGCCGCGAGCGCTGCCCGCACCTCCGGGTTGTCACGCGCCACCGCGGCCGAGGCGACCACCACATCGGCGCCGGCGATGTTCCCAGCCGCGTGACCGATGCTGACGCGTGCGCCGAGCCCCGCCAGCCATTGCGTCACGGTGCTGGCGCGCAGATCCGAGCCCTGCACCCGGTAGCCGAGATTCAGCAGCACCTCGGCGATGCCGCTCATGCCGCTGCCGCCGATGCCGACGAAGTGGATGGTATTGATACGGCGCATGCGGTCGCGCCGGTCGGGCGTGACGCGACGCTCGACGCTCACGCGCTCGGGCAACGTGCGCCGCTCGCTGCTCATGCAGCCCTCCGCGCGAGCTCCAGGCACGAGGCGGCCAGCTCATCCGCGGCGCGCGGCTTGGCGAGCAGGCGCGCCCGCTCGGCCATGGCGAGGAGCTTGCCGCGGCCGGCGCACAGGCGCTGCAGCTCGGCGGCGAGGCGCTCGGCGGTGAGCTCGCGGTCGGGTATCACCACCGCAGCGGCGGCGCGCACCAGGTACTGCGCGTTGTACGCCTGGTGGTCGTCGACGCTTGCGGGGAAGGGCACGAGGATCGAGGCCACGCCCACCGCGGCAAGCTCCGACACGGTGAGTGCGCCGGCGCGGCAGATCACCAGATCCGCCCAGCCGTACGCCTCGCTCATGTCCTCGATGAACGGACGCACATCGGCGCGCACCCCCGCCTGGGCGTAGGCGGCGCGCCCGGCGTCGATCCAGCGCTCGCCGGCCTGGTGACGCACGTCGAAGACGAGCCAGCCCGCCACGCGCTTCAGCGCAAAGGGCACGACGGCATTCAGCCGCGTCGCACCCTGGCTGCCGCCGATCACGAGGATCCGCACCGGACCTGAGCGCCCGGCGAAGCGCTGCGCGGGCGGCGGCACGGCGCTGATGTCGGCCCGGACCGGGTTGCCGATGAGGCGCGCCTGCACGCCGTGGCCGAAGCTGCCCGGAAAGGCTTCCAGCACCTGGCGCGCCAGGTGCGCGAGGCAGCGGTTGGTGAAGCCGGCGACGGCGTTCTGCTCATGAATGAGCAGCGGCCGGCGCGTGAGCCATGCGGCGAGCCCGCCGGGACCGGTCACGAAGCCTCCCAGGCCCACCACCACGAGCGGCCGATGACGCCACATGACGCGCAGCGCCTGGATGAGGGCCACAGCCAAGCGAAAGGGCGCGGCCAGCCAGGTGAGCAGGCCCTTGCCGCGCAACCCGCCGACCGACAGCCGCTCGATCGGAATGCCCTCGGCCGGAATGACGCGCGACTCGAGTCCCCGCGTCGTACCGAGCCAGATGACCGGCAGGGACTGCTCGCGCAGCAGGCGCGCCAGCGCCAGCGCCGGGAATACGTGTCCACCGGTGCCGCCGGCCATGATGAGGATCGGACGACTCATGTCGCGCCCCGCACGGTGGCCGCGCCGCGTTGCTCGCGCAGCGCCTCGTGATACACGCGCAATACCAGTCCCACCCACGCGAGCCCCACGATCAGGCTCGAGCGGCCGTAGCTCATCAGCGGCAGCGTCAGGCCCTTGGTCGGCAACACGCCCATGTTGACGCCGACGTTGATGAAGGCCTGGATGCCGACCCACAGGCCAAAGCCCGCCGCCAGCAGGCTCGGGAACTTAAGGCCCGCCTGCGAGGCGAGTCGCGCGATGTAGAAGCTGCGCCAGATGAGGGCCAGGAACAGGGCCAGCGTCAGCGTCACCCCGAGCAGTCCCAGCTCCTCGGCCAGCACCGCAAACAGGAAGTCGGTGTGCGCTTCCGGCAGATAGAACAGCTTCTGCACGCTGTCGCCCAGTCCCACGCCCAACCACTGGCCGCGGCCGATGGCGATCAGCGACTGGGTCAGCTGGAAGCCGCTGTTGAAGGGGTCCGCCCATGGATCGAGAAACGCGGTCAGGCGGCGCAGCCGATAGCTGGCGCTGACCGCCAGCACGGCAAAGCCCCCCGCCGCGATCGCGGTCATGGCGATCACGTAGCGCAGCCGCGCGCCGGCCAGGAACAACAGCGCGCAGCCGGTGGCGAACAGCACGGTGGCCGCGCCGAAGTCCGGCTCGAGCAGCAGCAGCGCGCTCACACCGCACAGCAGTCCCAGGGGCTTGCCGAGTCCGGCGAGGGACTCGCGCAGCTGCGTCTCGTGGCGCACGGCGTAGCTGGCGAGGTACACCAGCACCAGCACGCGCGCCAGCTCCGAGACCTGGAAGTTGACCCCGGCGAGGTGCAGCCAGCGCCGGCTGCCGTTGACCGCGTGCCCGAGCCCGGGAATGAGCACCAGGGCCAACAGGCCGATCGCGAGCGCCAGCAGCGCCACGCTGGCGCGCTCGAGGAGCGCCGTGGGGATCGAGAACATGAGGGCGGCACAGGCGGCGCCGATGAGCGTCAGCAGCAGCTGGCGCTCGAGGTAGTAGAACGGCTGCCCGGTGTCCTGGCTGGCGATCGACACCGAGGCGGAGGTCACCATCACGAGCCCCAGCAGCACGATGCCGAGTGCGAGCGCCAGGGTCACCGCATCGAGGTGCACGCCCCCGCTCCTGGCGCTCGAGCGCGCGAATCCCAGCAGCGCGGTATGGGCCGGCGCGCTCATGCGGCGAGCTCCTGCACCGCGCGGCAGAACACCGCGCCGCGATGGCCGTAGTCGCGGAACATGTCGAGGCTTGCGCACGCCGGCGACAGCAGCACCGTGTCGCCGGGAAGCGCGGCGCGCGCGGCCGCCCGCACCGCTTCGGGGAGCGTCGCGCAGGTCTCGAGCGTGCACACGCCCGCGAGCGCGCGCGCGATGAGCGGCGCGTCGCGGCCGATGAGCACCGCATGGCGCACCTTGCCGCGAAAGGCCGCCGCCAGCGGTGCGAAGTCCTGATTCTTGCCCTCGCCACCGGCGATCATCACCAGCGGGCCCGCCATGCCGGCGACCGCGGCGAGCGTGGCGCCGACGTTGGTCCCCTTGGAGTCGTTGATGTAGGTGACGCCGTGCACGTCGGCCACCCATTGCGAGCGGTGCGGCAGCCCGGCGAATGCGGCCAGCTCCGCCAGCATCGCTGGCTGCGGGAGCGAGAGCGCCTCGCCCAGCGCGAGCGACGCGAGCGCGTTGGCGGCGTTGTGAAGCCCCCTGATCTTCATGGCCGACACCGGCATGAGGGGCGCGCCGGCGCGCGTCAGCCACCATTCGCGCTCGTGCATGGCCACCGCGTAGTCGGCGCCGATGGCGGCGCGCAGCGAGAAGCCCAGGGTGCGCGAGGCCGCGCGCGGCATGGCCATCACCAGCGGATCATCGAGATTGATCACCGCGGTGTCGCAGCGGGCGAAGATACGCGCCTTGGCGGCGGCATAGCTCGCCACGCTCGCGTAGCGGTCGAGGTGATCGGGGCTGACGTTCAGCACCGTCGCGGCGCGGCAGCAGAGTGTGGCCGTGGTCTCGAGCTGAAAGCTCGACAGCTCCAGCACGTACAGCTCGGTGCCCGGGGTGAGCAGATCGAGCGCCGGCTCGCCCAGGTTGCCGCCGGCGCGCACGCGCACCCCGGCACGCTGCGCCATGCGCGCCACGAGCGTGGTGACGGTGCTCTTGCCGTTGGTGCCGGTGATGCCGACCACCGGTGCATCGACCGCGCGCGCGAACAGCTCGATGTCGCCCACGATCGTGAGCCCGCGGCGGCGCGCCTCGGCAAAGAACGGCTCGGCGAGCGACACCCCGGGGGACGCGACCACGCACACCGCGCCCTCGAGGAGGGCTGCATCGAGTCCGCCGGTGCGCACCGTAATCCCCGCATCGAGCGCGCGCAGGGCGGGAAGCTGCGGGGGGGCCGTGCGCGTATCGGTCACCGCGAGGCGCCAGCCGCGCAGCCGCAGATGGCGCGCGCACGACAGCCCGGTGCTGCCTAGGCCCACGATCACGGCGTACGGTGCGTTGCTGGTGTCGGCACTCATCGCAGTTTCAGCGTCGCGAGTCCCGCGAGCACCAGCAGCAGCGAGATGATCCAGAAGCGCACGATCACCTTCGGCTCCGCCCAGCCCTTGAGCTCGAAGTGGTGGTGGATCGGCGCCATCCTGAAGAGGCGCCGGCCCGTCAGCTTATAAGAGGCGACCTGCAGGATCACGGAAGCGGTCTCGAGCACGAACACCCCGCTCATCACCAGCACCACCAGCTCCTGGCGCACGATCACCGCCAGCACCCCGATCGCCGCTCCGATCGCCAGTGCCCCGACGTCGCCCATGAACACCTGGGCCGGATAGGAGTTGAACCACAGGAAGCCCAGGCCCGCTCCGGCGAGCGAGGCGCAGAAGATCAAGAGCTGATCGCCAGCCCGTCGAGCCCGTCGGTGAGATTCACGGCGTTACTCATGCCGACGATCATCAGATAGGAGATCACGATGAAGCCGAAGGCCGAGAGCGGCGCGTGAAAGGTCTTGAAGAACGGCAGAAACAGCGTGGTCTCCGCCGGCTCGGTGGCGGTGTAGTAGAGCGTCGCGGCGGTGGCGAGCCCGGCCACCGATTGCCAGAAATACTTCCAGCGCGGCACCAGGCCCTTGGGGTCGCGCACCACGAGCTTCAGGTAATCGTCGTAGAAGCCGATGAGGCCGAAGGCGAAGGTGACGCCGAGCACCGTCCATACGAGGCGATTGGCCGGCTCGGCCCACAACAGCGTGCTGACGAGCGTAGTCACCAGGATCATCGTGCCGCCCATGGTCGGGGTGCCGGCCTTCAGCAGGTGGGTGGGCGGGCCGTCGTCGCGCACCACCTGCCCGATCTGACCGCGCACCAGGTGTCTGATCAGCGACGGACCGACGAGCAGCGACAGGCCGAGCGCCGAGGCGGTGGCGAGGATCGCGCGGAACGTCAGGTACGAAAAGACGTGCAGGCCGCCGATATGGCCGACGAACTGTTGTGTGATCCAGTAGAGCACTCAATGCGCGCCCGTGTTGGCCGCGGAGTCGGCGGCGAGCGCATCCACCACGCGCTCGAGGCGGTTCATGCGCGAGCCCTTGATGAGGAGGCGCACCTCAGGCCCCGCCCGGCCGAGCTCCGCGCTGAGCGCGGCGGTGAGGGCGGCGGCGTCGGGAAACCATTGCGCGCCCGCACCGAAGCTGTCCACCGCGCGCGCCGCGAGCGCGCCGGTTGCATACAGGCGCTCGACGCCGTGTGCGCGCGCGAATTCGCCGATCTCGCTGTGCGCGGCATGGGCGAACTCGCCCAGCTCGGCCATGTCGCCCAGCACCAGCCACCTGCGGCCCGCGAGCGAGCCGAGCACCTCGATGGCGGCCCGCACCGAGCTGGGATTGGCGTTGTAGGAGTCGTCGATGAGCCAGGCGCCGCTCGCGCCCTGCTTGAACTGCAGCCGCCCGGGCACCGCGCGCACCCCGGCGAGACCCGCCGCGATGTGCTCGAGGCTGGCGCCGGCGCTGGCCGCGGCGGCGGCGGCGGCGAGCGCGTTGGCGACGTTGTGGGCGCCGCCTACCGCGAGTTGAATCACGGCGCTGCCTGACGGGGAGGTGAGCCGGAAGTGGGTGCGGAACCCCGCGGAGCCGACCGCGGCGTGCAGCTCGGTGGCGCTGAAGTCCGCCGGCTCGCGCACCCCGAAGCTGACCACGCGCGCCGGAGTGAGCGTACGCCACAGGCCCGCGAACTCGTCGTCCGCATTGATGACGGCGGTGGCGGCGGCGGTGAGGCCGGCGACCATTTCGCCCTCGGCGCGCGCCACCGCTTCGAGGCTCCCGAAGCCCTCGAGATGCTCGGCTCCGGCATTGGTGATCACGCCGATGGTGGGGCGCGCGATGGCGACCAGGGCGGCGACTTCGCCGGCCCGGTTGGCCCCCATTTCCACCACCGCAAAGCGATGCGCCGGCGTGAGGCGCAGCAGCGTCAGCGGCACGCCGATGTGGTTGTTGAGATTGCCGCGGGTGGCAAGACAGCTGCCGGCCTGAGCGAGGATCGCGGCCGTCATTTCCTTGGCGGTGGTCTTGCCGTTGCTGCCCGCGACGCCCACCAGTGCGCCGCGAAAGTGCGCGCGCCAGGCGCGCGCGGCGCGCTCGAGCGCCGCCTGGGTATCGGGCACGATGATCTGCGGCAGTTTCACCGGCCGCTCGGCGTCGACCAGCGCGCCGGCGGCCCCAAGGGCGAGCGCCGCAGCGAGGAAGTCGTGGCCGTCGAACCTCGGCCCCTTAAGCGCGACGAACAGCTGTTGGGCGGTGAGCGTGCGCGAGTCGCTCACCACGTCGGTGTACGCGGCATCGCCGCCGGACAGTCGGCCGCCGCAGGCGCGCGCAAACTCTGCCAGCGTGCGCTTCATGCCGGCAGCCTCGCGAGCTCGGCGCTGACCACGGCCTGGTCGCGGAACGCGCGCCGCACGCCGCCGTGGATCTGATACTCCTCGTGCCCCTTGCCGGCGATCAGCACCACGTCCTCGGGGCCCGAGCGCTGCAGGGCCATGCGGATGGCGAGCGAGCGGTCATGCTCGATCACGAGCGGCGCGCGCGGCGGCACACCGGCGACGATGTCCGCCACGATCCGCGCCGGATCTTCGCTGCGCGGGTTGTCGTCGGTCACGATGAGGTCGTCGGCGAGCTCGGCCGCTACCTTCCCCATGAGCGGACGCTTGCCGGCGTCGCGCTCACCGCCACAGCCGAATACCACCCGCAGCTGTCCGCGGCAGTGCAGGCGCGCCGCGCGCAGCGCGTTGGCGAGCGCATCGGGGGTATGCGCGTAGTCCACGATGGCGAGCGGCGTGCGCCCGCGCTCGCCGAACATCTCCATGCGCCCGCTCGCCGCCCGGCTCGCCGACAGCGCGCGCGCCGCCTCGGCGAGCGGGATGTTCCAGGTGAGCAGCACCGCCAGCACCGTGAGCGCGTTGTCGACGTTGAACTCGCCCATCAGGCGCAGCGGCAGCTGCGCGCCCCCGAAGCTCGACTCCACCTCGATGACGAGTCCGCCCGGATCGGGTGTCAGGCGTGCGGCGCGCACGAACCGCGCGCCGCGCGGCAGCGCCGCCGCGGCGCGCGTGGTGACGGTGAGGCTGGCCGTGGAGCCCTCCTCGGCCAGGCGCGCCCCGAACGGATCATCGACATTGATGACCCGGTGGGCGAGCCCGGGTGCGGCGAACAGGCGCGCCTTGGCCGCGCCATAGGCCTCCATGGTGCCGTGATAATCAAGGTGATCGCGGGTCAGGTTGGTGAAGGCGGCGGTGTTGAAGCGCACGCCGTTGACGCGCCCCTGGTCGAGGGCGTGCGAGGACACCTCCATGCTCACGCATTCGGCCCCGAGGGCCCGCAGCGCCGCGAGCTGGCGGTGAATGCTCACCGCATCCGAAGTGGTGTGCAGCGTGGGAGTGAGCTGCGCGGGCATGCCTACACCGAGCGTGCCGATATACGCGGCTGGCCGGTGGCAATGCTGCAGTGCCTGCGCCAGCAGCCACGCACAGGTGGTCTTGCCGTTGGTTCCGGTGATGCCCGCGACCGTGAGTCGCTGTGAAGGCGCGCCGAAGAAGCGGTCGGCTATGAGGCCGGCGCGCTCGCTCAAGCGGGGCACCGCGGCGACGAAGGTGCCGGCGGGCAGTTGCGGGGCCGCCTCCCCGGTCTCGCCATCGCGCTCGTAGAGCACGGCGCGTGCGCCGCGCGCCACGGCGTCGGCGGCGAATTCAAGCCCGTGATGCCTGCGTCCCCGGCAGGCGAGAAACAGCGCGCCGGGAGTCGCGGCGCGGCTGTCGAGCGTCACATCGCTCACCCGCACCTCCGCGGGCACGGCGGCAAAGTCGGCGGTGAGCTGCGCCAGCGGGCGCGCCGTCTCCGTGCCCGTGTGCGCCGCTGCGCTCATGGCAGCGCCGCCGTGCGCGTATCGCCGACGGCGGGGCTGGCCGGCAGTTCCTCGGGCGCCTTGACGGGCTGGTCGGGCGCCACTGCCAGCAGGCGCAGCGCCCCGCCGATCACCCTGGAGAATACTGGAGCTGCGACCTGCCCGCCCATGTGCTGTCCGGCGCCCGGTTCGTCGATGACCACCACCGCGGCCAAACGTGGCTCGCTCGCCGGAGCCACCCCGCCGAACACGGCCATATAGCGATCGGTCGAATACCCGCCGGCGGTGGCTTTCCACGCGGTGCCGGTCTTGCCCGATACGCGGTAGCCCGGGATGGCCGCGAGCTTGCCGGTGCCCTCCGCGGCCACCACCGACTCGAGCATGCTCACCAGCTCGCGGCACACTTGGGCTGCGAGCGCGTGCTCGCCGGGCACCGCTCCCTCGACCCGCAGGAAGGATACCGGGCGGGCTATGCCGAACGCGCCGATGGTTGCGTAGGCGTGCGCCAGCTGCAGCGGCGTGACCGACAGCCCGTACCCATGGGACATGGTGACGATGCCGATGGGACGCCACTGCGCGTAGGCGGGCAAGAGGCCCGCCGACTCCCCCGGATAGCCGCTGGTGCTGACCTGGCCGAAACCCAGATGGTTCAGCGTGCTCCAGAGCTCCTCGGGCGGCAGCGTGAGGGCGATGTGCGCCATGCCGACGTTGGAGCTCTTGGCGAGCACGGTGGCGATGTCGATCGCGCCGTAGTTGTGCTCGTCTTCGAAGATCTTCACGCCGACCTTGAAGAAGCCCGGCGAGGTATCGATGACGCTGCGGTTGTCGTATTTGCCCGAGGCCAGCCCCGCGGCCACGAAGAACGGCTTGATGGATGAGCCGGGCTCGAAGATGTCGGTGGCCGCGCGGTTGCGATAGACGCCGCCCTGGATCTGATCGCGGTCGTTGGGGTTGTAGGCCGGCTGGTTCACCATGGCGAGCACCTCGCCGGTGGCGACGTCGAGCACGACCGCGGAGCCGGCGCGGGCGCGCTGGTCGCGGATCGCCGCCTTGAGCTCACGGTACGCGAGGTACTGGATGCGCAGGTCGATCGACAGCACCAGGTCGCGCCCGGGACGCGCCGGCCGGATGCTCTCCACGTTCTGGACGATGCGGCCGTAGCGGTCCTGGATGACACGCTTGGCGCCATCCTCGCCGGCGAGCCAGTGATCGAACGCCAGCTCCAGCCCCTCCTGCCCGGCATCATCGACGTTGGTGAACCCGAGCAGGTGCCCGGTCACCTCGCCGGCGGGGTAGTAGCGGCGGTACTCGCGCGAGGTGTCCACGCCCGGGATCCCGAGCGCCTTGATCTGCGCGGCTTCCGCGGGCTGCAGGTGGCGCGCGAGGTACAGGAACTCGCGCTCGAGATTGCTGGTGACCCGGCGCGCGAGCTCCTGGCGATCGAGCTTCAGCGCGCCGGCGAGTCGCGGAATCTGGTCGGTGGCGAGCGCCAGTTCGCGCGGATTCACCCACACCGAGTCCACCGGGGTGCTGACCGCGAGCGGCTCGCCGTAGCGGTCGGTGATGGTGCCGCGGTGCGCGGCGATATCGAGCACGCGTGAGAAACGCGCATCGCCCTCGCGGGCGAGAAAGCCGTGATCGACGAGTTGCAGATTCACCGCGCGCCAGGCGAGTGCCAGCGCGCTCACGCCCAAGAGGCCCTGCAACAGGAGCGAGCGCCAGCGGAACGAGGCGGGCGCTGCGTCGCGTGCACCGCGCGTCTTCATGGGGCGACGATCTCGATCTGCTTCGGGGGCGGCATCGCCATGTGGAGCTTGGCGCTCGCGACGCGCTCGACGAAGGCATGGGTGGCCCAGGCGCTCTGCTCGAGCTGCAGCTGGCCCCATTCGATTTCCAGGTTGTCGCGGCGCGCGTTCAGAGCCTCGAGCTGCACGAACATCTGCCGTGCACGGTGCTTGCAGTAGATGGCGCCGGCCGCCGAGCCGAGCGCCGCCAGCCACAGCAGCGGCACGGCGATGATGAGCGCCGCACGAGCGTTCACGCGAGTCGCTCCGCCACGCGCAGCAGCGCGCTGCGGGCGCGTGGGTTCTTCTCAAGCTCCGCCGGCGCCGGTCGGCTCTTGCGGCCGATGAGCTTCAGGCGCGGTTGCGCCCCGGGGGGCACGAGCGGCAGATCCTTGAGGGCCGGGTCGACCTGCGACTCGCGCTGCATGAAGCGCTTGACCACTCGATCCTCGAGGGAGTGGAAGCTGATGACCGCGAGCCGCCCGCCGGGGGCGAGGGCCCCGAGCGCGCCGACGAGGCCACGCTCGAGCTGCCCGAGCTCGTCGTTGATGAACATGCGCAGCGCCTGGAACGTGCGCGTCGCGGGATGTTTGCCGGGCTCGCGCGTGCGCACGGCGGCGCCGACCAGGGCGGCGAGCTCGCCGGTGCGGGTGAGCGCGCGCGCACGCCGCGCCGTGACGATGGCCTGCGCCACGCGCCGCGCGAACCGCTCCTCTCCGAAGGTGGCGATCACCTGGCGTATCTCGTCGAGGCCCGCACGAGCGAGCCACGCAGAAACGGGTTCGCCGCGCGTCGGGTCCATGCGCATGTCGAGCGGGCCGTCAGCGCGGAAGCTGAAACCGCGCTGCGCATCATCGAGCTGCGGCGAGGACACGCCGAGGTCGAAGAGCACGCCGCGGCAAGCACGCTCGTGCGCGTGTGCCGGCACGAGCGTGCCGAGGTCGGCAAACGACGCGTGCACGAGCGTAAGCCGCATTTCGTCGGCAAAACGCTGCCGGCCGGCCGCGATGGCCTGCGGATCGCGGTCGAGCGCGAGCACGCGGCCTTCCCGACCCAGGGCCTGGAGTAGCAGTGACGTATGACCGCCACGCCCGAACGTCGCATCGACATAGTAACCGCCCGCTTCCACGGCGAGTCCTGCGAGCGCCTCGGAGGCGAGCACCGCTGTGTGCTCATCCACCTGCGAAGCGGAACGGCCCCGCCCCCTTGAGTGCGCTTGCCACGGGCTACGCCCAACCAGCTTGTCGAAACCCCTTACAGCGACAGTGACTCGAGCTCGGAAGGCAGATCGCTCGGGGCGGCCTCGGTGTTCAGCCACAGGTCGCGCCGCTCGTTCCAGCGAGCCTCATCCCACAGCTCGAACCGATTGCCCTGACCGATCAGCATTCCGTGCCGCCCGAGCTTCGCGAACTCGCGCAGCTCGGGCGGCAGCAGGAGCCTCCCGTGCCCGTCGAGAGGCAGATCCGTCGCATAGCCGACCATCAGCCGCTGCAGCCGGCGCGCGGTCGCGTTCAGTGTCGGCAGGCCATCAGCTTGCGTTCGGTCACTTCCCATTCGGGCAGCGGATAGATGAGGAGGCACTGATCCTTGTCGACGGTGACGACCAGTTTTCCCTGGGCGAGTTCGCTGATCTGCTCGCGGTAGCGGTTGGGCATGACCATCCGCCCCTTGTCATCCAAGGTGATCTTCGTTGCACCGCGAAACATGACCCGTCAGGGCGAGAGTCGCCCATTTCCCCCCACTTTCTCCCACCGGGCGCCACTATGGAATCGGGGGCGAGCTATGTCAATTTAAATAGTGAGAAATTCGTCGCATTCACAAAGACTTATGTGGAAGCACTTATGTCAAAAACCACAGTGTCGCAAAATTCGCGGCGCATTCATTGTTAACAATCAGCGGCTTGCCCGACGAAGTTTGTACAGTGGTTCGCAGGAAGCTTCGGCTGTGCGGCGCTCAAGCCTCGAACGCGTGCTGAATCCACTCGATGCGCGGCGCGGCGCCGTGCGGATCCCCCACTACGATGACGTCGAATCGCACCGGCAGCTGCGCCAGCTCCGCACGCTGCTGCAGGAGCTGGCTCGCGGCGCGGGTGATGCGCCGCTGTTTGCGCCGGTCGACGCTCGCCGCCGCGCCGCCATACGCGGCGCTCGAGCGGGTGCGCACCTCGGCGATTACCAACACGCCCGCGCCGCGCGCGACGAGATCGAGCTCGCCGAGCCGGCGCAGGTAGTTGCGCTGCAGGATCTCGAAGCCGCGCGTGCACAGGAATTCGGCGGCCAGCTCCTCGGCGCGGCGTCCGCTTTGCTGTCGAGCGGTGAGCATCGGCCGGATCTCGAAATCACGGCCCCGGCGCCGGCAGGAGGCGCAGCTCGCCGTTGTGCAACTGCGCCCAGTCCATCTCGCGGCGCACGCGCCGCTCGGGATCGATGCTGAGGCGGCCGGTCAGGCCCGCGAGGCTGATGTCGCCCGGCGCGGCGCGCTGGCGCAGTGCCTGCGCCAGGCGGAACGCATCGAAGCCGAACGCGAACAGCCGCCCGCGCTGCGGGCCGCCGCTGGGCCACGCCTCGCGGGTAGCCGCGTGCACCGCCTCCGCCAGGTCCCCGCCCAGCATCCACGGCATGTCCGGAAACATCAGGCCATCGAGCTCCTGGTTGGCACGGACGTCCGGCTCGAAGGCATCGGAGGTCGCGTAGGTGGGAATGTCGCCGGCGTAATGAAAGCGCAGCTGCGGCCGCAGCAGCCGCTCGGTGTTGGGCTGTGCCGCAGCGAAGATGAACTCGATGTCGGCGCGACGCCGTGGCTCGAACTGCAGCTTGGTGCCGAGTGCGGACTCCAGGCGCCGGTAGCGCGCCGTGCTGTCACTGATGCGCAGCACCTCGGTGATCGAGCCGGTGTAGTCGGTGCGCGACGCATCGATGACCGCGGTGCCGAGCAGCTCGCCCCCGCCGCCCTGCAGCTCCTGTCTGAACGCGGCCAGCACCCGCTCGCCCCAGTCCCCCGCCGGCACCAGCGCCACCCCGCGGCGGTGATGCTCGTCCAGGATGCGCCGCGCCGCGAGGCGCGCCTCGTCCTCGGGCGACAGCGCGTACTGATAGAACTGCGCCGGCGCCGGGCGTTCCGCGGGCAGGAAGTTGAGCGCCAGGAGCGGTGCACGGGGCGCGGAGAACTCCGCGGCGGCGGCCACCTCTTCGCGCGTCAGCGGGCCGACGATGAAGTCGGCCCCCTGCTGGCTCGCCTGCGCCAGCGCATCCGCCACGCTGTGCGTGCCGGTGTCGTAGACGCGCACCCGCGGTCGCTCGGCCGCCGGGGTCTGGTAATACGCCGTCATGAAACCGTCGCGCACGCTCACGGCGGCAGCCGCCGCGCGGCCGGTGATCGGCAGCAGCAGCGCGATGTGCGGCCCGACCTCCTCAGGTGCTGCGCCGGCGAGCCCGCCCGCGGGGCGGCCGGTCGCGAGGGCCGCGCGCGCCTGCAGCTCGTGATAGCGCGCCGCCTGCGCAGCGCCGCGCGGTTCGGCGATTGCGGCGAGCTGCTGCGACGCCTCCCTCCCCTGGCCGCGCTCGATGGCGAGCTCCGCACTGGACAGCGCGCGCTCGATGCTCTGCTCCGCGGACAGCGGGCCTTCGGGCAGCGCCAGGACGCGCGCCGCGTCCTCCGCATGGTGGGCGGCGAGGTAGCCGCGCGCGGCGCGCAACAGGAGCGCGTTGCGCTCCGCACCGCCGTTCTGGGCCGCCAGTTCCTCGTACACGCGCGCTGCGCCCGCGGCATCGCCGGCACGCTCGAGCGCCTCGGCACGCTCGAGGGATGGCGGCAACTCGGCGCGCTCGGTGAGACTCGCACAGGCGCTCAGTGCCAGCGCGGCCGCTGCCAGGAGCACGAGGCGGATGATCGAGCGTACGAGCATCTGTTGAAGGGCCTGTCGTTGGCGCGCAGGATGCGGTGGGGCCGCAGATCCCAGGCGGCATGAGGAGGAGATTATAGTGGGCAAGGTGTACGGGCGGCTGCAGGTCGTCGCCACGCCGATCGGCAACCTCGCGGACCTGAGCGCGCGGGCGCGCGAGACGCTACTCAGCGCCGACGTGATTGCCGCCGAGGACACGCGTCACACGCGTGTGCTCCTCAGCGCCATCGGCATCGCCAAGCCCCTGGTGTCGCTGCACGAGCACAACGAGTCGCAGCGCACCCCGCAGCTCCTCGCCCGGCTCGCGGCCGGTGAGACCATCGCGCTGGTCAGCGATGCGGGCACCCCGCTCCTGTCGGATCCGGGACTGGAGCTGGTGCAGCGCGCCGCGCGCGCGGGCTTCGAGGTGCACGCGATTCCCGGGCCGTCGGCGATCACCAGCGCGCTCGCGGTCGCGGGGCTGCCGACCGAGCGCTTCTGCTTCGAGGGCTTCCTGCCCTCGCGTGAGCGCGAGCGGCGTGCGGCGCTGGCTGCCCTCGCGCCTGAGCCGCGCACGCTGGTGTTCTTCGAAGCGCCTCACCGCATCGTGAAGACGCTCGCCGATATGGCGGCGGAGTTCGGCGCCGGGCGCCCGGCGGTGGTGGCGCGCGAGCTCACCAAGGCGCACGAGACCGTCTACCGCGGCACGCTGCAGGAGCTGCTCGCGCGCGCGCAGGCGGAGGAGAACTTCCAGCGCGGCGAGATCACCATTGTCGTGCACGGCGCCGCCGCGGCCACGGGCGCCGTCGACGGGCAGCTGTTACGGCGCACCGTGGAACTGCTCGCGAAGGAGCTGCCGCCCGGCAGAGTCGCGGCGATCGCCGCGCAGCTGACCGGGGCCAGCCGCGCGACGGCCTACGCACTGGCCGCACGCATCACTCTCCGCGCGAGCGACACGACCTCGTTGCCGGAGGGCGAGGAGATGTCCTAGTCGATCGTCCGCCGGCTCTCATGCCTCGTCAGCCGGCTCTACGACTCAGGTTGCCGCGCGGACGCTCGAGGCAGGTGCCTCCACGGTCCTGCGCCGCTTTCGCGCACGAGGCGGCGTCGTAGTACTCGCACCGGCTCTCGCCTGCCCTCACGAGGCAGTAACGAGCACCCCGGTTGAACCCGGTTGCGAGGCCGGTCGATCTGTCGACGCACGCGCCCTGCCGCTCCATGGCCGCCTGCGCGCAGCTCCCCTCGTCGTAGTACTTGCAGTCCTGTCCGAGGCCGGTCACGACCACACAGAACGGCCCCGCAACGCATGCCGCCGATGCGGCCAATCCAACCCCAGTCATGAGTGTCTTGAGTGTCCGCACAACGCCTCCCTGAGCACGCAGCGACTTGGCGCTCGCTCGGTTGACCGAAGTCAAGCCTACGTGGTTCCCGCGCGCGTTTCACGTGGGGAAAACCTTGCCGCTCCATTCGGCAGCAGCTCATCAGGGCTTCCCCGCTAAGGGTCGGGGAAACTCTGACTGATGCGTCAGCTTGACCACGCTGCCTTTCGTATTTGCCGGCCGGGGTCGCACTGGCCCCGAGGCGCTGCCGAGAAAAGCGGGTATTTCGAAAAGCAGGCGGTCCGACGAGAATAGCGCCTCAGCTGTCGAGCAACGCGAGGCGAGAGGGTGCCTACGTCAGCGCTCGAAAACGCTGCCGCTCCGGACGCAGTGGATGCGTTCCAGATGGGCTTGGCGGCGGAGTCGCCCGATCGGCGCATCGTCTGGGCCGGTGCCGCCTCAGCCGGCGTGCATCTGCTGGTCTTCCTGACGATCGGCGTGGCGAGCGTCGAATCGACGAGGCCGAGCTCGGCGCCCGAGCTTCGAGTGTACGTCGAGTCGCAGGACCGCGGGCGCGAGGATGA
>VBNH01000041.1 GCA_005878095.1 Gammaproteobacteria bacterium | reverse complement strand
GGCGAGCTGGGAATTTACCCGCGAGCAACTCGTGTGAGGGTCGGCGCAGTCGCCCGCGCCGGCCGCGCTCGCGCGCGCTGCGGCCGTACTCGCGGCGCTGCGGCCGTACTCGCGGCGCTGCGGCCGTACTCGCGGCGCTGCGGCCGTACTCGCGGCGCTGCCGCCTGCGCGGCCGACTAGCGCCCCGCGGCCCGCGCGCCCTGCGACGGCGTCACCAGCGCGATCACGCCGAACGCCGGATGGTCGAAGTAGTTGCGCTCGTAGAAGTGCACGCGGCGGCTCTGGTTGAGCGTGAACGGCGTGTCGGGCGCGGCGCCCAGGCCTGGCGGCGGGGAGGGCATGGCGTAGGTCAGCGACACACCCAAGTGCAGGAACTGGCCGCGCTCGAGAAACACTGTGCCGCTCAGACCCTGGACATTGATCCCGAGGCGCTGCAGGGCAAAGCCGGCGCGCGTTCCCCAGGAGCTCGCCGTCTGCGACCAGGCCGCATGCGCCACGGGCACGTAACTGGCGCTCGCGCGCAGGCGGTTCTCCAGTTCCGTCAGCTGCCACACGGAAGCCGGCAGCATGGCGACGAAATGCCCCACCTGCGCCGAGCCGCTCGCGGATTCATCGCCGGCGACTATGCTGTGGGTGCCGGCGCCGGCCTCGGCGCTCCAGTTCTCGGCGCCACCGAGCGCAGCGGTGGACTGAAACACGATGATCTCGATGTTGTACACCGGGCCGGCGGCGCTCACCGGCGCCGGGGTCTCCTGCGCCGCCGCCAGCGCGCCGGCGATGAGCGCGCTCGCGGCGAGGCCGAGCCTCAGGTGCGACGGCGCGCTGCGGACGTCCATGCGCGGCATTCTAATGGACCCGGGGCGGTTCGCCGAGGCGCCGCAGGAGATCCGCGGCAAACTCGAAACGGGTATTCTCGGTGGGAAGCTGTCGCGACACGCGCAGCTTCAGTGGTCCCTCGAGGCGGTACGCGCGTGCGCCGGTCTGGATCATGCGCACCACGGTGGCCGGATCTATCGCCGAGCGCTCCTCGAACAGCACCGAGCCGCCCTGCGGGCCCAGGTCGAGCCGGCGCACTCCCAGGGTGCGCGCCGTGAGTTTGAGTCTGGCGATGCGCAGCAGGCTTTGCGCCGCGGGCGGCAGCGGGCCAAAACGATCGTGGATCTCGGCGCTGAGCTCATCGAGTGCCGCGTCGCTGTCGGCGGCGGCGATGCGCTTGTAGAGCGACAGGCGCATGTGCACGTCGCCGACGTACACCTCCGGCAGGAACGCCGGCAGGCGCAGCTCGACTTCGGTGGCGGCGGCCAGCGGCTGGTCGAGCACCGGCTCGCGGCCGGCCTTGAGGGCGCGCACCGCGTGCTCGAGCATGTCGAGATACAAGGACAGCCCGATTTCGGTCACCTGGCCGCTTTGCTGCTCACCGAGCAGCTCGCCGGCGCCGCGGATCTCGAGGTCATGGGTCGCGAGGACGAACCCGGCTCCCAGCTCCTCCATCGACTCGATCGCCTCGAGACGCTTGACCGCGTCGCGCGCCAGCGCCTGGCGCGGCGGGGCGATCAGATACGCGTAGGCGCGGTGGTGCGAGCGTCCGACACGGCCGCGCAGCTGGTGCAGCTGCGCCAGTCCCATGCGATCGGCGCGATTGATCATGATGGTGTTGGCGGTGGGCACGTCGATGCCGCTCTCGATGATGGTGGTGCACACCAGCACGCTGAAGCGGCGATGATAGAAATCGACCATCAGCTGCTCGAGTTCGCGCTCGCGCATCTGCCCGTGGCCGATGCGCAGGCTCGCTTCCGGCACCAGTGCCTGTACCTCGGCGCCGATTTTCTCGATGGTGCGTACTTCGTTGTGCACGAAATAGATCTGCCCGCCGCGGCGCAGCTCGCGCAAAACCGCCTCGCGCAGCGTCGGCGCGTGCCACTCGATGAGGAAGGTCTTGATCGTCAGCCGCCCGGCCGGGGCGGTGGTGATCAGCGACAGGTCGCGCAGGCCGCCGAGCGCCATGTTGAGGGTGCGCGGAATGGGGGTCGCGGTGAGGGTGAGCACGTGCACGTTGGCGCGCAGCGCCTGCAGGCGCTGCTTGTCGCGCACCCCGAAGCGATGTTCCTCATCGATGATGAGCAGGCCCAGGTCGCGGAAGCGCGCGTGCGCATGCAGCAGGCGGTGGGTGGCGATGACGATGTCGACCTGGCCCTGCTCGAGCCCCGCGAGCACCGCCTGCGTTTCCGCCCCGCCGCCGAAACGCGACAGCCCCTCGACCCGCACCGGCCAGTCGGCGAAGCGGTCGCGAAAGTTGCTCAGGTGCTGCTGCACCAGCAGCGTGGTCGGAGCGAGCACCGCCACTTGCTTGCCGGCCTGTGCGGCAACGAACGCCGCGCGCATGGCGACTTCGGTCTTGCCGAAGCCGACGTCGCCGCACACGATGCGATCCATGGGGCGCTCGCTGCTCAAGTCGGCGAGCACCTGCTCGATCGCCTGCGCCTGATCCTCGGTCTCCTCGAACGGGAAGGCGTTGGCGAAGGCCTGGTAGTCGGGCTCGCTGACCGCCAATGCGAGTCCCTGCTGGGCCTTGCGCCGCGCGTACAGATCGAGGAGTTCCGCCGCCACGTCGCGGATCTGCTCGGCGGCGCGCCTGCGGGCCCTGGCCCATTGATCGGTGCCGAGTTTGTGGAGCGGGGCGCTCTCGGGCGCGGCGCCGGTGTAGCGGCTCACCAGGTGCAGGGCGTGAACGGGCACATAGATGCGGTCGCCGTCCTGATACTCGAGCACCAGGAACTCCCCGGGCTGCCCGCCGATGTCCATCGGCATCAGGCCCGCGTAGCGGCCGACCCCGTACTCCTCGTGCACCACCGGCGCGCCCGGATTGAGGTCCTTGAGGTCGCGCAGGATCGCCTCTGGATCCGCGGCGCGCTTGCGCCGCCGCTCCTGGCGGGCGCGTGCCCCGAACAGCTGCGCTTCCGCGATCACCGCGATCGGCGGCGCGGTGAGCGTGAGGCCCTCGAGGTCGGGCGCCACCGTCAGTGCGAGCCGCGCCGTGCCCGCAACGAACGCGTCCCAGCCGGGCACGATGGCAACCTGGTGGCGATGCGCGCGCAGCATCTCCTGCAGCACCTCGCGCCGTCCGGCCGAGTCGGCCGCCAGCAGCACGCGGCCCTCGAAGTCACTCAGGAACGCATCCAGCGGTGCGAACGGCTGCTCGGCGCGCACGTCGAGGCGCAGCTCGCGCGGCGCGCTGGTGGGGAAATTGCGCACCTCGGCCGCGGCACCGTGCAGCTCGGTCTCGGCCTTGAAGGCATCGAGGGTGATCGAGGCGAATGCGGCGAGCGCCGCTTCCAGCGCGGCCGGTTCGAGAAACAACTCCGCGGGCCTGAGCACCGGGCGCTCGATGTCGTGGCGGCGATCCTCGTAACGCGCCTCGATGTCAGCCCACGCCTTGCCGAGAGTGCCTGGGAGCGCCGCGTCGTGCACGATCACCGCATCCGCGGGCAGGTAGTCGAACAATGTCGCGGTCGAATCGAAGAACAGCGGCTGATAGAACTCCACCCCTGCGGGCGCGAGTCCCTCGCTCACGCCGCGATAAATGACGGTCCGGGTGGGATCCCCCTCGAAGCGCGTGCGGTAGCGGCGGCGGAAATCCTTCACCGCTTGCGTATCCAGCGGCACCTCGCGTGCCGGCAGCAACCGCACGCCCGGCAGCGCATCGAGCGAGCGCTGCGTCTCCGGATCAAAGCGGCGGATCGCCTCGATCTGGTCATCGAACAGATCGATGCGCAGCGGCGCCGCGGCGCCCATGGGGAACACGTCCAGGAGCGAGCCGCGCACCGCGAACTCTCCCGGACTCACCACCTGGCTGACGCTCGCGTAGCCTGCCTCGATGAGTCGTTGCCGGAAGGGCTCGATGGCGAGCGCCTGCCCCGTGCCGAGCTCGAACGCGCGGCCCTGCACGTAGCTGCGCGGCGCCAGCCGCTGCATGAGCGTGTCGGCAGAGACGATCAGGCAGCCGTGCCGCAGCTGCGGCAGCTCGAACAGAGTCTTCAGCCGCTCGGAGATGATGTCCGGATGGGGTGAGAAGAGCTCGTACGGCAGCACTTCCCAGTCCGGCAGCCGCAGCAGCGCCAGCTCCTCCCCGGCGAAGAAGCGCAGCTCCGCCGTGAGCCGCTCGAGCTCGCGCGCCGCGTCCACGATGACCACGTACAGCCGCCGGTCGGCGCGCGTGGCTTCGGCAAGCGCCAGTGCCGCGGCGCTGCCGTACAGCTGATGCCAGCGCAGACGCCGGTGGGCCCCGGCCGGCAGCGGCGGATTGAGCAATGAGGGCATCTGAGCGCGCCGACGCGAAAGCCCGGCAGCTTACCTAAGTAGGCCTGAAGGCCGCGAGGGGACTGTCGGGAGAGGGCGCGCGGGTGCGTGCCGTGGGGTGCTCAGGCGCTGATCGGCTC
>VBNH01000040.1 GCA_005878095.1 Gammaproteobacteria bacterium | reverse complement strand
TCCCGGCCACCACGTCCCCCTCGTTGATGCCGATGCCGAGCCCGGCGTCGATCTGGTAGCGCTCCTTCCAGGAGCACGCCAGGGTGCCGAAGCTGGCGAGCATCTCCCGGGCGGCGCGCACGGCGCGCTCCGGACTGTCGGGTTGCTCCAGGGGCACGCCGAAGCCGAGCATCAGGCAGTCACCCGCCATGTGGAACACCGTGCCCTCGTGGCGGAAGGTGATCTCCGTCAACAGCGAGAAGAACTCGTTGAGCAGCGGCACGACGCAATGCGGCTCGAGCTGCTCGGAAATGCTGGTGAAGCCGCGCAGGTCGGCGAACAGCACGACCGCGTGGGCGCGCACGTCGGCCGTGGACAGCA
>VBNH01000042.1 GCA_005878095.1 Gammaproteobacteria bacterium | reverse complement strand
TCGGCGTCCCCCGACGGATCGACTGTGACCGCAGGCGGCGCCGCGAGCCAGATACCGGATTGGAATCCTGCGAACGCCGGCGCGCGCAAACTCTACACCTATATCGGGACCAATCCGCCGCCGGCTAACCCCGTCGATCTCACCTCGAGCAACTCCACTGCGGTGACGACCACGAACCCCCTCATTACCAACGCGATACTGGGCGTCAGCACCGCGACAGCGCACGACAACACCATCAACTACGCTCGCGGCGAGGACCTGAAGGACGACGACGGCGACGGAACCACGGCCGAGCAGCGCTACGCCATGGGCGACCCGCTGCATTCGCAGCCCGCGGTCATCATCTACGGCGGCACCCCGTCGAGCCCGAACATCAACGACGCCGCGATCTTCGCCGCCACCAACGACGGCTATCTGCACGCCTTCGACGTCACCAACGGACACGAGTTGTGGGCCTTCATCCCGCAGGAGCTGCTCGGAGACTTGAACAGTACCTACTCCAACAGCCCGACCTCGCCCAAGCACTACGAGCTCGACGGCAGCATCCGTATCCTCAAATACGACGTCAATGGGGATGGCATCGTCGATCCCGCAGCGGGCGATCGCGTCATCGCGTACTTCGGCAACGGACGCGGCGGGAGCATGTACTACGCGATGGATGTGACCTACAAAACCACCCCGAAGTTCCTGTGGGCAATCGGCCCGGCCACCCCCGGGCTCTCGGGGATCGGCCAGACCTGGTCGACCCCGGCGATCACCCGCGTGAATGTGAGCGGCCAGACCCAGAACTCACAGAAGTTCATGCTGGTCTTTGGTGGCGGCTATGACAGCGCCGAGGAAGGTTACTCATACCAGACCTCGGACAGCTCCGGCAACTGGATCTACATGGTCGACGCGCTCTACGGAACAGTGCTCTGGTCCGCCGGAGCCGGACCCGCTAACGCGCCCAACCCGCCGAAGCTGGTGTTGTCGCGCATGGATCATGCGATTCCGAGCGACGTCGCCGTTCTGGATATCGATGGCGACGGCTATGCCGACCGGATGTACGTCGGGGACATGGCGGGCCAGCTGTGGCGTTTCGACATCTCTAATGGCAACACCGCCGCCAACCTCGTCGCCGGTGGCGTGATCGCCTCACTCGGGACTCATGACGACCCCGCGAACGCGCACCCCTATGCGGCAACCCGCCGCTTCTATAACGCACCCGATGTCGCCGCGGTCACGAAGAGAGGCCTCCCCCCCTTCTTCAACATTGCGATCGGCTCGGGCTACCGGGGACATCCGCTGAACGCGCCCCCTCCGCCACCGAATACGCCACCTGCGACGGATAAGACCAACCAGGACCGCTTCTATGCGATCCGGGACTACCACCCGTTCGACAAGCAGACCCAGGCTTACTATGACGCGTACACGGTTACTCACGATTCCGACGCCAATCTCATCGATATCACCAGCAGCGTAACGCCGACGGTTCCGGCGGGCGCGCTCGGCTGGAAGCTGACGCTCAATCAGCCGGGCAACAGCTGGGTGGGCGAGAAGGTGCTGGCGGCCTCGAGCACGTTCAACGATCAGGTCCTGTTTACGACCTACACCCCGAATGCGAGCGCTTCATCCGACCCGTGCACGCCGGGAGCCGGAAACAATCGCCTCTATGCGGTCAGCGTCTTCGACGGCCGCCCGGTTGACAATCTGGCCAATCTGAGCAATGCATCGATCGCCGACCGATGGACCACGCTGGCGCAGAGAGGCATCGCACCTGGAGTGACCTTCCTGTTTCCTGCGCCGCAGAACGGCGTCAACGGCAGTCCGCCCCCGACCGACCAGCGGCCGGTGGTCTGCCTGTCGGGCGCCGAGGTTCTGGGCGTCTGCAAGAATTTCAACAGCCGCCTGAAGACCGTCTGGAGTGAACAGGATGCCAACTAGAGCTCAAGTTGCGGCGGGCCTGCGGCAGCATCGCATGCGCGGCATGACGCTGATCGAGCTGATGGTGGTTCTCGCCATCGTCGCTATCCTGGCCACGCTCGCCGTCGGGAGCTATCGGCAGTACGTGCTGCGTGCGAACCGCACGGATGCCACTTCAGCACTGTTGCGCATCCAGGTCGGGGAGGAGAGATATTTCCTGCAGAACAACGCGTACACGACGAACGTGACCGTTGCCCCACCGGCTGGCCTCGGCGTCGCCTCCCCCACTCCGAACGGCTTCTATAACATTGCGGTCACTCCGGGCTCGACCGGCAGCATCGCGACCTCCTTTTCGGCGACCGCCGCCGCCACCAGCACGCAGACGGCAGATACGTCGTGCGCCACCTTGACCATCAACGACCAAGGTCAGCGCAGCTCCGCGCCCTCCACCACTGAATGCTGGCGATGAGTGCCCACGGCAAGATCGCCTAGCGCCGACGAAGGCGGGGCGCGGTCCAGATGCTGGCAGATCGCCGGCTGCCGGGCCTGGAGGCGCTCCTCGAGACGGGTCCTAAGCTTCGTCGCTACCGGACACACCCACCGGCCCTGCCCGTCCCGCTCAGGCCGCTTCGAACCAGGATCCGCGCCCTCCGGCCCTTCAAGGCTAACGACTACTCTTTGGCTATCAATGCCTTAGGGATAATAGTGATGCAATTCACAGAAACGCGGCGCCATATTACTTAATTCTTGTTTTTGCTAGAGTCTGAGCTATATTCGCCCTGTAGCCGCTTGAGCGAGCTTGGATTTCAACAGCCACCGGCACAACAAGAACTAAACGCCGCCGCGCCCGCGCAGGCTCCGTGCTGACGAACCCCGATGCGGACGAGGCGTCTCACACCGAGAGAGTGATGAGCACTGCTTTGGAACAGCTTGAGAGCGCCGCGCTGTCGCTGGCGCGTTCGGGACCTATTAAGGAGCGTCTCGCCGAGGCCTATCGCAATCATCTCGCGCTCGTGAACGCCGAGGAGCTTCCCGCTGCGCTGCACGCAGAGTTTCGCGCCTGTCACGATGCGCTGACACGCGAGCGCCCGCTGCGCGGCGAGGACGCGGTGCGCGCCACGGTACGCAAGATGTCGAGCCAGCAAGCCGACGAAGTGGCCTGCTGCGTGGTGCGGCTGTTTGCCGCCATGGCGCGCGAGGCAGCGGCCGAGACCGCAGTGGCAAGGCCCGAAGTGCTGGACGCGGCGCTTACCAACGGCTCCGGCGGCGCGATTGGGGCCGCTGGCGCGAATGGCTCCACCGGCGCGAATGGGTCCGCTGGCGCGAATGGCTCCGCCGGCGCGCGGGTGCTGCGCAAGGGTGTATCCCAGGTGATCGAGCTCTGCGCCGCGGAGGCCTAGAGTCTTCAGCTCCCTCGGGTGTCGGTTTCCGGAGCCCATTGGGGGCGTTATGTCACCCCGGCCGACCGCTCAGAGGTCCCCACGGGCCGTCCGTCGGACCGACCGACCCATATGACGTAATACGGTTTGCCGGACCCCGTACTCCAGTACATTGCCGCCCATGACACGGCAAACGGGGTTTACCGTCACGGAGCTGATGGTGGTCGTGGCCATCGTCGCCATCCTGCTGGGCATCGGGGTGCCCTCTTATCGCTACATCACCAACGCGTACCGCATGTCCGCGGAGGTCAACGGACTTCTGGGCGATCTGCAGTACGCGCGCTCGGAAGCCATCAAGGAAGGCCAGACGGTCACCACGTGCGTTTCGAAGGACGGCATAGCCTGCACTGGTACCGGCGTTACCGCCTGGGCGAACGGCTGGATCGTGTTCTCCGATCCGAACACAAATGCGACGGTCGACGCCGGTGAGACGGTGCTGCGCGTACAGGGCCCGTTCAAGGGCCAGGTTCCCGACACCTTCAACGCCACCCCCAATGTCACCGCGATCACGTACAACCGCGAAGGTTTTGCCAGCACCGCGGCGGGGTTTGTGACCACCACCATCACCCTGCAGGATTCGACGGCCAACGGGGCCTGGACGCGCTGCCTGGTCATCGCACCCGCCACGCTCAGCACCCAGACGCACGCAATGAACCCGGAGACCTGCTGATGAAACGCGCAGCAGCCGGCGCCCACTCGCGCGGCTTCAGTCTCGTCGAGGTCATGGTGGCAGTCATCGTGATCTGCGTCGGCATGTTGGGAATCGCCAAGATGGAGGCACTGTCCGTGTCCAACACGACCACGGCCCGCCTTCGCTCGTTGGCCGCCATCGAGGCGGCCAGCCTCGCCGCGGCGATGCACTCCAATCGACAGTATTGGGCCAACACCGCTCTTCCCTTCGATCTCGCGTTGAATGCGGGTGTCATCAGCTCCACCAGCGATCCGGCACTTGCGACGCAGGCAATGACTGACGCGGCGACGGTTCCGGACGACGTGTGTTTCGGAGCTCAGTGCGCGCCACTGCCGCTGGCGGCCTTTGATGTCGCCCGCTGGAGCACCAACCTGACCGGCTTGCTGCCGAATCCTACGGCTAACATCAACTGTCCGGCCAGCCCGGGCGTCGCCGCCCCGCCCACCTGCACCATTACCCTCAGCTGGAGCGAGAAGGCCGTAGCGATCAACCAGCAGGAGACGACCGCCTTGGCGAACGCACAGTTCCAGGTCCCGACTTACACGCTGTACGTGGAACCATGAGCTCGCCGCCCTCAGCGACGATGAGGCGCCAAGCGCGCGGGCAGCGCGGCTTCACCCTGATCGAACTCATGGTCACCGTGGCCATCGCGCTGTTCCTGCTGGGCGGTCTGCTGACCATCCTGCAGAACATGCGCGGCACCTACAGCAACCAGCAGGCGCTGGCGCAGCTGCAGGACCAACAGCGCTTCGCCATGACGGTCCTCACCGATGTCATCCAGGCCGGTGGATACTTTCCGGACCCTGTCGGCATGACGACAAGCAGCGCCCTGCCGGCCGCCGGCGCCTATCAGGCGGGACAGGCGTTCACGGGCACCCAGGGCGCCGGTGGGCCCGACAGCATCGGCGTGCGCTATCGCACCGCCGGCGGCGACGGCGTGATCCTGTGCGACGGCAGCACCAACCTCGGCCCGGTGGGCACGTCCCTGGCCTACACCAATCTGTTCACCGTCGTACCTCCTGCGGCCGGCGTGCCCGGAAAGCTGCTGTGCACGCTGAACGACAACCCCACCCCGCTGGCGATCGTCAGCGGCGTGCAGGGGCTCTCGGTCTATTACGGGGTCAAGCGCAACCCCGGCGTCACCGACTACAACGTCGACACGTACCTCACGGCCGACCAGATGCTGCTCGCCGGACCCAACGGCAATGACTGGGCCAACATAAGCTCGGTGAGGGTGATTCTCACCTTCACCAACCCGTTGGCCGGGCAACCCGGGCAGCAACCCACCATCCTCTTTGAGCGAGTGATCGAAGTCATGTCGCGCGCGGGAGTGCACACGTGAGCGCACATACCTCATCCCTGGCGCCGGTCCAGCGCGGCGTGGCGCTCATTTCCAGCCTGCTGCTTCTCGTCATCATCACCATCCTGGCGCTGAGCATGTTCCGCAGCTTCGGCACCCAGGAGAAGATCGCAGGCAACCTGCGCGAGAAAGACCGCGCGCTGCACGCCGCGACGAGCGCACAGCAGTACGGCGAGTGGTGGCTGACTCAAGGCAGCAACGCCGCCATCGGCGCGGTTGCCTGCGCCGGCACGCTCAACGCCAATCTCGGCCAGGGGCAGATCTGCAACCAGACTCCGTCGCAGGCTGGTTATACCGTCACGCGGCCTGAAACCTGGGCCGCCCAGATCCAGTACGTGCCCCCCACCATGGGCGTGTCCGGTGTGGCCGGCCCGAACAGTGATCCGCCCTACTTCGGCCCACCCGCCTTCTACGTTACGGATCTAGGCGTGGCGGGCGATGGCGCCGGCGAGGCCTACCAGATTGATGCCTACGGCTACGGCAGCACGGCCGGCACGGTCGCGGTCGTCGAGAGCACTTACGAGGTCGCGCAGGGCGTCGTGAACCGAGGTGGTTTGTGATCAACCGCTACAGCTTTATTACGGTGTTGGCCGCGCTGGCGCTCGGCGCGCCGTTGGCCGTCGAGGCGCAGGCAGCAATCAGTGAAGACTTCACCGGCGCGAGCACCACGAACAGCTGGTACTTCTTCAACGGCGCGTGTCTGACCGCCGGATCCGCCACCGGAGTAGAGCCGAGCGGCGGTTCCGCAGGCCGGATGCCCGGTTGCACGAGCATCAAGAGCAGTTACTACAACGAGAACCTGGTGGGAGGCTACAACGGCACCTTTCCCGATCCGGTCGGCTCGGGCGCGCTGCGCTTCACCAACGGCCGCCCGGGCGGTTATCAGCAGAACGGCGCCATCGTCTCGACCACGCCCTTCCCGACCGGTCAGGGCATCTCGGTCACCTTCAAGACCGTGACCTATCTCGGGGACTCCGGCGGTGCGGGCGGTGACGGTGCGGACGGCATCAGTTTCTACCTGATGGATGCCAGTCAGCTGAACACGAGCACCATCACGGGCACCAGCAGCGGCGACGGCAATGGCATCGGCGCCTGGGGTGGCAGCCTGGGCTACACCTGCTCGAACGCGAACCCGCCCTACAACGGGTTGGTGGGGGCTTATCTCGGGCTTGGGATCGATGAGTTCGGCAACTTCCTCAACGGTGCGACCTGGATGCCCGGGTACACGGGGCCGAATCCGGCGACCGCCGACAACAGTGCGCTTGGCTATGGGTACAAACCCAACCGCATCGGCCTGCGTGGGGCCGGCAATATCGCCTGGTCATGGCTGAACGCCAACTATCCAACTTACTACCCGAACGGTCAGAGTGCCGCGTGGATGCAGAGCGCGGTGCGGGCCACCTGTGCGGCCGGTGTGGTGTGGGACAACGCACACAACGGCAAAGCGGTCAAGGTCACCGGTGACACCATACCGCTGTACGACTACGCGCCGATCCCGAACGCTTACGTCGAGCTCCCCGCGAGCACCCAGATCGCCAACGAAAACGCCATGACCCGCGCCGCGGCGACGGTCATCTTCTATCAGCTGAGGATCACCCAGGGGGGTCTGCTGAGTCTCTCCTACAGCCTCAACGGTGGCGCCTATCAGTCGGTCATCGCGGGGCAGAGCATCACGGCGTCGAACGGCGCGCTGCCCGAGAATTTCCTGTTCGGTTTCGCCGGCTCCACCGGTGGCAGCACTAACATCCACGAGATCCTGTGTTTCAAGGCGGATCCGGCCACCAGCGCGGCCAGCTCCGCGGGCGCCAGCGAAAAGCAGTCCGCCAAGCTCGAGACCGGCACGCAGGCCTACTTCGCCTACTACAACCCGAGCGGCTGGACCGGCCGCGTCACGGCGAGCGGTCTTGGATTCGATAGCTTCGGCAACGTGATCATTGCCGCGACGCCCAATTGGGACGCCTCGTGCACGCTCACGGGCGTGGCGGCGGGCAAGACCTGCAGGACCACCGGCGCCGCGGGCCCGATCCCCGCCGAGGCTCCGGCGAGCCGGGTCATCCTCTCGTGGAACGGCAGTGCGGGGATTCCTTTCGAGTGGGGCAACCTGACCTCCAGTCCCGGCGGTGGCCAGCAGGCGGCCATTGATGCGGGGGATGCCGCGCCCTACGGCGCCAACCGTTTGAACTACCTGCGCGGCGACCGCAGCAACGAAATCAACACCTCTGGCGTCGGGCTGTATCGCTCGCGCACCAGCGTGCTGGGCGACATCATCGACTCGAGCCCGACCTGGGTGGGTCCTCCGGTGGCGCCCTATACGGCGACCTGGGGCGACCGGCTGAATCCCGCGGCCACTGTGCCGGAGGCGGGTTCCAGTGCACAGACGTACACCCAGTACGTCGCCGCCGCGCAGACCCGCATGAACGTCGTGTATGTCGGCGGGAACGACGGGCTGCTGCACGGGTTCCGCAGCGGCTCCTACGATCCGAACGGCAACTTCGTCGCCACCGGCAACGACGGCCTGGAAGTGCTGGCGTACATGCCGGGCGCCGTCGTGCAGACGATTCACTCCGCGACCGCCAATGTGGACTACTCGAGCGCGCAGTACGGGCACAACTTCTATGTCGATGCCACGCCCGGCGCGGGCGACCTGTTCTACGGCAACGCCTGGCACTCCTGGGTGGTCGGCGGTCTGGGCGCGGGCGGTTCCGCGATCTTCGCGCTGGATGTCACCAACCCGACGACCAGTACCTTCACCGAAGCCAACGCCGCGAGCCTCGTGATCGGCGAGTGGACCTCCGCCAGCATCGCTTGCGCCAACGTGGCGAGCTGCGGCAGCAGTCTCGGCAACACCTATGGAACCCCGCAGATCCGCCGCCTGCACGATGGCAAGTGGGCGGTGATTTTCGGCAACGGCTTCGGCAGTACTTCGGGCGATGCGGGCATCTTCGTCATGACTATCGACCCGACCACACACGCGCAAACGATCTACTACCTGAGCACCCATACCGCGGGCAGCGGCAATGGCATCGCCTTCGCCTCACCCGTCGACCTGGACGGTGACCACATCACCGACTACGTGTACGCCGGCGACCTGCAGGGGAACCTGTGGCGCTTTGACCTCACCAGCAGCAGCGAGACGAACTGGGCGCTCACGCCGGGCCCGCTGTTCAAGACCCCGGCGGGCCAGCCGATCACCACCGGGATCGTGGCCGCCTCCGGCGCGCCCAGTTCCGGCATGCAGCAGTATCTGATGCTGCTGTTCGGAACCGGTCAGAAGACGCCGTTCACGAACACCAATCCCGCGAGCTACGCCACTGGCACACAGGCGCTCTACGGTGTCTGGGACTGGAATCTCAGCGTTTCCGATGGCGGCATCCTCGGCCCTGGAGCGGCTAACCCCGCGGGCTGGAACGGCCTCTCCGGCGCACAGTACGCCGGCCTCACCCACGCAAACACGGGACTTGCCTCGCCCTACACCCTGACGCTCGCGAACCTGCAGGCGCAGACGGCGACCATCAATACCACGACGCAGAACCGCGACATCGCGAACAACGCCACCATCTGCTGGGCGGCGCTCTCGACCTGCGCGAGCAACAAGCAGTTCGGCTGGTACATCAATCTGCCGGGCGCCCAGGAGCAGATCATTTACGGCCCGGAACTGGTGTCGCAGGCGCTGACCGTGAACTCGATCGTACCGGCGACCACCAATCCTACTTCGTGCGGCAACCAATCGGACACGGGCTTCACCTACGTGCTGTCGGCCATGACGGGAGGAGCCTTCAACCAGGTGTTCCTGCCCCCGAGCGAGGCCGCCAATTCGGCGATCAACACCAACCCGAGGTACACGGACACGAATGCCATCGCCATTCTGACGAACGCGACCGGCAGCTCGTTCATCACCAGCAACGCCGCCGGCACGCGCTTTCTCGTGTACGAGACCAACCAGGTCGAGAGCGGCATGGGCGCCAACGGCAGCAACATCCTCGGCGGCACCCTCGGACTGAACCTGCCGCCGAACACCGCGGGTCGCCGTCTGACGTGGATCGAACTGCGCTAGCGCCCGACCGAGAGGCACCATGCAATTGCGGCCCGCAGCCCGCTCGCGCCCCGCAGGGGGCTTCACCCTGATCGAGCTCATGGTGGTCGTGGCCATCGCGACCATCCTGTTCGCCATAGCCATCCCCTCTTACACGACCTACATTCGCCAGTCGCGCCGCACGGAGGCCAAGACCGCGGTGCTGGAGCTGGCGGGACGCGAAGAGCGCTTTCTCAGCACCAACCCCAGCGCGTACACGGACGTGCCGGCGAACCTGGGGTACACGGGCGCCTGGCCTATCGTGGTGGGTAGCGGCTACTACCAGCTGACCGTCTGCTCGCCCGCGTGCGGCCCCAGTGCCATCGCAACGGTCCCCTCGTATACCGTGACCGCCACGCCGGTCGCCGGCCAGAGCCAGGTCAACGACGCACAGTGCACCTCGTTCTCAGTGGACTCGGCGGGACAGCAATACGCGAATGGCTCAGGCGGCGCTGTGGTGGCGACGCCGTACTGCTGGGCCAATTAGTCCATAAGACTCCATTAGATACGTCACTGTATTGAAGTAATACTCGAGATTCGGGACTGCGAAGCTACAAGGAGCGTCTCGCCGAGGCGCCTGTCACGATGCGCTCACGCACGAGCGCCCGCTGCGCAGCGAGGACGCGGTGCGCGCGCCCGGCGCAAGAGCGTGCCGCAGGTGATCGAGCTGTACGCCGCGAAGGGTCTTTCAGTCCAGTTTGAATTCGATCGTGTCCCAGCGCGTCGTTTCCTCGTGACGCGCCTGGCGGCGGATCGCGTCCACCAGCGCCCGGTCATCCCACTCCACGACTTCGTCGGCGAGATCCAGGATCGCCTTGGGTACCTCCTGACGGGTACCGAAAGGCTTCATGAGGATCACGGGCGTGTGCCTCGCCTGGGCGTACAGCAACTGAAAAGTGAGCAGCCCCTCGTGCGCCTGGTGGAGGCTCGACAGGGCGATGACCGCCTCGGCGGGTGTGATCTGCTGGCGCAGACTCTCATGCTGCGCCTCCTTGTCGGCCTGCGGGCGCCGCTCGGGGGTGCTGTAGTTCTTATAGAAGAAATTGCGCTGGCTCTCCAGATACTCGAATACGCGCAGGTAGTCGTCGCTGTTCTCCCAGGCGTGCGTAACGAAGATCCGGAGTGGATTGCTCTGCGACACCCCGGCAGTCTGGCACAAGCGCAGGCGCGGCGAAACTCGCGCAGCGCGCGCCCCGAGAGCCGCCTGGGCGCGTCCCCGGCGCGGCCGGCGGACACCCGCCGCCCCCGCAGGCCCCGGCGCCGGGGCTAGAATGGGCACCCCGCGGCCACGGCCCCTGCCAGGTCATTCCCCACGGTGCGACTGCTCCTCTACAACATCCGCTATGCCACCGGCACCGGGCCCGCCTTTCACCTGCCGGTGCCGGGCGCGGGTTACCTGCGCAGCAACCGCAAGGTGCTGGGCGGCATCACCGAGTTCATCCGTTCCGAGCGCCCCGATGTCGTCGGACTGATCGAAGTGGATACCGGCTCGATCCGCACCGGGATGCTGAATCAGGCGGAGCACATCGCCGGAGAGCTCGGCCATTATTCGACTTACCAGTGCAAGTACGGCGCCGGCTCGATCAATCAGCTCATGCCCATCGTGCGCAAGCAGGGCAACGCCTTCCTGTCCGCTCCGAACGTGCATGGCGAGCGCTTCCACTACTTCGATACCGGGATCAAGCGGCTGATCATCGAGCTGGAGCTGTCGGACGTGTGCGTGTTCCTCGTGCACCTGTCGCTCAAGTTCCGGCAGCGGCAATACCAGCTGCGCTCGCTGCACGATCTGATCGTGCAGGCGGCCAAGCCGGTGATCGTGGCGGGTGACTTCAACACCTTCTGGGGCACGCACGAGATCTACCTTTTCATGCGTGCGGCGGGGCTGCGCAGCGCCAATACCGCAGGCCTCCCCTCCTTTCCGGCGCGCGTGCCGCGCATCGAGCTCGATTTCATCCTGGTGAGCGAGGGCATCGAGGTCACGGATTTCCGCGTGCCGGACGTACGCCTCTCGGACCATCGACCGCTGGTGTGCGATTTCCAGATCCGCGCCAGCGTCCCGGCGCGCGCGGCCTCGGCGCCCGCAGCGGCCTCGGTGGCCTGACATGAATGACTCGGCGACGGGATCCTGGAAGGTCGAGCGTGATCCCGACGGTATCGCCTGGCTGACGATCGACAAGCCCGGCACCTCGGCCAACGTACTCTCGGGCAGCGTGCTCGGTGAGCTCGACGCCCTGCTCGCGAGGCTCGAGCAGGATCTGCCGCGCGGGGTCGTGGTGATCTCCGCCAAGAAGAGCGGCTTCGTCGCGGGCGCGGATATCAAGGAATTCACCGGCATCACCGACGCCGCGAGCGGCTATGGGCTCATTCGGCGCGGTCAGCAGGTGCTCAATCGCCTCGCGGCGCTGCCGTGTCCGACCGTGGCGGCGATTCACGGGTTCGCCCTCGGCGGCGGCTTGGAGCTCGCACTCGCCTGCCGCTACCGCGTGGCTGTGGCCGATGAGCGGCTGTCGCTCGGGTTGCCGGAGGTGCTGCTGGGGATTCATCCGGGGTTCGGCGGCACGGTGCGCAGCGTGCGTGTGGCCGGTGTTCGAGCGGCCATGGAGCTGATGCTGAGCGGCAAGCCGGTGCGTGCCGAGAAGGCGCTGCGCCTGGGACTCATCGATCGGCTGGTCGCGGCGTCTGACCTGCGCCGCTGCGCGCGCGAGATGCTGCTCAGGGCGAGCGCCCCGCGGCGTGCGCCGTGGCCGCAGCGGCTGCTGAGCAGCGCCCCGCTGCGGCCGCTGGTGGGGCGTTCGCTGAGGCGTGAAGTCGCCAGGCGCGCGCCCCGCGAACACTACCCCGCCCCCTACGCCATCATTGATCTGTGGTCGCGGTACGGCGCACACGGACCACAGGCGTTCGAGGCCGAAGCCCGCTCGATTGCGGACCTGTTCACCACGCAGACCTCGCGCAACCTGGTGCGCGTGTTCCTGTTGCAGGATCGCCTGAAGGGCACTGGCGGCAAGAGCGCCGCCGAGATCCGGCATGTGCACGTGGTGGGTGCCGGGGTCATGGGCGGGGACATCGCGGCCTGGTCGGCGCTGCGCGGCTTCACGGTCACGCTGCAGGATCGCGCCCTCGAGTACGTGCAACCGGCGCTCGAGCGGGCGCAGGCGCTGTTCGACAAGCGCCTGCGCGAGCCGGCGAAGAACGCCGCCGCCCGCGCGCGCCTGCGTGCGGATGTCGCCGGCGAGGGCGTGCCCGACGCCGACGTCGTCATCGAGGCCATCTACGAGAGCCTCGAGGCCAAGCAGCAGCTGTACGCGCAGCTCGAGCCGCGCCTGAAGCCGGGCGCCCTGCTGGCGACCAATACCTCCAGTCTCATGCTCGAGCCGCTGGCGGCGAAGCTCGCCCGCCCGCAGCGCCTCGTGGGGCTGCACTTCTTCAACCCGGTGCCGCAGATGCCTCTCATCGAGATCGTGCACGCGCAGCACACCGACCCGGCCGCGGTGCAGGCTGCCACCGGCTTTGCGCGCCGCATGGACAAGCTGCCGCTGCCGTGCCGCAGCGCCCCCGGCTTCATGGTCAACCGGGTGCTCACGCCCTACATGCACGAGGCCATGCTTGCAGCCGAGGAAGGCGTTCCGCTCACGGTGATCGACGCGGCGGCGGTGAGCTTCGGCATGCCGGTAGGCCCGATCGAGCTCACCGACATCGTGGGGCTCGACGTCGCCGCTCACGTGGGCGAGATCATTGCGCGCGGACTCGGCCGCCCGGCGTCTGCAGCCCCGCGCCTGACGGAGCTGCTCGCCGCGAAGAGACTCGGCCGCAAGAGCGGCGCCGGCTTCTATGTCTGGCGGGACGGCAAGGCGGTCAAGCCCATGGCACCCGCCGCCGCAAGGGCGCCGCCGGATCTGCTCGACCGTTTGATCCTGATTCTGGTAAACGAGTGCGTGGCGTGCCTGCGCGAGCGCGTGGTGGAGGATGCTGAGCTCGTGGACGCCGCGGTGCTGTTCGGCACCGGCTTCGCACCCTTCCGCGGCGGTCCGCTCACCTACGCGCGTGCACGCGGCGTGGCGGCAGTGGTGGCGCGGCTCACCGAGCTTGCGGCACGCTACGGGGAGCGCTTCCAACCCGACCGTGCCTGGGCCTCGATCGCGAGCGGCGCCGAGCCCTGAGCCGGCTGCCGGGGCGCACAAAGGCCTGTGCTACCATCCGACCGGCACAGCGGCGCGAGGGCTGCGTAGCGTCGTGGCGTTGTGCCAGTGAGGCTCCATGCCCGCCAGGCTTAGGCAGAAATGGCCGAAGAGCAGGTAGCGTCGGTTCAATTGCTCAAGAATTTCGCGCCGCTCGATGCGATGAAGCGCGAGAATCTGGCTGCGCTCGCCAAGAAGGTGACCGTGCGCAGCCTGTCTGCGGGTCGGGTGCTGTTCAGCCAGGGCGACACTGACAAGCGCACTGTGTGGCTGGCGAGCGGCAGCGTGGAGGTGAACGAGAACGAGCGCAACATCGCGATGCTGCGCAGCGGCACGCCCGAGGCGCGCAACCCGCTCTATCCGAAGCTGCCGCGCCGGGTCACGGTGCGCGCGGTGGAAGACATCACCTACCTGTCCATCGAGAGCGATCTGCTGGACGTGATGATCACCTGGGATCAGACCGGCACTTACGAAGTCGAGGAGCTGCAGGCGCAGCTGCAGAGCGCAGGCTCGGATGACTGGATGACGACGCTGCTGCAGACCAACGCCTTTCACCGCATCCCGCCGGCCAACATTCAGGCGATCTTCCAGCGCCTGCAGCGCGTGCCCTGCCGCGCCGGCGAGGTGGTGATCAAGCAGGGTGATGAAGGCGACTACTTCTACATCATCGTCAACGGCAAGTGCGCCGTGACCCGCGAGACCCCCTTGAGCCGCGAGGGCATCAAGCTCGCCGAGCTCGGCGTGGGCGACAGTTTCGGCGAGGAGGCTCTGATCGCGGAAGCCAAGCGCAACGCCACGATCACCATGATGACCGAGGGCGTGCTGATGCGCCTCAACAAGCAGGATTTTCGCGAACTGATGAACGCGCCGCTCCTGCAGTGGGTTTCACCCGCAGAGGCGCTCGCCATTATCGCGCGCGGCGGCCGCTGGCTCGACGTGCGACTGCCGAGCGAGCATCAGACGCTCGCCATCGAGGGCGCGCTCAACGTGCCGCTGTATCTGATCCGCCTGAAGCTCTCGACGCTCGACCGCAAGACGCCCTACGTCGTCTATTGCGATACCGGCCGGCGCAGCTCCGCGGCCACCTATATTCTGGTGGAACGCGGGTTCGATGCCTACGTGCTGACCGGCGGGGTGAGCAGCAGTGACGGGCTGCAGCTGGTGCGCGGCGGCGCAGCAGACAAACCCTGAGAGGCGAGACCACCGCCGCAACGGCGGGCCCGATGCCTGACCGAGGGCACACGGCGATAGCGGGCGGCGCGCCCGCCGCCCGAGGTCACATGGTATGCGTCGCCTTATCCCCTGAGAGCGCGCCGGCCAGATAGGTTTCGATCTTTTTCTGGGTCTGGCCGCGGTCCTGCTCGCTGAACTGCACGCCGATACCGGCGGTGCGCTTGCCCTGATTGCCCTGGGCGCCCTTGGGCGTCACCCAGATGACCCGGCCTGCCACGGGCAGCTTCTCGTCCTCGCCCATGAGGTTCAGCAGCATGAACACCTCATCGCCGAGCCGGTAATTGCTGTTGGTGGGAATGAACAGCCCGCCGTTCTTCACGAACGGCATGTAGGCAAGGTACAGGGCGCTCTTGTCCTTGATGGTGAGGGTCAGCAGACCCGGTTTGTTCCCCACTCTCAAATTCTGTCCTCACGGCGCCCGTGCGCGGGCGCAAGTCGCCTGAAAAGAGCCTCCAGTGCCAGGCCCCGGTTCAACGGGACGTCGAGCGTGGCGCGCAGCTCCCGTACCTCGTCCAGCAGCCCGAACAGCTCTCGTATATTCAAGAACGCATCCCCCGCTGACAAGTAGGGGGCAGCCCGCACTTCTGTCAAAAAGGCCCCGTCGCGCTCGCGGCGGCGGATATGTTCTGTGAGCCAATTCTCACAGCATCGCAGGCGCAGCGGCAACTCGGCGCGCGCCCAGCGCTCCGCCGCGGCTACCGGGTCGCCCTCCCCGCTCGCCAGGGCATCGAGCGTAGCGCGTGCCTCGGCCCCCGTCTGCGCCACCTCGAGGGGCTCGGTGCGCGCGGCCAGCATCGGAGCCTCTCCCAGCACATCGAGCGCGGCGTTCCAGTCAGCGGCGCCCCGCAGCGCCGTCAGCCACGCCACGGCCTCGGCGCGCGCCGGCGCGCGCACCCGCAACCGCTGGCAGCGGCTGAGCACCGTGGCGGGCAGGCGCGAGGGCTGAGTCGTCACGAGCACCAGCAGCGTGCGGGCGGGGGGCTCTTCGAGGGTCTTGAGGAGCGCATTGGCCGCAAAGCGGTTGAGCGCTTCCGCCGGGGTGACGATGCCGACCTTGTAGCCGCCGGCGTGGCTGGTGAGCGCGAGGTCGGCCGCGAGATCGCGCACCTGCTCGATGCGGATCTGCTGCGAGTCCTCGGCGGTGCGGACCCAGGCGAGGTCCGGATGCTGCTGCGCCCAGACTCGCCGGCACGGCGCGCAGGCGCCGCACGGCGCCTGGGCAGCGTTCTGGCAGAGCACCAGCTGTGCCGCCCAGGTCGCGAGCCACTCCCCGCCGGCCCCCGGGGCTTCGTGGATCAGCAGCGCGTGCGGCATGCGGCCTGCCCCGAAGGCGGCGCTCAGGGCGGCGCGTTGCGCAGCCGTCCACGTCGGCACGGGAGCCACGCCGCCTGCCGGCGGCAACGCCCGCAGCGCCGCATCCCCGCTGCTCACGCCCGCCCCTCCCGCGCCTGCAGCTCCCCGAGAGCCTGCGCGATGCGCTGCTCGACCTCGGACAGGGGCGCCGCGGCATCGATGATGCGCAAGCGCTGCGGCTCGCGGCGTGCCAGCGCGAGATAACCCTCGCGCACCTTCTCGAAGAACCCGACGGTCTCCGCCTCGAAGCGATCCGCCGTGGCGCCCTGACGGGTGCGTGCCCGGGCGAGGCCCACCCTCACCGGCAGATCGAGCAGCAGCGTGCAGTCGGGCTTGAGATCGCCGTGCACGGCCAGCGCGAGCGCGTCGATCAGCGCCGCGTCCACCCCGCGCCCACTCCCCTGATAGGCGCGCGTGGCGTCGGTGAAGCGATCGCACACCACCCACTCCCCGCGCGCCAGCGCCGGGCGGATGACGTTCTGCACGTGCAGGGCGCGCGCGGCGAACATGAGCAGCGTCTCGGTGAGCGGCGATACCGGCTCCGCGCCGCGCTCCAGCACGATCTGCCGCACCCGCTCCGCGAGCGGCGTGCCACCGGGCTCGCGCGTCAGGCGCACCGTAAAACCGTGGCGCCCGAGCCAGGCGCTCATGAACTGCGCGAGCGTGGATTTACCGGCGCCCTCGATGCCCTCGAGCGTAATGAACTTACCCGCCCGCGCCGGCACGCGCGTGCTCACGGATGCACCGCGACCGGCTTGTGGACCGCGGCACGTTCCTGGGTGCGCAGCCGTGCGAGATAGGCCTTCACCGCGGAATTATGCTCTTGCAGGCTCCCGGAGAAGTGATGGGCGCCATCGCCGAGCCCGGTCGCCACGAAATACAGCGCCTCGGTTGGCTCCGGCCGCACCGCCGCCAGCACCGACTCGCGTCCGGGCAGCGCCACCGGCGTCGGTGGCAGTCCGGCGCGGGTGTAGGTGTTGTAGGGCGTGTCCTTGAGCAGGTCCCGGGTGTGTATCGAGCCGTCGTACTTCTCGCCCAGACCGTAAATCACCGTCGGGTCGGACTGCAGGCGCATGCCCTTGCGCAGCCGGTTGACGAACACTCCGGCGATCCGCGGCCGCTCGCTCTTGAGCGCCGCCTCCTTCTCGACCATGGAGGCGAGAATCAACGCCTGGTACGGCGTGCTGAGCGGCAGCTCGGCGCTGCGTTGCGCCCAGGCCGCAGCCAGCACTCGCTGCATGCTGTCGTAGGCGAGTGCGAGGATCGCGGCATCGGAAGTGTTCGCGGCGAAGCGATAAGTGTCGGGAAAGAACTCACCCTCGGGGCGCACGCCGGGGTGTCCGAGCGCCGCCATGATCTCGGGCGGGCTCTTGCCGCGCAGGGTATGCAGCACGTAGGGATGCTGATCCAGCGCCTGCAGGAACTCGCCGAACGTCGATCCTTCCACGACCGTGAGCTGCTCCAGGACGACCTTGCCCTGCTCGAAGAGCGCGATGATCTCCCCAGGGCCGGCCTGTGGGGGTATCTCGTACGTGCCGGCCTGCACGCGCGGCTCACGGCGGCGCAGGCGCAGATAGATTTCCACGGCGCGCGCATTGCGCACCGCGCCGCTTGCCTCGAGCCGGCCGAGGACGCTGCGCAGACTCGCGCGCGGCTCGATCTGGATGCGCGACGCCACCGTGCCAGGTCCTGGAGCCTCGAACTGCTTCTGCAGCCAGAAATAGCCTGCCGCGGCCGCGAGCGCCAGCAGGGCGAGGAGCACCACGGCGGCGCCAGCCAGGACGCGCAGCCGGCTGCGCGCGCTAGGCACCGCCGGCCTCCTCGGGCAAGGGCACGCGCGCCTCGAGCAACGGCGCAACTCGCTCCTGCAGGCGGCGGGTCAGCGCTCCGGGCGACAGCGCCCGCCCCTCGAGCTCACGCACCGGGCGGATGCCGATGAGCGCGTTCGTGAGGAACAGCTCACCGGCGGCTTCCAGATCGCCCCGATCCAGCACCCGCTCCTCGGCCGCGAGCCCCAAGTCCGCTGCCGCCGCCAATACCACCTGGCGCATGATCCCTGCGACGCCGCAGCGGTCCACGCGGGGCGTGTACAGCTTCCCGTCCCGCACCAGGAACACGTTGCTCATGGTGCCGCAGATGAGAGCGCCCGAGCTGCTGAACATGAGCGCCTCGGCAATCCCGCTGTCGGTCCACTCGCGGCGCGCCAGTACCTGCTCCAGGCGATTGCAATGCTTCAATCCCGCCAGCGCCGGGTTCTCTCCGAGGCGCAGGGCGGCGATGCGCACGCGCACGCCCTCGCGCGCGGGCTCGGGATCTTCCGGGGGCCAGGCATAGCGCAGGCAGATGCGGGTCGGCGCCTCCGCTCCGCTCAGCGCATAGCCGCGGCTTGCTGCCGCGCCGCGGGTGAGGAGCACCTTGATGATGGCGCGTGCGGCCTGGGCGGCCAGCTGCCGCACTTCAGCGCGCAGGATCGCTTCATCGGGAGCCGCCAACCCCAGACGCGCGCAGCCTGCGGCGAGGCGCCGCAGGTGCAGCGGGAGAAACCGCGCACGACCGCCCACGCAGGCAATGGTCTCAAACAGTCCGTCACCGAAATGAAGACCGCGCTCGAGCGCGGAGACTTCCCCGGCCGCGCGGCCGTTGACCCACACCGGGTGCGCCAGCCCCGCTCCCGGGGGCGGCTGAGAGCTCCCGGGCATCACTGCCGCTCTCCCAGTGCCGCCAGCAGCCCGCGGGCCTTGGCGCGCGTCTCCTCGAGCTCGCGCTCGGGATCGGAGTCGGCGACGATGCCGGCGCCGGCCCGAAAGCTGAGGTGCTGCGCGCTCAGGGTCATGGTGCGAATGAGGATGTTGAGATCGAGGCGGCCGTCGCGCGTCAGGTAGCCGAGTGAGCCGGTATACGCGCCGCGCCCTGCCCCTTCGAGCTCGGCGATGATCTGCATGCAGCGGAATTTCGGGCAGCCGGTGATGGTGCCGCCAGGAAACACCGCGCGTAACGCACCGATGGGCGTGACCTCGCCCTTCAGCTCGCCGCTGACGTTCGACACGATGTGATGCACATGGGTGTAGGACTCGATGGTCATGAACTCGTCCACGCGCACGCTCCCCGGCTCGCACACGCGCCCGAGATCGTTGCGCTCCAGGTCGATCAGCATGATGTGCTCGGCGCGCTCCTTCGGATGCGCCGCGAGCTCGCTCATCTCGTAGCGGTCTCCGCCCGCAACACCGCTGCGTGGCCGGGTGCCGGCGATGGGGCGCGTATCGATGCGCCGTCCGACGACCCGCACCAGCCGTTCGGGCGAGGAACTGAGGATGGCGACGCCCCGCCACTGGGCGAGGGCCGCGAACGGCGCCGGATTGGCGGCGCACAGACGCCGATAGAGCGTCGCTGCCGGCGCCGGCTGCGGGCGCGCCGCGCTGCCGATGTGCACCGCCCACGGGCGCGACAGGTTGGCCTGATAGATGTCCCCGGCGCGCACGTACTCCTTGGCGCAGCGCACGCGCCTGAGATAGGCCCGCGGGTCCTCCTCGTGCACCCCCTCGATGTGCAGCGTATCGCGGACATCCGCCTCGCCGGCCGCCGCGTGCGCCTCGGCGGCGATGCGCGCCAGCGCATCCGCGGCGTGCGCTTCGGCCACTGCGAATACCCGCCGGCGCTGCAGATCGTGCACCAGGGCACAGGGCGTGCGCAGCGCGAAGGCAGCCCACGGGAGCGGTGAGCGCGGCAACGCCAGATGCGGCTCGATTTCCTGCGCCAGCTCGTAGCCGAGGAACACCGCCCAGCCGCCCTCGAATGCGAGCCCGGTGGCGGTAGGCGGCGGCGCACGGCGCTCGGCAAGCCACCAGGTCTCCAGCGCGGCGAGGAAGCTCATCCCCTGCGGCACGAATCCCTGCGCACCCAGGCGTCCGTCGGCGCCGAGCCACAGCGCCGCGCACGGCTCCGCCAGCAGCACGCTGGCGCGGCTCAAGGGCCCGGTGGCGGCACTGTCGAGCAGCAGCGGGTAGCGGTCGGGGAAGCGCGCCGCCAGGCGACGCAACACCGCGGGCGGAACGTCGAGCTCGCGGACGAGGGGTGCGTGCGTGGCGGACTTACCTTTCGGCTCGCGCCCTCAGGCGCTGAAGCGCCGGAACACGAGCGACCCGTTGGTGCCGCCGAAGCCGAAGGAGTTGGAGAGGCTCACGTCGATCTTCATGCGCCGGGCGCTGTTGGGGACGTAGTCCAGGTCGCATTCGGGATCGGGCGTGCGGTAGTTGATGGTGGGAGGCGCAACACCATCGCGGATCGCGAGCACCGAGAAGATCGCTTCCACCACACCCGCGGCGCCGAGCAGGTGCCCGGTCATGGACTTGGTCGAGCTCACGGCGAGGCGCCTGGCGTGCTCGCCGAAGGCGCGCTTCACCGCGACCGTCTCGGCCTTGTCGCCCAGTGGGGTCGAGGTCGCGTGCGCGTTGACGTACTGCACGTCGGCGGGATTGAGGGCGGCATCCTTGAGCGCGTTCACCATCGCCAGACGCGCACCGTCGCCGTCCTCGGGGGGCGCGGTGATGTGATAGGCATCGCCACTCATGCCAAAGCCCACCAGCTCGGCGTAAATGCGCGCACCGCGCCCGCGGGCGTGCTGCAGCTCCTCCAGCAGCATCGCACCGCCGCCATCGCTCAGCACGAACCCGTCGCGGTCCTTATCCCACGGGCGGCTCGCCTCGGTGGGCGCGTCGTTGCGCGTGGAGAGCGCCTTCGCCTGGCCGAAGCTCCCCAGTCCGCAGCGCGTGGTGGCCATTTCCCCGCCGCCCGCGATGATCAGATCCGCATCGCCGTACTGGATGGTGCGCATCCCCAGGCCGATGGCGTGCGTCGAGGTGGTGCAAGCGGTCACCACGCCGAGATTCGGGCCCTTCAGGCCGTAACGGATCGAGAGGTGCCCGGCGATCATGTTGATGATGGTCGCGGGGACGAAGAACGGCGAGATCTTGCGCGGACTCATCGCCTTCAGGTACTCGCTGTATTCGGTCTCGATGGTCCACAGGCCACCGATGCCGGCGCCGCACACCGCACCGCAGCGCGCCGGATCGGTCTTGGCGAAATCGATCCCGGCGTCCCCGACGGCCTGCACTCCGGCGGCCACGCCGTACTGCATGAACTCGTCCATGCGGCGGGCTTCCTTGGTCGAGATGTACTGGCTGACGTCGAAATCGCGCACCTGCCCGCCGATGCGCACCGGAAACGCGGACACGTCGAAGCGCGTCACCGGACCGATGCCGCTCTGCCCGCGCAGGATGGCATCCCATGCCGATTGAACGGTGCTCCCGACCGGGGACACCACTCCAAGGCCCGTTACGACGACACGGCGCTTGCTCACACGCTACCTGGATCGCGCCCGGTGTGGAATCAGGACTTGCTGCGGCGCTCGTTGATGTAGTCGATGGCCTGGTGGACGGTTGTGATCTTCTCGGCGTCCTCATCCGGGATTTCGATCTCGAATTCCTCCTCGAGGGCCATGACCAGCTCGACCGTGTCGAGTGAATCGGCTCCCAGGTCGTCGACGAACGAGGCATCGCTCGTGACCTGTTCCTGCTTGACGCCCAGCTGTTCGGCAACGATGGCTTTGACCTGCTGCTCAACTGTGCTCATTAGCGATGGGTCCTTGTATAGGCTTCATGAAGGGGCTGCCCCGCCCTTCGCCTCGCGAGGCCGGTAGCGGGCGCGGTATTGTAGGGGAACACCCTTGGGGCTGCCACTCGCTCACCGCCCGTGCGAGTGATTGTTTTTACTGGCGAAACTGACCGCTGCCTCGGCGCGCTCGTCGCCGCCCCCGGCGCGTGTGGCGTGCGTCCAACGGCCTGCTCTACGGCATGTACATGCCGCCGTTGACGTGCAGGGTCTCCCCGGTGATGTAGGTCGCCTGTGGTGAGACCAGGAACAGGACCGCACCGGCCACATCCGCGGGGGTCCCGAGCCGGCCCATGGGGATCTGCGCGATGAGCGCGGCGCGCTGCGCCTCGGTCAGCGCGCGTGTCATGTCAGTATCGATGAAGCCAGGGGCTACGGCATTCACGGTAATACCGCGCGAGGCAAGCTCCCGGGCGAGTGACTTGGTGAATCCCAGCAGTCCCGCTTTGGCCGCGGCATAGTTGGCCTGCCCGGCATTGCCCGTCACACCGACCACCGAGGTGAGGCTGACGATCCTGCCCCGCCGCTCCTTCATCATGCGCCGCAGGCACGCCTTGGACAGGCGAAACGCACCCGTGAGATTGGTGGTGATGACCGTCTCCCAGTCCTCGGGCTTCATGCGCAGCAGCAGCGAGTCGCGGGTGACGGCGGCGTTGTTGACGAGGATCGTCGGCAGCTCACCGGCGCCCTCGAGCTCCCCGATCAAGGCGTCGACCGAGGCGGCGTTTCCGGCGTCGAGCACCGCGCCGCGGCCGTTGCATCGATGCGACGCGAACGTGGCGCTCAAGCGTGCGGCGCCTTCGGCGCTGGTGGACGTGCCGATCACCCGGGCGCCGGCCGCTCCGAGGGCGAGCGCGATGGCGTGCCCGATGCCGCGCGAGGCGCCGGTGACGAGTGCGACTTCGTTTTCAAGCATGGGGACTCCCTCGGGTCGCCGCGAGTGCGGCGTCGATGGAGGCCGGGTCCTCCAGCGCCAGAAAATCCAGGTCCGCGCGCCGCTCGATGCGGCGGTTCAGGCCCGTCAGCACCTTGCCCGGCCCGCATTCGATCACCTGCGCGATCGCGCCCGCGCTGAGGGTGCGCAGGGTGTCCGACCAGCGCACCGGGTTCGACAGCTGCCGCACGAGCAGCTCGCGGATCTCGTCGGGGCGCTCGTGCGCGCTCGCGTCCACCGCGCTCACGTAGCGGATACGGGGTGCGCGCACCTCGAGGGAGCGCAGCCGCTCCCCGAGGCGCTCGGCCGCGCCGCGCATGAGGCTGGTGTGCGAGGGCACGCTCACCGGCAGCGCCACCGCGCGCCTGGCTCCGCGTGCCCGGGCGGCCTCGATCGCGCGCTCCACCGCCGCCTTCTCACCGGCGATGACCACCTGGCCCGGGGAGTTGAAATTGGCCGCTTCGACGATGGACCCTTGCGCGGCTTCCCGGCACGCCGCCTCGACGCCCGCGTCATCCAGGCCGATGAGGGCCGCCATCGCGCCGCTGCCGGCCGGCACGGCCTCCTGCATGACCTGTCCGCGGAAGCGCACCAGGTCCACCGTGGCGCCGAAGGCCAGGGCCTCGGCACACACGAGCGCCGTGAATTCCCCGAGACTGTGGCCGGAGACCACCTCCGGCAGCGCGCCGCCGCGCGCGCGCCACACGCGCCAGATCGCCACTCCCGCTGCGAGCATCGCCGGCTGTGTGCGCTCGGTGGCGTTGAGCGCCTCCTCCGGACCTTCGCTCACGAGCTTCCACAGATCAAAGCCGAGCACTCGGGAAGCCTCCTCGAAGGTGCCGCGAACGGAAGTCGCCGCGGCGGCGAGCGCCCCGAGCATCCCGACCGACTGCGAGCCCTGGCCGGGGAACACGAACGCAAAGGACATGCACGCTCCTTCCGAAACCCGAGCCGAAATTATAGCGGCGCTCTGCGGGGCTTCAGGAACGCGGCCACGGCGGCACCCCCGAGCGCCCCGTACAGGTGGGCACTCACCACCACCGTGTCGAGCCCGGAGAACGGAAGCGCCCCCAGCCAGTGCTCGTAAGCGAGTTTCACCGCGAGGAGCCCCGCGAGGACCCACCCGTCGCGCTCCCCGCGACGCACGTGCGCCAGGGCACCCGCCGCCATCACCCCGTGCAGCGCGCCGGAGGAACCGACGTACCACAGCAGGGTCGAATCGCACCACAGCCCGGCGTCGATGGCCGCCATCGCGCCCAGCGCTATCCTCGCCCACTGGCGCGGGGAGTAGTCGCGGGCGAACAGCGCCCACAGGAGAGCCAGCCCCAGACAGTTTAGCAGCGTGTGCCGGATATCCAGATGAACCAGGTGCGCCGTCAGCAGCCGCCACCACTGCCCGGCCGCGAGCGCCGCGCGGTCATAGCGCAGCAGCGCCCGACCCGCCTCCCCGGTGAGCGCGGGCAACAGCAGCACGGCGCAGGCGCCGAGCAGCGCCGGCCCCAGGGGGCCGGCGCAATTGAGAGACCGGAGGAGCCTGCGCACGGGCTTCAAGGCCGGTCGACCCCCATTTGTTATGATCGACGCGTTTTTGCCCAACGGCGGCAGCACCGCCCGGACACGCAGCACATGAGTGACATCGCTTGCGAGGGTAGCAGACGGCCCGGCGCACGGCGCGCGCGCGGCTTCACCCTCATCGAGATCATGGTGGTCGTCATCATCATCGGCCTGCTGGCCGCGCTCATCGTCCCGAGCCTCATGGGTAATGTGGACAAGGCCAACGTCGCCAAGGCGAAGGAGGACGTCCGGGCGCTGGAGGCGGCACTGTCCATGTACTACCTCGACAACTCGAAGTATCCGAGCTCCGAGCAGGGCCTCACGGCACTGGTGCAGCAGCCCACCGATCCCACCATCAGGCACTGGAGGCCTGGGGGCTATCTGGAGCGCATCAGCAAGGACCCGTGGGGGAACCCCTATCTGTACGTATTCCCCGGCACGCACGGCAAGGCGTACGACCTGTACACTCTGGGCGCCGACGGCCAGCCCGGGGGCGATGGCATCAACGCCGATATCGGCAACTGGAATCTCGGCGACTAGAGCCGCAGCACCATGCGACCCGGGTGCGCTCATCGGGCCAGCGCCGGCTTCACGCTGGTCGAGATGCTGGTCGTGGTCCTCATCATTGGCGTGATCTCCGCCGGGATGCTGCTGTCGGTGAGCCTGACGGGACGCGACCGCGAGCTGGAAAAAGAGAGCGATCGACTGCTGGCACTGTTCACCTATGCGCGCGAGCAGGCCGAGCTGCAGACCCGCGAGTACGGGGTGCTGTTCCAGGAGGATGGTTACGAGTTTCTCACCTATGACATGCGCCGCGCGACGTGGCGCAGCGTGTTCGAGGACGATGCGCTCGGCGCGCGCAAGCTCCCCGACGGGCTCGGCGTCAAACTCACGGTGGAGGCGCGCCCGGTCGTGCTGACCCGTCCGGCGGATGCCAAGGACAAGACTCCGCAGGTCATGATCTTCTCGAATGGCGATCTGACGAGCTTCGCCGCCACGGTGGAGCGCGACGGCGGCCGGCGCAGCGTCACCCTCACCCAGGACGAGCAGGGTCAGGTGATCGAGCAGCCCATGGTGGAGGCGAAGCCGTGAGGCACGCCCGCGGCGGCTTCACGCTCATCGAAGTGCTGGTGGCGCTGGCGATCGTCGCGATCGGCATGGCGGCGGTCATGGGTGCGCTGAGCTCCTCGGCGAACACGCTCTCCTACCTGCGCGACAAGACGCTCGCCCAGTGGGTGGCCCTCAATCAGATCGCGAACCTGCGGCTGTCCGGCCAACAGCCCCCCACCGGCAACACCGACGGCGACAGCGACTTTGCCGGCCGCAGCTGGCACTGGCGCCAGCAGGTGGTGGCGACCGAGGTGCCGGGAGTGGAGCGTATCGACGTCAGCGTGCGCCCCGCGGACGTCAAGGCCGGTGATGACAACGGCTGGTTCGCCACGGTGAGTGGTATCCGGGGCGATGCGGTCGGGACGCCCAATGGTTTCCAGCCCGACTGGGGCACGCAGACATTCAGTGAGGCGCAGCCCGCAGTCCAAAATCCACGGGGATCGCAGTGAGGCCCCGCGGCCGCGGGTTCACGCTGCTCGAACTCCTGGTGGCGCTGTTCATCGCGGCGGTCATGTTCGCCATGGGCTACGCCGCCATCAGTCAGGCAGTCACCAGCCGCGACTCGCTGCAGCAACAACAGGCGCACCTGCTCGAGCTGCAAACGGCGGTGCGCGTGCTGGAACAGGACTTCGTGCAGCTCGCCCCGCGTCCGGTGCGTCAGGCCATCGGCGATGAGCCCGCGCAGGCTGCGCTGCAGGGCTCGGTTCCCGGCACGCAACCGATCGTCGCCCTCACCCGCGGTGGCTGGGCGAACCCGGTCGGGCTGCAGCGCCCCGGATTGCAGCGCGTGGCGTATTTCCTGGAGAACGGAACACTGCGGCGCGAGTACTGGAACGTCCTCGATCCCACGCTCGCCAGCACGACGGCCAAGCGCAACCTGATGACGCATCTCAAGGCGATGACGCTGCGTTATCTCGACGTGTCCCATCAGTGGCAGGAGCAATGGCCGCCGGGTACCGCGGTGATCCAGAAGCAGGAATGGACACTGCGCCAGCGCCCGGTGGCGGTGGAGATCACCCTCGACACCGAGGACTGGGGAAAGATCGTGCGCATCATCGAGATCGCCGGATGAGCTACGGCGCCGCATGAACAGCGTTTCGCAGCGCTCGCGCCGCCAGCGTCCCTGGCGGCCACCGCGCGGCCAGCGCGGCATTGCGCTGCTGGTGGCGATCCTGCTGGTGGCGCTCGGCACCATCATCGCCGCCGCGGTGGCGTACGAGAACGCGATGAGCGCGCGGCGCGGCGCCGCGACCTATGCCTTCGATCAGGCATTGCTCATCGCCGAGGGAGCCGAGGCGCTCGCTGCCTACGGCCTGCGCCAGATACGGCAGAACGACCAGATCCATACCTATCCCGGGCAGGGCTGGGCCAAGCCCATCGGACCCATCGAGGTGGTTCCAGACGTGATGCTCGAGGCGTCGCTCGAGGACCTGCAGGGACGATTCAACCTCAACAACCTGGTGAAGAACGACACCACAGCGGACCCGGTGCAGTTGCAGGCCTTCATGCAGCTGCTGGCGATGGCCGGTGTGGAGACGGAATGGGCGGGCTATATCGTCGACTGGATCGATGGGAGTATCACCCCGTCGGTTCCGGATGGCGCAGAGGACAGCGTCTACATGGGCCAGACGCCACCGTACCGGACCGCCAACCGCTACATCACCAGCGTGAGCGAGTTGCTCGCGCTGCCGGGCTTCGGCCGCGACCGCTACCTGAAGCTCGCGCCCTATGTCACGGCGCTCCCGTATAACACGCCGGTCAACCTGTGCACGGCGCCCGCACTGGTGCTGGATGCGTACCTCGGACATCAGGACTTCAGCTCCGATGCGGATTCCCTGGCGAAGAACCGCGCCAACGCCCCCGGCTGCTTCCCCACGCAGCGCGACTACGAGGCGGCCTTTGCGGATCCGAAGCTGCTCGAGAAGGTGCGGCCGAAGATCGCGCAGGTCTCGAGCTACTTCCGCCTCACGAGTTTCATCACTATTGGCAGCACGGAATTCAACTTGTACAGTCTTCTGTATCAGGACCAGAGCAGCGTGCGTCCCATCCTGCGCAGCTTCACGCCCGACTGATGATATGACGGTATCCGCCCATGGCTGACTGGCTGCTGCTGCGCCTGCCACGCGCCGCCGGGGAACCGGCATCCTGGCTCATCGCCGATGCGGGCGGCGCGCCGGCCGGGCCGCCGCAAAGCGGTCCGCTGACGCTCGCGGCGGCGCGCGCCGCGGGACGGCGCGTGTGTGCACTGGTGCCCGGCGCGGATGTGCTGCTGGCGGAGCCGGAGATCCCGGTCAAGGCCGGTGCGAAGCTGCAGCAGCTCGTGCCGTACGCACTCGAAGAGCAGCTGGCCGACGACATCGACGATCTGCATTTCGCCATCGGCAAGCGTGCCGGGGATTCCTCGCACGCGCCGGTCGCCGTGGTAGCCCGCGCACTGCTCGATGAGTGGCTGACGACGCTGCGCACGAGCGGCCTCGAACCCGAGGCGATCTACGCCGACAGCGAGCTGCTGCCGCAGAATCCGGGCCAGGCGGTGGTGCTCCTGGAGGAGGACGCAGTGTTGGTACGCTCGCCCGGTGCCTGTCCGGTGACGCTGCCCGCGGATGCGTTGGCGGAAGCGCTCGACATCGCGCACTCAGGCGCGGAGCGGTCAGCGAGCGGCGCACGCGGCCTCATCCTGTACGCCGGCGCAGCGGAGTGGCAGCGGCATTCCGCACAGATCGAAGCGGCGCGTGCTCGATTCGACGGCATCAAGGTCCAGCTGCTCACCGGCGGACCCCTGGCTCTGTTCGCGCAGCAACTGCCGGCCGCGACACCGATCAACCTGCTGCAGGGCAGCTACGCGCCGACGGCCGCGCGCGCGGTCGGACTGCGGGCCTGGCGGGTGGCGGCGATCCTGCTCCTGTCTCTCATCAGCCTGCACCTCGTGGGCAAGATCGGAGAGCTGCAGCTGCTGAAGAATCGCGAACGCCAGCTCGATGCCTCGATTCGCGACACCTTCCACGCCGCCATGCCCGGCGATCCGAACACCCTCGATGCACGCCGCCGCATGGAGCAACGCCTGAACGCTGCGCGCGGGGCCGGCGGAGGGCTTCTGCCCGCGCTGCAGGCGCTGGCGCAGGCGCGCGATGCCGTCCCCGGCATGAGCGTGCAGGCTCTGCAGTTTCACGGCGGCGCGCTCGACATGAAGCTCTCCGCTCCGGATGCCGCGAGTCTCGACCGCGTCAGCCAGGCGCTGCGCAACAGCGGCTGGCAGGCCGACCTCACCGGCGGCAGCAACGCCCCCTCGGGCTACGAGGGACACATCCAGGTGCGCGCCGGCGGCACCTAGAAAACAGCCATGAAGCTAACGCCCAATTCACTGTCGCTCGATGCCGTCGCGGCCCTTCCCGAGCGCGAGCGGCGCTTAGCTCTGGGGGGCCTCGCGCTCGCGGCGGCGATCCTCGTCTTCGGCGTGCTGATTCCCCTCGATCGCAGCGTCGCGCATGCGCACGAGCGGCTTGCCCGCAAGCGCGCCGATCTCACCTGGATGCAGGGCGTCGCCCCGGAGCTGGCCGCTTCGGCCCCGCCGCCGGCGGCCACGGGTGAATCGCTGCTCGTGATCGTCGACCGTTCGGCGCGCGAGTCCGGTTTGGCGGGTGCGCTCGCCGGCAGCGAACCGGGCGGTCCCGGGAGCCTGTCGGTGCGGCTCGCCAAGGCGCCCTTCGACAGCCTGGTCGGCTGGCTCGCCCGCCTCGCCCAGCAGAACGGCGTCAGCGTGGAGTCAGCCACCATTGAAAAAACCGAGACGCCCGGGCTGGTGAACGCCGCCATCGTGCTGCACTCGGGTTGAAGTGAGGCCACGAATCTGGATCGCACTGCTGGCGGCGGTCGCTTTTGCGGCCATTCTCCTCGCCCGCATGCCGGCTGCCTGGATCATCCCGGCGGGCGGCGTGCGCGGTTGCGCCTGCGCGGGCGTCGACGGCTCGCTGTGGAGCGGAGTGTGCACCGCCCTCACGGTGCAGCGCACGCCGGTCGGAGATGTCAGCTGGGAGCTGCACCCGTGGCGGCTGCTCCTCGGTGAGCTTGCCGCCCACATCGCCGTCACGCGCGGCGCCGGCAACCTCGACGCGGAGGTGGAGCTTCGCTTCGGCCAGCAGGTCACGGTGCGCCATGCCGTCGCCGACCTGCCGCTCGATCCGGCGCTGATCCCGGGACTCCCGGCGGATCTGCATGGCCGCGCACACCTGGATCTCGCGCTGGCGCAGTTCGAGCACGGCATCATCACCGCGCTTCAGGGGCGCATCGAAGCGCGGGACCTGGAAGATCGCTCGGGTGTGGCGACGCCGCTGGGCAGTTACCTGGTGACCTTCCCCGGAGGCCCCGGCGAACCGACCGGGAAGCTGCGCGACCTCGACGGCCCGCTTGCCGTCGAGGGCACGCTGCGCCTGACGCGCCAGCCGGGCTTCGAGCTCGAGGGGCTGGTCGCGCCGCGCGCCGGCGCCGAGCCCGCGCTCATCAACAACATCCGCTACCTCGGCTCCCCGGATGCCACCGGCCGGCGGCCGTTCTCCGTCGCCGGGACGTTCTGACCCCTTGCGCCGTGCGCCCGAGCGCACGGCGCCGCAGTGCAAGCCGGCGCGGCGCCCTCGTGCGCTCAGGCCGCGAGCACGCCCTTCGCCTTCGCCGTATGCGTTGCGATCAGGTCCATCAGCGCCGGCGAGAGGCAGTCGTAGGGCTCAAGACCGAGCTCCTTCAACCGCGCGCGCACCGCACCCATCTGCTCGGGCTTGGCACCGGACTCGATGATCGAGGAGACAAACGCCGCGAACCTCGGCTCCTCCCAGCCCTTCTCCTTCGACAGCTCGACGTGAATGAAGTCGAGTCCATGGAACGGGTGGGCCTTGTTCTCGATGCGTCCGTACATGTGAACGCCGCATCCGGTACAGGCGTAGCGCTGAATCGTCGCGCTCGGGTCGACGACCTTGAGCTTCTGGCCGTTGGCCGTGACCGCGAGCTTCTCCCGCGCCACCACCCCGACCACAGAAAAGAGCGCGCCCTTGGGTTTCCAGCACTTGGTGCAGCCGCACGCATGATTGAACGCCACGTTCGCCCCGATGCTGACCGTGACCGGCGCCTGGGCGCACTTGCAGGTCAGGGTGCCGCCGGCGAAATTGGGAGTGCCTTTCTTTACGCCGCTGTCAACGGAGGGGTGAATTGAAACTGCCATAAATCCTGCCTCGCTTGTAAAGTTCAGCCATGAATTTCGCCATGAGTCATCGACTCCCGCTTCGCCAGCGAGTCACCTAGCCCGCGTCGGCCGGGCCTTTCGGCGGCGCCCGTGCGCCGCCCTCGTCATGAGCCGCGTCGCGGTCGCGACCCACGACCGTGAGCGCCGTCGGCGCCGCGTGCCGTACCAGCCCATGCCGGTGCATCTTGCGGTACAGCGTCCGCCGGCTGAGGTGCAATCGCGAGGCCGCGGCACTGATGTTCCAGTGGAAGGCCTCGAGCGTCCGGCGCAGCGCGTCGCATTCGGCGCTGTCGAGCACGTTCTCGAGGTCTGCTTCGGGCGGCTTGCCGGACTCCACGGGCTCCTCGGGGCGGGTGGCGCCGGTGAGCCAGCTGTCGTTGAAATCCGCGAGCGTCAGGCGATTGCCGCTGCGCAGCGCCAGCATCGTGCGCACCACGTTGCGCAGCTGGCGTACGTTGCCCGGCCAGGAGTACCTGGCGAGTCGCTCGAGCAGCGCCACATCGATGTCAACCGAGTTCTCAGGTCCCGCTTCCGTGCCTACCAGCTTGCGGATCAGATCGGGGATATCCGCGCGCTGGCGCACCGGGGGGATGCGCACGGTGATGCCGTTCAGGCGATAGTACAGATCATCGCGGAACTGCCCCTTGGCGATCAACTCCACGGGGTCGTGCTGCGTGGCGCTGATGATGCGCACGTCGACCGGAATCGCCTTCGTTCCACCCAGCGGCAGCACCTCGCGGTCCTCGATGACGTTCAGGAGACGCGCCTGCAGTGGCAGCGGCATGTCGCCGATCTCATCGAGGAACAGCGTGCCGCCGTTTGCCTGCAGGATGCGGCCCATGCTGCCGTCGCGGGCAGCACCGGTGAACGCGCCGGGTTTGTGGCCGAACAGCTCGCTCTCGATCAGCGGCTCGGGGATGGCGCCGCAGTTCACCGACAGGAACGGCTTTTCGGCACGGCGGCTGGCGGCATGGATGGCGCGCGCGCAGTAACCCTTGCCGGTGCCCGTTTCGCCGAGCAACAGCACCGAGATGTCGCGATCGATGACCCGGCGCAGGACTTCTACGCTCTGCTGCATCACCGGATCGGAGGAATGCAGGCACTGCAATGGGTCCGACTCCGGCGGGCGCGCAACGCCGGGTGCGGTCCCGGCAGTGCCGGCCGCCGGTATCGCTCGCCGCTGCGATTCCACCGGCGCCTGCAGCATCGCGAACCACGGCCGCCTTGCCAGGGGCGACGGCAGGGGCTCGGGCCGGAACCTGTGCCGCGCCGCGAGCTGCAGCAAGCTCGCGAGGCTCGTCTCGAAGACGCGCTCCACGCGCTGCCCGCACAGGGCCTCGTGATCGCGAAATCTCAACAGCTCCAGCGCACTGCGGTTCGCACCCTTGATGGTGCCGAGCTCATCGAAGGCGATCACCCCTTCCCCGGGCGTGCTGACGAATTCCGCACAGCGGTGGAAGCGCAGCACGTAGTAGTCCCGGCACGCACCGAGCAGTGCGCGGTTCTCCACGTTCTGCGCCGCCATGTCGACCAGCGCCAGCGTATGGGTCTGCGCAGTGGCGGAAGCGCCCGAAATGTCGAGCGCGGCGAGCAGCTGCCCGCGCATGTCGAAGATCGGGGCCGCGGAGCAGGTCAGCTGGATGTTCTGGGCGAGGAAATGCTCGGCGCGGTGTATGACGATCGGCCGTTGCGTCGTCAGGCACGTTCCCATGCCGTTCGTGCCCAGTTCCTGTTCGCTCCACACTACGCCTTCGCGGAAACCGCAGCGGCGCGCCGTGGCCGCAAAACCGGGATCGCCGACGTAGCTGAGGATGACGCCATCGCGATCGGTCAGGATGATGCTGTACTCGGACCGCCGCATGAGCTTGCTGAGGCTTTCCATCTCGATGCGCGCAATCGCCAGCACCGCACCGATGCGCTGCCTGCGTGCCAGCAGGTCGGCATGCTCGACGGTGTTCGGCCGCTTGCTCTGATAGGGATCCAGCGCGTAGGTCGTGAGACAGCGGCTCCACGAGCGCCGTATGACCTCATCGATCGGCAGCCCCGCCCGGTGTCCGGCGAGGACACTGTGGATCAGGTCCGCGTGGCTCTGGGTGTTCAAGCGCGTTTGCATGGTGTGTCCCCCGAACGCTCCTCCGGGGTCCCCAGCGTCGGCGCCCGGAGCAGTCCCCCCCATCCGTGACATGAGTGCCCCGACAATTTCCGGTGGACATCCCTGGCCGGCTTTGGATGCGACAGGCTACTGCAAACGGCCCGTTTCGGACAGCACCGGGCGTTGCTGCAGTGCGTGCTGGCGGTTTTCGACGCGTCCCGCCAAAGTTGAAGCTCCCATCAGAAGCGGATGACGGAGCGAATGACCTTGCCCTCGTGCAGCAGATCGAACGCGCGGTTGATCTCCTCGAGCGGCAGCACCTCGCTGACCATCTGGTCGATCTTGATCTCCCCGCCGAGGTAGCGCTCTACGAACCCGGGCAGCTGCGAGCGGCCCTTTACGCCGCCGAACGCCGAGCCGCGCCAGACGCGGCCGGTGACCAGCTGAAACGGGCGGGTATGTATCTCTTCGCCTGCACCCGCGACGCCGATGATGATCGACTCCCCCCAGCCCTTGTGGCAGCACTCGAGCGCCGAGCGCATGACGCTCACGTTGCCGATGCATTCGAAGGAGTAGTCGACCCCACCGTCGGTCATGTCTATGATGACTTGCTGGATGGGCAGGTTATGGTCCTTCGGGTTGATGCAATCGGTGGCGCCCAGCGACCTGGCCATGGGGAATTTCTCGGGGTTTGTGTCGATGCCGATGATCCGCCCGGCCTTGGCCATCACCGCGCCCTGCACCACCGACAACCCGATGCCGCCCAACCCGAATACCGCGACCGAGGAGCCCGGGCGCACCTTGGCCGTGTTCAGCACCGCGCCGATGCCGGTGGTGATGCCGCAGCCGAGCAGACAGACCTTGTCGAGGGGCGCCCGGGCATTCACCTTCGCGACCGCGATTTCGGGCAGCACCGTGTACTCCGAGAAGGTGCTCGTGCCCATGTAGTGCAGCACGGGTTTGCCTCCGGTGGAGAAGCGCGTGGTGCCGTCGGGCATGAGTCCCTTGCCCTGCGTGGCGCGGATCTTCTGGCAGAGATTGGTTCGCCCCGAGCGGCAGAACTTGCACTCGCCGCATTCGGGTGTGTACAGCGGGATCACGTGGTCGCCGGCCCGCACGCTCGTGACACCGGCTCCCACCTCCTGGACGATGCCTCCGCCCTCGTGACCGAGAATCGCCGGGAACAAGCCCTCCGGGTCGCGCCCGGACAGTGTGAAGGCGTCGGTGTGGCAGACTCCGGTCGCGACGATCTTGACCAGGACCTCGCCCGTCTTGGGAGCGGCGACGTCCACTTCCTCGATCGACAATGGCCGGCCGGCGGCCCAGGCGACGGCGGCTCTGGATTTCACTGTGGGATCTCCTCGGTCAGACCCTGAGGTTCTGGTGCGCCCCGGCTTAGCTCCTAGCATTCCGCGTGCCAGCGTCCGCAGGACCAGAAACCTCCTTTCTCCGCAGTGACTTGCCGCAGCTTCGCGCGCGGCCGCAGTGCGCGCGCGTGAGCGGCGTGCGCCGCGCGCGCCACAGGATGCCAGATCTGGCGCACACACCGCGCAGCCCACTACGGATTGGGCGGTACCGTTTCAGGCGGCTGGCCGAACTTGTTCTCCGGCGCCCCGTGAAAGTTGGAACGGACGAAGGCGAGTATCCGCCACAGCTCGTCGTCGCTCGCGACGATCAGGCCCATCGGCGGCATGGGCCCGACGACGTTCTCCGTGCCGATGCGCGTGTAGCCCTTGCTCTGCAGCGCGTCGCTCCCAAGCGTAACGAGCCGGAAGAGCGTGTCGTCATCCCCGCCGTACACCCAGACGTCGTTGGTCAGAGGCGGGCACATGCCCCCGCCGCCATTGCCGCCGTGGCAGCCGTTGCAGCCGTAGCGCATGTACAGCTTGTACCCCGCCTCCACGATCGCGGCGTTGCTGTCGGTGTACGGATTCTTCAGTTGCCCCTTGGACGTCGCCTCGACCCGATCCGCGGGCTTCATGGCGTTCGCGGGGGCCGGCGGCGCCGCCGCGGGCGGCTCCGGCGGCTGTGCCTTGGGCTCATCGGCGCTCACGACCGGGATCGCGAGCAGCACCATACAGCCGAGGAGTACGCACTTTGCCAAGACCCACTTCTTCGGTTGATGGCAGTCGTACGGTGTCGCGGGCGAGGCGTCAGGTCGTCGGCGAGGGCCGCTGCTCGAGCAGCTTCACCACCGCCTGATAATCCCTCGCCCGCGCAATCGACAGCGCCGTCTCACCGGTCTCGCTGCGGGCGTCGACGTTCGCACCCGCCTGGACGAGCAGTGCGACGAGCTCCGGCTGGTCGGCGGCCGCCGCGATCATGAGCGCCGTGATGCCGCCCTGGTTGCGGGCATTCACGTCCGCTCCGCGTTTGAGGATCATCTGGGCGGCGGTCTTGGAATGCTGGGCGACGGCGAGCATGAGCGGCGTGTACCCGCCCGCCCCCACCGGGCGATTGACGTCAGCCCCCGACTCGATCAGAGCCGCGGTGGCTGCATCCTTGCCGCCGGTCAAGGCGATGCCCAGCGGCGTGAGGTCACCCGGGCCGGCGGCGTCAGGGTCCGCGTGCTGCCTGGTGAGCAGGGTGACAATCGGGCCGTCGCCGACCCAGGCGGCCGTCATGAGGGGCGTCCAGCCGTCGCGGTCGGGTACCGCCACGCCGGCGCCGCGCCCGAGCAGATAGCGGACCAGGACTTGCGATTTCTGGCGGATGGCGACCTGCAACGCGGTCTCACCCTGCAGGTCCAGGGCGTCGATCGGTACGTGCTTGCTGTCGAGCAGGTAGGCGATGCGCACCTGGTCGCCGGCGAGCACCGCGTTGTTGAGCTCGACGTTGAGGTTCGCGCCATGCGCAAGCCACTCGTCGAGCTGTGCGATGCTGACTGTCCGCGAGGGACGGCCGGTTGGCGCTGGGCGCCGCGGCGCAGCGTAGGGTCCGTGCGAAGGCAGGTCGCCGCTGACGAGACAGGTATCGCAACGAACCAGGGGGACGCCGAACTCGGTGAGGATCGAACGGATCGCCTCGCGTTCGGCGTGCAGCGCGCGGTCCAGCTGCGCCTGCAGGTCCTTGTCGCTCGTGCGCACCGCGACCGCCAGGTCGTACTCGAGCGGTACGGCGTCTTCCATGAGGTTGACCGGCTGCAGGGCGATCGGCGCGTGCTTCATCGCCTTGTAGTAGCCGGCGAACGGCCCCCACACGGCGGCGATATCGAGCTTGCCGTCCACCACCTCCTGCACCTGGTAGGCCGGCTGATCCTCCGCCACCAGGTCCGCGTCGTGGCTGAGATAGTGAATCGAGACGTTGCGTACGTCATGGTCGGCGAGCGCTTCGCGGATCGCCGAGGTCTGGTAGACCCCGACCTTGAGCGTCTTCAGGCGCGGGTCGTCGAGGTTCTTGATGGTTATGCCGCGATCGCTGCGGGAGGCGAGCACGAAGGTCGTGCGATACAGCGGCGTGGTCACCAGTACGCGCTCGCTGTCCACCGGCATGTCGAACATCACGTCGCACTCCTCGGCGTACAAGGTCGTGCGCGTCATGCCCCGCTCGATGCCGGGCCGGTAGTAGTACTGCACCGCCGTGCCCAGGTTCCTGGCGAGTACCTCGGCGATCTTGTTCTCGATGCCCTCGCCGCGGTTGTTGGAGAACGGCATGTTGCCCGGGTCCGCGCACACGCGCAGGGGGCCGGCGCGCCCCGCAACCGCCGCGCTCGCCGCCCCGAGTATCGCCAGCGAGGCAGGCGCCAGAATCGCCGCCCGTTTCCACACCATCGCTTAGCTCCCAGGGTGCCGGGCCGCGGCGAGTCGCGGCCCGAAATGAAGCGCCCGGTCTTGAAGACCGGGCGCTTCCCACTCAACTTGCCTTCACCATGCTCATTCGACACGGAACGTGTAGAGAGTTCCGCCCATCGGAATCTTGTCGAGGTTCGCCGCCTTGGTCATGGCGGTTGCACCGATGGCGCCGAACTTGTCGCTGAGGTCCAGGCCCGCCGTGACCGGCAATCCGATCCAGCCGCCTATGCCGCTCCACACCGACACGTACTGCTTGCCGGCGATCTTGTAGGTGATCGGGTTACCGATGATGCCCGAGCCGAGACGCCGCTGCCACAGGACTGCCCCGGTGGCGCGGTCGACGGCGCGGAAGTCGCCGTTCAGGCTGCCGTAGAACGCCAGGCCGCCGTCAGTGACCAGCGCTCCGCCCCAGTTCGGATACGGGTCCGGAATTTCCCACACCGTCTCGCCGGTGAGGAAGTTGAACTTCTTGAACTTACCGGTGATGCCGGGCTTCTCCGGGTACATGTACACGTTGGCGAACACGTACACCGTGCCCTGCTGCGTATGCGAGCGCTCCTGGGGCTCGTCTTCCATGCACCAGTTGTTGGTCGGGCAGTACGCCATGCCGGGTTCGGTCGGGTCGATCGCGCACGGCTGCTGGTCCTTGCCGCCCATGGCCGACGGGCAGGCCTGCGTGTTGCCGCCCGGCGCGAACGGTGAATGCTCCTTCACCTTGATCGGGCGACCGGTCTTCATGTCGACCTTCTCCGCCCAGTTCGTCGTCACGTACTTGTGAGCGCGCAGCAGCGTGCCGTCGGTGCGGTCGAGCACGTAGGCGAAGCCGTTGCGGTCGAAGTGGACGAGCACCTTGCGCGCCTTGCCGTCGACCGTCAGGTCCTCGAGCATGTTCTCGTTGATGCCGTCGTAGTCCCACTGATCGAACGGCGTCATCTGGTACGCCCAGACCGCCTCACCGGTGTCGAGCTTGCGCGCGAAGATCGACATCGACCACTTGTTGTCCTGCTTGCCGGTGTTGCAGGCCTCGTGGGTCTTCTCACTGCAGCGATAGGACGGGCTCCACAGGCCGGGGTTGCCGGTCGAGGCATAGACGAGGTGCAGCTCCGGATCGTAGCTGTAAAAGCCCCACATCGCCCCGCCGCCGCGCTGCCACTCGTCACCGGGATAGCTGTGGATACCGACATCCGACCCGGCCTTGCCGTATTCGGGGTGCGCCTTGTTGGTGGCCGGCGTCAGGCACACGTCCTTGTCGCTGCCGGTGCTGTGGCACTCCCAGACCTTCTGGCCGCTCGCGAGGTCGTAGGCGGTCAGGCGACCACGGGCGGCGAACTCATCGCCACCGAAGCCGATCACCACCTTGCCGTCGGCAATGAGCGGCGCCGGTGTGATGGTCTCGCCCTTGGCGGGGTAGGCGTGCTTGACGACCCAGACCTCCTTGCCGGTCCTGGCGTCGAGCGCGATGACGAAGCCATCGAGGGTGCCGAACACCAGCTTGCCGTCCGCGTAGGACGGCCCGCGGTTGACGGTATCGCAGCAGGCCCGCGGAACCGCCGAATCATCGCGATTGGTAGCCTTCTTGTAGTTCCAGACCTCTCGCGGATGGTCCGGATCGGTGAGGTCGAGCGCCTGAATGATGTTCGGCCAGCCGCTCTCCATGTACATCATGGGAGTGTTGCCGACGGTGACGACCAGCGGCTGGCCCTCGTGGCCGCGCAGGGTTCCGCTCGACTGCGACCAGACCATCTGCAGGCCCTTGACGTTCGCCGTCGTGATGTCCTTCAGCCGGCTGTGCCGTGTTAGGGCCTGGTCGCCGCCGGGCGCCGCCCACAGATCAGGGTCCTTGGCGCGGTCGGTGACCTCGTCACTGATCGCCGCGGTGCACCCGCCCACGAGTGCGAGGATTGCCAACATCCTCCATAGCCTTCCCTTTGAATCGAATTGCATACGCAGTCTCCTCGATTCGCGTTGTATCGTTAGATTGTCCGAGCGCCCCGCCCCCGGCGACGGCGCACCCTCTAGCGTGACGCCGCGACGTAGCCTTGCGACCGGTGTTCCTCTAGCAGGTGCCGTGCCAGTGCCGCACTCGCTGCAAGAAAAGCTCGCGTATCATAGGCTTGTCCCGTCAGGCGCGGAACCATCCTCGCGCCGGCGGGCGGCCAAGCGTCGCGCCCGCCACAGAGTCGTGTCGAATGTGACACACGCGCTCCGAGCACTTACGTATCGCCTGCAGGCGCCCGGTGATTGATGCAGCGCGCAACGCCCTCCTCGTCAACGAGAGGCGCGGCACGACGCCCCGGCACCTGAGCGCGCGGCGGGGCGATCGGCTAGAGCTTGACTTCGCCGGGGCGCAGCCAGCGCGCGGCCAGCGGCGGGATGAGGAGGAGAGTGACGAGCGTCGAGGAGACGAGTCCTCCCAGGATCACGACCGCCATCGGCCCCTCGATCTCGTGCCCGGGCTGGCGCAGCTGAATGGCGACCGGTAACAGGGCAAGCGCCGTGAGCGAGGCCGTGAGCAGGACCGGCGTGAGCCGCTCCGCCGCGCCGCGCGCCGCGCTCGCGAGTCCCCACGGCTGTCCTTCAACCGCGACCAGGTGGTCGTAGTGGGAGATGAGCAGGATCGTGTTGCGCGCCGCCATGCCGAACAGGGCGATGAAGCCCACCATCGCTCCAAGCGACAGCGTGTCGCCGGTGACCGCCACGGCGGCCACGCCGCCGAGCAGCGCGCTCGGCAGGGCGACGAGCACCAGCAGAACGTGGCGGGCGCGGCCGAAGGCAAGCGCCAGCAGCAGCACGATCAGCACGAAGGCGGCGAGCGCATGCAGCAGCAGGTCTTTTTCGGCAGCCGCGACCGCGGGAGCTTCGCCGCCGTAACGCAGGTAGACGTCGGGGGGCAGCTGCACGTGCGCCGCCACCGCCTCGCGTGCCGCCCGCGCGTAGCCCGCCTGATCCGAAGTCCTCGGATTGACGACGACGATCTGGCGGCGCAGTCCGCTCTCATGGTCGATCAGGCTGCGCGCTGACACCAGCTCGAGTGTGGCGACGGCGGACAGCGGCACCAGCGCCCCGTCACGGCCGCGCAGCAGCAGGTCGCCGACGTTCCGGGGAGTGGGACGGAGGCCTGCGATGTGCACGGTCACGGGGACGCTGCGATCGGCCCGGGTGAGCTCGGCGACGGAGGCTCCGTGGAATGCCGCATTGACCGTGCGCAGCACGGCGGAGGCGTCCAGCCCGTAGAGCACCAGCCGGTCCGGGCGCAACGCCACGCGCAGCTGGACCTGGCGCGGCGGTGTCTTGAGGCGTACGTTACCCGTTTGCGGCAGACGCTGCAGCACCGCGGCAATGTCGGCAGCCACCCGATCGTCCACGTCCAGATCCGGGCCGAACACGCTGACGAAAAATGGTGCGCCTTCGCCGGACAGGGTCTCGCCGATGCGCTCGACGAGCACTGAATAGATCTCGACGAGCTGGTTAGGAAAGTCGTCGAACACCGCGCGGACCTTGGCGTCGAGTTGCTCGGCCGTGAATCCCTGCGAGCGGTCGAGCCGGATCTCGAACTCACTCTTGTTCGGCGCATCGGGATCCTGACCGTTCTCGGCGCGTCCGATCTGCTCGGCGACGCTGCGAACGCCCCGGATGGCCGCGAGGCGGGCGGCGATCTGCCGGCCCACGCGCGCGGTCTCTTCGAGCGCGATGCCCGGTCGCAGCGCGGCGTGGGCGATCAGGTAGTCCTCGCGGAAGTCCGGCAGGAGCCGCGCACCCAGTGCAGGCAGCAGCACGGCGCCCACGGCCCCCGTCAACAGCAGGGTGACGAGAACCCACAGCGGGCGTGCATGCAGGCGGGCGATGGCCTGGTGCTGCAGCGTCTTGCAGCGGCGCAGCCAGAGCGCCTCCGGTCGCGGCACGTAGCGGCCCATGAGGAGCGCGCACAGCGCCGGCGTGGCGCTCATGGCGACCAGCAACGACAGGCCGACCGCCAGCATGAAGGCCATCGCCAGCGGCCGGAAGAACGACCCCTGGAGTCCGGACAGCATGAAGATCGGCAGAAACGCCACGGCCACCGCTGCGGTGGCGTAGAACACCGGGCGCCTGACCTCGAGCGATGCATCGATGAGGAGCCGGCGGCCGTCGGTGCCGGGCGGCGCCTCCCGCCGCCGGCGCGTGATGTTCTCGACATCGATCACTGCATCGTCGACGACGACCCCGAGCGCAACGACCAGCCCGCCCAGGCTCATCGTATTGAGCGAGATGCCGCGGCTCATGAGAACCCACACCGTCGCGAGCAGCGACACCGGAATCGAGCTGAACGAGATCAGCGCGCCCCGCCAGTCACGCAGCGTAACGAGCAGCAGCGCGACCACCAGCACTGCCCCGACCAACAGGGAATTGCGCAGCTTCGCGATCGCGCTCTCGATGAAGCTCGCCGGCCTCAGGAGCGCCGGATGGTATTGCACACCCCGCTCCGCGAGCGCCGGGGCGAGCGTGGCGAGGCGGTTCTCGAGCGCATACGACACCTCGAGAGTGTTGGCGCCGAACTGGGTCGAGGTCTCCACGAGTATCCCGGGGCGTCCGCCGATCATCGCATCGCCGATGCGCGGCGCCGCGCCGTCCTGCACCGTGGCGACGTCGCCGAGGCGCAGTGGCACGCCCTCGCGCGCGGTGATCACGGCCTGCGCGAGCGCTTGCGGTGAATCGCCCGGCGCCTGGGCCTGCAGGACGATGCGCTGAGTGGCGGTCTCCAGGTAGCCGCCGCCGATGAGCTCGGTCGCGCGGCGCACCGCCTCGTACACCTCATCGAGCGTGACCCCGGCCGCCTGCAGCCTGAGCGGGTCGATCAGCAGCTGCCGTTCCCGGGAATCGCCGCCGAAGATCTGCGCCTGCGCGACCCCGGGAACGGCGAGGATCTGCGGCTTGACCGTCCAGCGGATGAGATCACGCAGTTCCAGCGGCGAGAGCCGATCGCTCGTGAAGCCGAAATGCAGCAGGTACTCCATCGAGGAGCTGAGCGGCGACAGAAGCGGCGGCCCGGCGCCGGCCGGCAGGAGTGCCCCGGCCTGTGCCAGGCGTTCGGTGATCACCTGGCGCTGTCGATACGGGTCACCGGCTGCGCCGAAGACGACCTGAATGGCCGACAGTCCCTGGCTCGAGGTCGAGCGGATGGCGGCGATGCTCTCGGCGCCGGCGAGCAGGCCCTCGAGCGGTCGCGTCACCAGCGCCTCGACCTGAGTGGCATCCAGCCCCGGCGCCTCGGTCTGCACCAGCACGTGCGGCGGGGCGAAGTCGGGAAACACGTCGAGCCGCGCGTTCAGGAGCGCGTTGACGCCGAACAGCGCAATCAGCAGCGAGAGTGCCGTGACTATCTTCGGATGCGCGATCGAGCCACGGACGCTGGCGGCAAGCATGGGCTCAGTCGTGCTCTTCTTCCGCGGCCGAGAAGGTGCTGATCCCCTGCAGCGACCACAGGACGCCGGCGCCCTGCACCACGATGGCGTCGGCGGCGTTGAGTCCGCTCACCAGCCAGCCGTCGCCCATGGCCGCGAGCAGTTGCACCGCGGCCGCCTCGTACTGCTGCTTGCCGCCGGGGTTCCGGCCGACGTGACGGTACACGTAGGCACCGCTCTCGCCGTACAGCAGCGCCACCGCCGGCACCAGCAGGCCCTTGACCGGCGCGCGCTCGAGCAGCACCCGCACGTGCGCGCCCGGTCCGAGTCCCGCCGGCGCGCTATCGACTGCGAGCAGCCAGGCGGCGCCCTGCAGCTGCGGGTCGGTTCTTGGCAGCGATCCGAGCACGCGCGCCGCGACGTTCACACCGTCGATGTCCAGCAGCGCCCGGGGGCCCACCGAGTCCGCCAGGTGCTGTCCGGGGAGCCCGGCGCGCACCAGGAGCTGGCGGTTCGCGCTCAAGGCGTCGATGAGGGCATGGCGTTTCTGAGCGCCGAGCGCAGCTACCGGCCCCCACTGCAGCGCGAACGTCGCCGCAGCCGCCCGTGCCTGCGCGCCGGTCTCACTCTCCTGCGCCTGCGCCAGCTGCAGGGACCTGAGCGATGCGTTCAGGTTGTCCCGGTAGAGCCCGGCCAGGCGCACGGCGTCCGCCTGCGCTGCATGCCAGGCGGCCTGCGTGCCCTCCATCCGGCCCATGTCGGTGACGAGCGCCGCCGGATCGAGGACCAGACCGTAGGCCTCCACCTGCGGCACGTTCGCCATTGCAACCGGATGTTCGACCCGCACGCCCGCGGCGCGCTGTTGCGCGTCAGTCAGCGCGAGCGCCGGGGGTCCGTGCGCATGGGCCACCCCTGCCAGCAGCAGCACCAGTGGGGTCGGGACCTTGACCGAACCGCGGCGACGCCAGGACATTCTTCTACTGGGGCACGACCTTCTACTAGGGCACGACGTCGAACTTGAGATCGTCGAAGTTGTAGCGCGACTTCTGCACCCAGGTGCCGTCCTCCTGCTTCACCGGCACCTTGTGCAAGCGGATCTCGTCCACCGTCAGCTTGCCGCCGTGCTCGTTTACCCAGAAGTCGATGTCGTAGAACTGGTCGGTCGTGCCGGCCTTGCGGAAATCCGTGCACGCGAAGTAGCGACCGTCCTGCGCCAGGCGACGCACGGGCTGGTGAGTACCTACGAAGTCCAGTTGGAGCGTCTCGCCGGTCACGGGGTCCTTGAGCTTCATGGTCCCCTGCTTCGGATCGCGCCTCTGCACGACGCTCTCTTCCACCGCCGACATCACTTCCCACCCGCGCGTCTGCTCGGTCTTGCCGGGATGCTCCGATGCCGGAATCCACCACCACGGAATCGGCTGGCGGGTCTGCAGCGTCCACGCCGTGCCCTCGCGCCTGGGCGCCTTGCGGATGCGGGTATCGACGATCTCGAGCTTGTCCGCTCCCGGCTTGACCCAGAAGTCGATCAGATAGCGCTTCTGCGCATCGTCCTGTGCGTGGAAGATCACGTCCGGAAAGAAGCCATAGCCGTGGAGCGTGCGCGTGAAGTCGATTTTTTCATAGATCAGCCTGAGCGTCGCGCCACTCACCGGGTCGACGAGCGGGAAGATGCCGCCGTTGTGCGCGACCGTCTCGGCGATGGCGCGCGAGACAAAGGTCTCGACCTCTTCGGTCTTGTACGCGTCCATGCGTTCGCCGGTCGCCTGCACCGCGCCGGCCGCGCTGAAGTCGAGCGCACGCTGGATGTTGCCCTGCGGGTCCTCGAGGAACTGCTTCCTGGCCTGCTCGCTGCTGAAGCAGTAGAGCTTGCCGTCGCGTGCCGTCCAGCTGATCGAGCAGTCCGTCGCGATCGAATGCCCCTCGGCCAGCCCGAGCGCGCATTGACCGCCGAATTCGGGCTGCGCCGCGGCTGCTGCCGGCGCTGGCGTGCGGGTGAGCGCGGCGCCGGCCAGAAGGACGCAGACGGCCAGCGCCGTCGCAGCCAGGGTTCGAGTCGGGCGCATGAACACCCCACAACCGCGCGCGTCAGCAGGCGCGCGCGCCGTTACGCTCTCTTGCCGCGTGCACGCAATACGCGGATCTGCACCCGTTGGATACCGAGCGGCATCAGGTAAAGAGCCGCCCGCGCTGACAGCGGGCGGCCGGCGCGATCAGCGATGGGCCACGTAGGAGGTAATCTCGAAGCCAAGTCGCAAGTCAATCGCAGCAGGAGTCACCCAGGTCATAGCCGCTCTCCTGTTATTGGAGCACTGCCGGTCCACACACAGTGAGTATGTCGAGCGGCTCACGGCGATGCAACCAGGCGGCGCCCGGTGTGCGCCGCGCGCGAGTCTGTGACGGAAATGGCACAGCCTCGTGCTCACCTGCTAGTCGAAGTGCACCCTCACACCGGCCCACAGTGCGCGCGGCGTGCCCGGAGAGACTGCGTTCTCGTGGGTCCGGTCGAGCGGGTTGGAGCGGAACGTGCCATCCGGGTTGAAGGTGTTGGTGGTCAGAAAGCCCGCGGTGGAATACTGCTGGTCCAGCACGTTTGCGATGCGGGCGAACAGGGCGACGGACTTTTCGAGGTGCCAGGTTCCCTGCAGATCAATGACCGCATAGCTCGGAATCCATCCGCTGCCGGTCGGGGAGATGAAGGCGCCTGCACCGTTGGTGCCGCCCGCCTGATTGGCATTGTTTTCGTTGCCATGCAGATAGGAGCCGGAAACCACGATGAGGTTGCCGCCGAGCTCCAGGCGCGGACTCAGCTGGTAATCGAGCAGCAGCCTGCCGGTGTGGCGCGGTGTCAGGGGAATGCGGTCTCCGGGACGGACCACGATGTCGCCGTTGGCGTCCGCGGTGCTGTTTGATTGGGCGCTGACGACAAAGCCCGAGCGGAAGGTCGCATCGACGAGGCTATAGGCCAGACGCCACTGCAGGCCGCCGGCTTTTCCGCCCACGGCGAAGTCAAGCCCTTGCCGGCGCGTACTGCCGACGTTGTCGAAGTAGCCTGCATTGGTAGTCGTGGCGATGAACTCGAGGTCGTCGCGGTTCAGGGTGCGAAAAGCGTCGGCGCTCCAGTTCAGGCGCTGATCCGCCGGATTGCCGCGCAGCCCTATCTCGAGTGTGTGCGCCACCACCTGCTTCAGATCCGGATCGCTCGCAAAATCGTTCGGCAGCCCGCAAGGTTGCAGCGGGTTTGCGCATCCCAGCTCCACGACGCTCGGTGCGCGGCTCGCCTCGTTGTAGTTGGCGTAGTAGGTCACCGCTTCAGTCGGCGTGACCGTGAAGCCGATGGCCGGATTGATGCGAGTGAAGGTGTGTTGGCCGACCAGCGGGCCGGCCTGATCGAAGCCCGAGCCCGCATCGCCCACGTCGGTGTCGACGTGATAGCCGTTGAGCGTTTCGGTGCTGCGGTTGTAACGGGCGGAGACCGTGAGGTGGACCGCTCTGCCCGCAGACAGGGTGTCGGTCAGGTAAGCACCGGAGATCCTGTTGCTGCCCCGCAGCGAGATGACCGTCTCGTTGTTGAGCGGATTGGCGAGATAGATGAGCGTGCGATCGGCGGCGAAGTTTCCGTACTGGAATGCCTGGGTAAACTCGTCAGCGCAATCGTGGTAGTCGGCGCCGAGAATGCCCTGGTTTTTCCAGCCGAAAACGTCCTGCGTGTCGGTCAACTGCAGGCCGAATCCCGCCGTACGCTGCAGCAGCTCCGACACCTGCGTCGTGGCGTTCGAGCAATAAGCGATCCCGAGCCGGTCCGCGGGCGGTACGCTGCAATCGAGCGGCGGCCCGGCGTAGGCGCTGGTGAGGTAATTGTCGTTGTTGCTGCCGTTGCTGTTGGCGGTGATCAGACGGCGATAGTAGGCGTTCGCCGAGAGCAACAGGCGCTCGGATAGAAATTGTGTGGCGGTGAGGTTCACGAAGTGCAGCAGGTTGTGGGTGGAGTCGGGCGTGTAGCTCTGCTCGCGCCGGTAGTAGAGCATGCTCAACGGCGCCGCGCCGTTGCCGAACAGGCGCGTATCGGCGTAGGTGTAGCTCAGGTCCACGTCGGACTTGTCGTTCTGCCAACCCACCTTGCCGAAAGCCTGCCGGACGGTTGTTGGCGACATGTCGCGCCAGCCGGTCTCGTCGAAGTAGTGAGCCGTGGCGAAGTAGTCGAAGGGGCCGATCGCACCGCCGCTCTCCCCCTGCAACGAGCGACGACCGAAGGAGCCGCCATAGGCTTCGAATTCCGTTCCGGGATTGTCGTGTCCGCTCTTGGTTTGCAGCGACAGCGCTCCGCCCAGAGTGTTGAGTCCGAAAACCGGGTTGGAGCCGGAAATGAGTGACAGGGTGGAGATCGCAGATTCCGGGATCAGGTCCCAGTTGACCGTGTCGCCGAAGGACTCATTGACGCGCACCCCATCGACGTAGACGGACAAGCCCTCGGGCGTTCCGAGCAACGGCGAGGCGCTGAACCCGTGATAGTTGATGTCCAGCTGGAAGGGGTTGTCGGCGCTCTCGCTGACGTTCACGCCGCTGAAGCTCCTGTTCAGGTAAGCGGCGACGCCGGTAGTCTGAGCGCGCTTCAGGTCCTCACTATTCGCGGTCTGGACGTTCGACGACACCTGATTCAACGGCAGACCGAAGCCTGGCAGCGGCGCGTTGCCGATGACCATCACCTGGGGAAGCTCCTGGGCGGTAGCGGCATTGCCGGGCAGCCCCGGCGAATCGGCCTCAGCCGCGAGCGCGGCATGTGCCACAACGCCTGCTATGAGGATTGAGCCAAGCAGCGCCAGCTCGGCCTTGCGTTTCTCCGGGTACCTGGCGGACTGCGGCTGCAAGCCTGGCGAGCATACCGGATGATTCCGCGGCAACCCGCTGCAGCGCCCGCAGCAGCTCAGCGCGCAGCAGGGTGCTTGGAGCCGTGCGGTGTAGCGCGTGGGTAACACAACGCCCGCCGAGTGTAGCTTTTCTGGCAACGCCGCTGTCTGCCGCGCGGCGCGTGGCCGATAACCTCTTGTTCGATAACACCGCCCCCTGTTGTTGCCTCGCCACGGCGACTGGCACATCACTTGCTTTACCGCTTGGTGATGCAGGCCTATCCGCAACACGGATGCTGCATCACCGCACGATGAAGGGTTCGAACGCAAAAAGATCTGCCAAGGAGATACTCATGACCAAGCTCCGCGGAAAACTCTACCCACTCGCGCTTTGGGCCGCGGGAGTCCTGATCGGCTTGATGGGGACGCCGGCAGGGGCCGTGGATCTCAAGACCGCCGACGGCGCCTGGACGTTCTCCATCGACGGCAACGTCAACGTCCATTACATCTATTCCAACTGCGAAGACCCGACCCCGGCGGCAGTCGCGGTTGCCAACGGCGGCGGTCTCGCATGTGTTGGCAGCCAGAGTGGCACCAATGTGTCCAACGTCGGTAACGGCCTGCTGCCGGCTGCCTTCACGTTCGGAGTCGCGACGACGCAGGGGGGCTACGACCTGTCGGCGCACCTCGGGCTGTATCCCGGCATCGCGACCAACGACGGCGGCAGTCCCAATCTGCAGCAGACTGCCGGAGCCACAAACACCGCGCTCGGCACCACGGGCCTGGACGTTCGTCAGGTCTACATGACCTTCGGCAACAAGGACCTGGGGACCTTCCTGTTCGGGCGCAACTTCGGCCTGTTCGGTTTCGATGCCATCATCAACGACATGACCCTGCCCGGTGTCGGCGTGGCCGGCAGTGCCTCGAGCCCGGCGCCGGCGAACACCACGCTCGGCTCGATCGGCTTAGGCTACATCTACGTCGACACGCTCGCGCAGATGGACTACACGACGGCGGACTTTTCCGGGTTGAATTTCACGATCGGGATCTTCGATCCGATCACCGCCTTGGCTGGCGGCGCCGGCACTCCGGCCGGCAAGAAGGCGCCGGGCTTTCACGGCAAGGTCGCCTGGACGGTGCCGATCTCCAACACGATGAAGTTCTACGGGTCCGCCACGTTCATCTCGCAGAAGCAGGACTTCGTCAACGGCGGCACCGCCTACGACTACAATGGTACGGGATTCGACGTGTTCGCCAAGATCGACGTGGAAGATCTTGAGGCGTTCGCCTACTACTACCACGGCAGCGGGCTGGGCACGACTGGCCTCTTCATCCGGTCGGCCGACGACGCGGGTGACACGCGCGACTCGGACGGGTTCCTGGTGCAGGCGACCTACAAGGTCGGCGCCGTGAAGTTCGGCGTCAACTACGGGGAAAGCAAGCTCGACCTCGCCAACGCCGAGGTTGCGCCCACCCTGGTGTCCAAGAACCGCAAGGTCACCGGCGGCGTCTACGACTCGCTCACCAAGAACCTGACGCTGCTGGCCGAGGTCAGCGATGTGCATGCCGACGCGCACAACGGCAACAGCGACCACAGCACCAACTTCAACATTGGGGCGTTCCTGTCGTTCTGAGGCATGGCGCCGGCGGTTGAATAGCCGCCGGCGCCTGCAGCGCGCGCTTAGCGCTCGCGCTGCTGTCGGGGTGATTGCCTACCTCGACAATCGTTTGGGGGTCGCTGGTAGCCCCGACGGCGGGTCGGGCTTTACCCCAACGCCACAGTCACAAAGGCGAAAGCACACAAGGCGACCAGCCGTTCGCAGCTGCGTCGGAAGGTCCTGCTCATGAAGTTAGAAAGTAATTTGACCTTCCAGGATCGTCTCGTGAAACGTGAGCCCGGAAACCGTGAGCACAAACGTCGTGCCCGGGCCTCCACGTTCGGCGGTCGCCGTGAAGGGTACGTTCGTGCCGGCACCGAGGCCGGTGACGGTGGCTGAGCCCGTCAAGACCGCGACGGATCCGTTGATCTGGACCCCGGTAATCGCTCCGGTCACGTACATGACGTTGGTATCGAAATTCCCACTCCCCGGGTTGCCGGCCTTTGCGCTGGTGGGCGCGAGCGCCAGGCACTCGAAGCGGCCTTGGCCGTCCCGCCAGTGAAAGGTGAGCTTGGTGATAACCGGCGTGAAATCCGGTGCTCCCGTGCCACCGGCCACGGTCGTCGTGGCGCCCCCCTTGACGACTCCTCCTCCGTCCTCCCCCCACGCCAGAGCGCTGGTGGTCAAGGACAGAACGGCAAGAGCAACAGTAAGGATTGTACGGCTCATGATGTTCTCACCCCTTCACTTGGAACAAAACCCCATCGGGTGCTCCCTGGAACGAAGCCTGCTCAGACGCAAGGGCGTGGTGGGCATATCGCCCACCACGCCGGATCGTCCGCGGACCGTGCATCCTTGTCGTTGCCGACTAGGTCCGTCCCCCCGAAGCCGGCGGCTAATCCCCTGAAAGAATGTGGAAGAGCGTGCGATTCGCGTTGGCAGTACCCGGGGACCCCGTCGGGGCCACGCGGTTCCAGTAGTCCACAAAACCCTTGGATGCCGTGATCCCCTCGAATATGGACGCGGGCGCTGCATCGGGCCCCTGGGGCGGCGGATTGCCACTCAGATGACAGCTGACCGCAAGGATTCCTTTGCTGCCATCGTCGTAGGCGACTCGAAGAATCGCCAGCCCGGCTCGATTGTCGGTCAAGGTGCCGTCGCCGATATTGTCGTGCAAGACACTCGTCTGGTGTCCCGGCGCCACTTCGAAGCGCACGAGCAGTGTCACGCGGTAGTCCCCCTTTCCGGTCACTGTGGTGCCGTCGGGGGCGAATGTCTTCCAGGTTCCCCCTCCGCTCACATCATCATCCCCGACTGTGAAGGTCCCGGAACCCGTGACCGTGATCATGGAGTTATCTTGCGCCTGCGCCGATGCGATTCCGCCGGCGTTGATATTGGGCGTCATGCCAACAAGGGTGAGATTGACAATGTCCCACCGGTACTTGGTTTCACCATAGGCGTTTCCTACGACCAACAAAGGCAGGAACAGGATGGCCATCGCCACAGACCATCGTCTATCGATGCGCATATCGCTAACCTCCTTTATGTAGAGATCGCCTCGACGTCAAACAGACATCCGCTCCTTTGCGTTACGCGCGAGGGGCGTGTTGCTTGTGATTCTGTCCGGGCGGTACCCGGCGCGTGGTTCGCACCGCTGAGTCGCAACATGGGTGTCCCCTGTCGCTTGTAGTTGGAATGTCTTTAACGCCGCCCCGCGGCGGGGACGCACCCTAACATCGAGCACTAGGATGAACAATGGGGCGAAACCCGGTCATCCGCTGGTAAACTTTCGAGATGTTGATCGCGTTCGCCTGACCGAAGGCACGACGTGCGAACCAAACCTCGCACGCGCGGCCTGCTCTCGTGTTGCGATGCGGCGGCCAGGCACGCAAATCAAGGGAGGCCTCAGCTGAGCTCGCGGAACGCCCCGAGCAGCGGAAAGTACAACGCCGCCCGGACCGGTTGCGGTCCGAGTGAGCGCGCCAGCGCGAGGTAGTCCGACAGCTGACCCTGGTAGCGCTGCATTTCGTGGTCGAGGAAGCTCTCGAGCGAGCCGCCCTCGTGGCGGCTGGTTTTGTAGTCGATCACCCAGCGCGTGCCGGCCTCATCCACGAAGCAGCGATCGATCACGACGCTGCGCAGTCGGCCGGCGGTGACGCCGGTCAGGGCGAGCTCGCTGTGCGCCTCGGGGTGTCCGGCGCCGAGTATCCAGCGGCCGCGCTCGTCGCCGAGCGTGCGCGCGAGGGCCGTGAGCACCAGGCTCGCCGCCTCCGCTGCCTCGCGCTCAGGCACTCCCGCGCGGCGCAGCTGCCGCAGCACCGCATCGCGCTGCGCCTGAAGCTGCGCGCCGGTGGGCAGTGCAGGCGCGTCGGCGATCTGCGCCAGCAGCGCGTGCACCACGGTGCCGATGTGACGCTGGGTTTCCCCGACCCAGCTGAATTCAGGGGCCTCGATCGAGGAGCGCTCGAGGGGCAGATGCGGCAACGGCTCGGCCGCGGGCAGCTGCGGTGGGCGCCACAAGTCGCTCAGGCGCCGCAGCGGCAATGCCTGGGCGCGTCTTGCGGCTGGCGCGCCGGGGGCCGGCGCCTGTACCTGGAAGCGCTCAGCGAGCGCCGGCCACAGACACGCGAGCAGCGAGCGCGGGTCCGGGTCGAGGCGCCCGCCGCTCTTCATCTTCGGGGCAGCGGACAGATGCAGCGTCTCGCGGGCACGGGTTGCAGCCACGTACATGAGGCGCGTGCGCTCGTGCCTGGCACGGGTCGTGAGCAACCCGGCGAGGAACGCATTCAACTCGCCCCCGCCCTCCTCCCCGATGGCCGCAGCAGGCGCCACGATGAGATCACTCGCACCGCGCTCGCGCGGCAGGTCGATCCAGCGCAGCAGCGGCCGCTCGCCGGCGCCGACGCCGCGGTCGAGTCCCGGCACCAACACATGATCGAACTCCAGACCCTTGGCGCGGTGAATGGTCATGACCTGGACGGGGTTTGCCCCCGCGGCATCCGCAGCGCTGTACAGGTCCTGTAGCAGGGCCGGGAAGTCCTCGGGCCCCCGCCACTCGAAGGCGGCGGCCCGTTCGGCCAGCGCCGAGAAGAACACCCGGGCGTCCCCGAGCTCCGCCCGCGGGTACGCGTCCGGCGCGCCCAGCTGTACCCAGGTCGCCTCGAGCCAGTCTGCCGCCGGGCCGCTGTCGCGCCGCTCGAGCGCGCGCGCGAGCACGTCGCGCACGCGCACCAGGCGCGCAAGATCACGCGGCGCACAGCGCGCCAGGCGAGCGGCGTCCGCGAGCGCTTCCCAGAGAAGCTGCGGATCCTCGGGACCCGAGAGCGCGGTGAGCGTCGCCAGGCTCGCGCCACACCAGGGAGCGCGCAGCACGGCGAGCCAGGCGCTGCGGTCGCCGAGATCGTGCAACGCCCGGGCAAGCTGCACCAGGTCGCGCACGATCGGCCGCTGCGCCAAGGGCACCAGGTCCACCCCGAGCACCTCGACGCCGGCTGTCCGCAGCACATTCACGATCGGAACGGCGTGCGCGTGCGCCGCCACCAGCACCGCCACGCGCGCCTCAGGCGCGCGCCCCCGCAGCTCGCTGATGCGCGCGGCAATCGAGCGCGCCTCGGCATCGCGGTCGCCGGGAAACAGGCGCAGTTGCACGCTTGCGTGCGCCGGGGGCGACCTCTCGGCCGGCAAGCGGGCGGCCACACTGGCGCTGAAGGCGATCGCCCCGGCGCGCAGCTCGTCGGCGGCGGGAAACACCTGCGCAAACACCTCGTTGCTCCAGTCGACGAGTGCGGGCGTGGCGCGGAAATTGCGCGTGAGCCGCAGCGGCGTGAGGCGCACGTTGCCGATTCCATGCTCGCGCGCGGTGATGAACAGGCCGACCTCCGCATCGCGGAAGCGGTAGATCGACTGCATCGGATCGCCCACGATGAACAGCGTGCGCCCATCGCCCTGCTGCCAGGCGGCGGTCAGCGATTCGAGCAGCTGAAACTGCGCGAGCGAGGTGTCCTGGAATTCATCGACCAGAATGTGGCTGAACGCCAGGCCGGTGCGCAGCGCCAGCTCCGTGGGGAGCCCCGCCTCGGCGAGCGCTGCGCGCGCCGCACCGGTGACGTAGGTGTAATCGACGCGCCCAGCTTCCGCGAATTCCACGTGCAGCTCGCGCGCCGCGTGCTCGAGCACGCGCGCCAGCGCCGCGATCGCCGCCTCGTCTTCCGCACTCAGGGCCGCCGCCGGCAGTGCAGCGACCGCCTGCAGCAGCTGCGCGCTCCCCGGCGTGCGGCTCAATTGAGCGATGCAGGAGCGCAGCGCCTCGCGCGCCGGCGCCTGCGCGTACGCGGGTCCGAGCAGCTCCTCGGTGAGCCGCACACGCCAGCGCCCACCCGTCAGGGTGCAGTCTGCGAGGCGCTTCCAGGCCGGAAGGTGCGCGGGATCGCCCCCCAGCGCTCCGACGCCGGGGAGCTGCTGCGCGGCAAGCAGCAGCGCAGGCGGCAGAGCTGCACCGGCCGCTGCCAGGTGATCGCGGATGATGTGCTCGAGACTCGCGTTGACGCGCGCGCACAGCTGTCCCGGTCCGGTCTGCAGCACGTAGCGCAGCCAGTGCGCGCGCTCACCCAGCATGTCCGCGAGCAGCCTCTCGAGGTTGTTCCAGTGGTTGTCGAGACGCTCGAACAGCAGCTCGGTGTCGGCGCCGAGCACGGCATCGGCCTCCGCGGCCAGCAGCGTGCGGCGCGCCGCACGCCGATACAGCTCCTGCGGCGTCTCGGTGACCCGCAATGTGCCGCCGGCCCGGGCGGCGATCGGCAGCTGGCTCGCAAGCCAATGGGTGAACGAGTCGATGGTCTGGATCCGCAGCGCGCCCGGATCCTGCGCGAGATTCCAGCCGCGCGCCGCGCCGTGGCGCAGCGCCGCCGCGGTGAGCGCGCGCAGCTCCCCGGCGCACGGGTCATCGGCTGCGCTCTGCCCGCGCAGCGCCTGTGTCACGCGGGCGCGCATCTCGGCCGCGGCCTTGCGCGTGAAGGTGATGGCGAGGATCGCGCCCGGCTCCTCCACCGTGCGCAACAGGCGCAGGAAGCGCTGCGTGAGCATGGAGGTCTTGCCGGATCCGGCCGGCGCCTGCAGCAGGATCGAGCGCTGCGGGTCGAGGGCGCGCTCGCGGGCCTCGGCATCGGCACGGGCGAGCTCATTCATCGGCGGCCTCGGGCGAAGCCCCGGGTGGATCCACGCCGCCCGCGCGTTCGCTGATGCGGCAGATGTCGATGACGTGACAGTAGTCGCAGGCCCCGGGCCGCGGGTCGACGGCCGCCTCGCCGGCGAGAAAGTCGCGGATCAGACCCGTGAGGATGGCCCGCCAGGCGCGCCGCTGCTCTGCCCAGGCATCGGCTGCGCCCGCCGCTCGCACGGCCCTGACCGCGGGCAGCAGCCTCGGTGAGCGCGCGATGCCGTCGAAACGCACCTCGCGCGCATTCACGCTCACGGTGGCGAGGGCCACCACCTCCTCGCCGAGGGCTTCCGAGTAGGCCAGCAATTGCGGATGCGTCGGCCGCTCGCCGTACCAGTCTGCGCTCACGCGCCGCCCGCTCTTGTAATCGAGGATCGCGCGCCCGCCGCCGGCGAGGGCGTCGACGCGATCGATGCGCATGCGCAAGCTCGCCCCCGCGAGAGTGAGCTCGGCATCACTCTCGAGCGAGTGCACGCTGAAGGGCGAGCGTTCGCGCTCGCGTTCGCATAACCTCAAAATCAGGCGCGCCGCACGGCGGCACTCGCGCGCGAGCGCGGGCGGCATTTCCACGAACAGGTCGAGCTGCGTGTCGGCGGAGGCGCGCTGCCGGCGGCGCCGGCTCGCAGGACCTGCCAGGGCCTGCGCCGCCCGCTCGACGCTCGTCGCGATGAGCGCCTCGAGCGCCGCACCCGACAGCGCCCCGAGCGAGCGCGAGTCGCGCAACTGCTCCCACAGTTTCTGCAGCGCGGCGTGCAGCAGCTCACCGCGGCGGTTGGCCGCAATGCCCGGCTCCACGCTCTCGCGCCGCGTGCTGCCGAGCCGCAATTCCGCGTAGGCGCGAAACGGACACTGGTTCTGCAGAGTGAGACTCCTCGTGCCCCGCGGCAACGGCTGGGCGGGGGTCCACGGAGGTCCGGTGGCGTCGATGAGCGATTCGGTCAGACCCTCGCGATGCAGACTCGCCGGCAGCCACGGCGCGCGGTGCGCGGGCGGTTCGAGCTCGGCGCCTGCCAGCAGCGGGCTGGGCAGCAGCTGCAGATCCTGGGAATACAGGGGCGCCGACAGCACCAGCTCATCGGCCCCGCGCTGCCAGGCCGCGAGCAGGGCGCGCGCCTGTGCAAGGCGCCCCGCAGCACTTGCCGCCGGAATGCCCGCAGTCACCTGGGCGGGCAGCGGCAGGAACGGGTCCGGCTGGACCGGTTGCGGAAACACCTCGGCGTGCAGCCCCGCCACCCAGATGCCGTCGTACTCGACCACCGGGTCGGCGAGCGCGGGCGAGAGAGTGACGGTCGGGTCCGCATCGGCCGGCCGGAAGGCGCTGCGCGCAGCGAGTTCCCTCAGGAGGCCGAGCGCTTGCGCGCGCGCCACGGACCCGAGGGTGCCGCTGAGTTCCCCGAACTCCTCAAGCAGCTCATGCCAGCGCATGAGGGTCTGCTGGCCGGCACTGTGCGCAGCAGCTGGCCCGGGCCAGCCGGCCGCGGTGAGCGCCGCAGCGAAGCGCTCCGACCAGGCGCGCGGGGAGCCGCTCCCCTCCCCGAGCGCGGCGGCGGCGTTGGCGAGCTGCGCGGTGAATTCGCGTGCCGCGGCCTGCAGCTGCGGCGCTGCCAGCCGCAGCCCCCCCAGGAGCTCGCGCAGGCGCAGGCTGGGTGAGGCGCGCTCGCGTAACGTGAGATCCAGCCGCGCGCGCGCGGCGGCAGAAGGAGCGCTCCAGTGCGGCGCGCGCAGCCAGCGGCTGAAGGATTCAAAATCCCCCTCGCGGCCTGCGAGCCAGTCGAGCGTCGTGAGCGCATGCGCGATCATCGGCAGCTGGGCGAGGGGCTGACCGCCCTCGATGGCGACCGGCGTAGGCGTATCGGCAGGCGCTGCGCCAGCGAGCACGCTGTGTGGATCGAGGGCCTGGCGAATGAGTGCCGCCAGCCGCTCGCGCTCTCCGGGGGCACCGGGCAGGATGACGAGCAGCCGCGCGTCGGGTTGCACCAGGACGCGCTCGCGACACCACGCCGCGATCCGCTCGAGCTCCTCCTGCGCATCGGCGGCGCGCAGGACCCTCGTTGCGGCGGATGGGGCGCGCCTCTGCGGGGCCTGCGGCACGGCGCGCGGCTGGCGCGCCGCCGCGATCGAGCGCAGGCGCGGCGCGAGGGTATCGAAGCCCCGCAAGAGCAGCGCGCGGCCGCCGCCCGCCCCCGTCGCCGCGATCCGATGCAGGAGCGAGCCCACGCTCGCCGCGTGCAGCGAGCGGCAGCGCTCGTCAAACACCCGTTGGGCCTCGCACAGCAGAGTCGCCTCGCTGTCGGGGGCGCCGGCGCTGGGGGCGATACCGTAGTGCGCAGCCAGCTCACTCGAGTGCTGGAGCGAGTCCGCCAGCGCGCCGCCGTTCACGAGCGCGAAGCGGCGCGTGGCCGCCGCCGCGTATTCTCGCCACAGCAGCCACTCCTCGGCGCTCGTCAGCAGCCGCGGCCACTCGCTCGCGGCCGCGGCGGCGCAGCGCTCCGCCTCCTGCCGCAGCCACACCGCGCTCGAGTGCACATCCGCGCTCGCCCAGACGCGCCTGCCCGCCTGCAGCCTTGCTGCCGCGTGTGCGAGGCGCACCGCGTGCGCTCGCTGCGGGGACGGCACGACGAGGGTGCCGTGATCGCGCAGATGCTCGGTTAGGTCGGTTGGAAGCCTAAACAAAACAGGCTATTAGGATCTCTTTAGATAAGTTACTTGAAGCGCGAGCTCGCACCCACCACGTTGCTGGCCGTGCCCCCGGCACGCGAGCTCTCGCGCGTCGCGGCCGCGTAGGCGCCGAGCAGCTCCTCGATGCGAGCGAAGACATCGCGGAGCGTGGCCGCATCGGGGAGGTTGGTGATGCGGAAGTGATTGCGGTACGGCACGTTGAAGCTGACGCCCGGCGCGACCAGCACGTGCTTCTGCTCGAGCAGGTCGAGCGTGAATTGCTGATCGTCGAAGCCCGGCAGCGCACCCGTCTCCACCCCCACGAACGCGTACATCGCCCCGCCGGGAGGCGCGAGCCTCAGAAACCGGCTGCCCTGCACTGCCGTGAGGATCGCGGCGCGCGAGTCGTGCAGCCGCCCGCCCGGCGAGATCAGCTCCCGAATGCTCTGGTGCCCGCCGAGGGCGGTCTGCACCGCCCACTGCGCCAGCACGTTGCTGCACAGGCGGAGCGAGGCAAGCAGCTCGAGGGCGTTCAGATATTCGGCCGCCGCATGGGTGCGTCCGGAGAACACCGCCCAGCCCACGCGGTAGCCGCAGGCGCGATAGACCTTGGACAGGCCCGAGAGTGTCGCGCACAGCGTATCGCGCACCAGGGTCGCCATGGGCACGAACTCGGCGCCGTCGTAAGTCATCTGATCGTAGATCTCGTCGCTGAAGACGATCAGACCGCGTCGCTCGGCCAGTTGCGCGAGCGCTTCCAGAACCGCACGCGGATAGACCGCGCCGGTGGGATTGTTGGGATTGATGATGACCAGGGCGCGCGTCCGGGGCGTCACCAGCTGCGCCACTTCCTGCGGGTCGGGCACGAAGGCGTTCCCGGGGCGGCAGGGATAGTGCACGGCGCGGCCGCGGTTGAGGGTGACGGCCGCGGTCCACAAGGGATAGTCCGGGCTCGGCACCAGCACTTCGTCGCCCTCGTCAAGGAGCGCGCGCAGCACCAGGTCGATGAGCTCGCTCACGCCGTTGCCGATGAAGACATCCTCGGCGGTGACCCCGGTGATACCGCGGGCCTGCTGCTGCATGACCACCGCCTCGCGCGCCGGAAAGATGCCCTTCTGGTGGCAGTAGCCTTCCGCCTCCGCGAGGTTCTCGATCATGGCGAGCCGCATGGTCTCGGGCGTGCGCAGGCCGAAGGCTCTGGGGTTGCCGATGTTGAGCGAGACGATCTCGTAGCCCTGGCGCTCGAGCTCGTGGGCGCGCCGCGCGAGGCGCCCGCGGATCTCATAGCGCACGTGCCTGAGGCTGTCGCTGGGCCGGATACCCGCTTCGCTCATCATGGGGGAAGAATAGGAGTCTAAGGCAGCTCGCGCCAGCGGTGGCACGCCACGCGCCGCCCGTCGGGCAGCTCCTCCCACTCGGGAATGCGCTCTGCGCACACCGCGGCCGCGTGCGGGCAGCGGGTGCGGTACACGCAGCCGCTCGGCGGCGACAGGGGTGAGGGCGGCTCGCCGGGTCGCGCGCGCGCGAGGCGCGCCGGCTGAATGTCGGGGTCGGGAACGGGGACCGCCGCCAGCAGCTCGCGGGTGTAGGGATGGCGCGGCCCCGTATACAGGCTGTGCGCGGGTGCGAGCTCCATCATGCGCCCGAGATACAGCACCAGTACGCGCTCGCACAGCTGCCTCACCAGCGCCAGATTGTGACTGACGAACAGCAGGCACATGCCCGACTCGCGCTGCAGTTGCGCGAGCAGCGTCACGATCTGCTGCTGGGTCGGGACATCCAGCGCACTGACCGGCTCGTCGCAGACAAGCAAACGGGGTCTGAGGATCGTGGCGCGGGCGATGCCGACACGCTGGCACTGTCCGCCGGAGAGCTCGTGCGGGTAGCGGCTCGCGAGCTCGGCGGTGAGTCCCACGCGGCGCAGCACCGCGGCGAGTTGCGCGGCGCGCGCGCCGCGGTCGAGATCCGGGGCGTGCACCCGCAGCGGCTCGCCCACGATCTCCCCAACCGTCATGCGCGGGTCGAGGCTCCCGAGCGGGTCCTGGAAGATGATCTGCAGATCGCGTCGCAGCGCGCGCAACGCGCCCTTCGGCAGATCCCCGAGCGCCTGCCCCATCCACACGACGCGGCCGGCGGCGGGTCGCAGCAGCTGCAGCGCGGCACGCACCAGTGTCGACTTGCCGCAGCCGGATTCACCCACCACCCCGAGCGACTCGCCGGCGTACAGCTCGAGACTGACCGCGCTCACGGCCGTGAGCCGTGCGTGTGGGCGAAATAAGCCGCGGCCGACATCGAAGCGCACTGTAAGGTCGGTCAGCGTAAGGGCCGCTACCCGCGGGGCTGCGGACGTCCCGGGAGCCTGGCCGGCGGCATCGGTGGCGGCGTCCAGGCGCGGCGTGTCGCGCAGCAGGGTACGGGTGTAGGGATCGCGCGGCGCCTTGAGAACCGCCGCGACCGGGCCCGTCTCGACGATGCACCCCTCGCGCAGGACCGCGACGCGGTCGGCGACACCGGCCACGGCCCCGAAGTCGTGGGTGATGAGCACCATGGCCATGGCGCGCTCGCGCTTGAGCCCGGCGAGCAGCGCGAGGATCTGCGCCTGGACGGTGACGTCCAGTGAGGTGGTCGGTTCGTCCGCGATGAGCAGCTGCGGCTCGCTGCTCAAGGCAATCGCGATCATCACTCGCTGGCGCAGACCTCCGGAGAGCTGGTGCGGGTACTGCCGCATGCGCCGCTCGGGATCGGAGACCTGCACGCGCTCGAGCAGCGCGAGCGCCGCGGCGCGCGCCGCGGCCCGACCCACTCCGCGGTGGCGGCGGATGACTTCGGCGATCTGCTCGCCCACGGTGAGGTGCGGGGTGAGCGAGCTCATCGGATCCTGGAACACCATGCCGATACCCGCGCCGCGCACGCGATCCAGGGCCGCAGGTGCGAGCCTCAGCAGCTCGGTGCCGAGAAAGCGGGCGCTGCCCTGCGCGCGCCCGTTTCCCGCCAGCAGGCCCATCACCGCAAGAAACACCTGGCTCTTGCCGGCGCCGGATTCCCCCACCACGCCCAGGCACTCGCCGCGCTCGACCTGGAGTGTGACCTCGCGCGCGGCCGTGATGCTGCCCCGGGGCGTGTCGAAGGTGACGGTGAGCCTGGACAGGCTCAGCACGACCGGCGCCGCCGCGGCCTCAGCGCGCGCGGGGATCGAAGGCATCGCGTAAGCCGTCGCCGAGAAAATTGAAGCAGATGAGCAGCACCACCAGGAAGGCCGCGGGCACCAGCAGCAGCCACGGCGCCGACTCCATCTCCTGCGCCCCCGTCAGGATCAGGTTGCCGAGACTCGCGTGCGGCTCCTGCACTCCGAGGCCCAGGAAACTCAGAAAGCTCTCGAACACGATCATCTGCGGAACGATGAGCGTCGCGTAGACCAGCACCGGCCCCAGCAGGTTCGGCACGATGTGGCGCAGCAGGATGGCCGGCGCGGGAACCCCCACGGCGCGTGCCGCCTCGATGAACTCGCGCTGCTTCAGGGCGAGTGCCTGGCCACGCACGATGCGCGCGGTGGTGAGCCAGCCCACCGCGCCGAGCGCGAGCAGCAGTGCAGCGATGCTGCCGCGCCGCCAGAGCGTCGTCAGGATGATCACGATGAACAGGTACGGCAGCGAGTACAACACATCCACCAAGCGCATCATCCAGCCATCGGTGCGCCCGCCGGCGAGTCCGGCCACCGCGCCCCACAGCACTCCGATCACCAGACTCACCAGACTCGCGAGCACGCTGATGAGCAGCGACAGACGCACGCCGTGCAGGGTGCGTACGAGCAGATCGCGTCCCAGGCGGTCGGTGCCGAGCCAGTGCGCAGCGCTGGCTCCGGGCGGCAGCGCGAGGTGCTCCCAGTCGAGGCTGTCGTAGCCCCAGGGGCTGAGCGCCGGCGCCAGGAGCGCAAAGAGCGCCACGAGGACAATGACGCCGAGGGCTGCCAGGGCGATGCGGTTGCCCGTCAGGCGCCGCCCGGCATCGCGCCACAGTCCGCGCACGGCCGTGCGCGCCTGCTCATTCACGCCGCACGCCCGGGTCCAGAGCGCCGTAGATCAGGTCGGCGATGAGGTTGAGCAGCAGCGTGAGCGAGCCGTAGACCACGACCATGCCCATGACGAGCGGATAGTCGCGGTCGATCGCGCCCTCGACCAGGTAGCGGCCGGTGCCCGGCAGACCAAACACCGTCTCGACGACCAGCGAGCCGGTCATCACGAACGCCACCGCGGGGCCTAGGTAGCTCACCGCCGGCATCAGGGCCGGGCGCAGGGCGTGACGCCACAGCACGCGCGCGGCGCCCAGCCCCCGGGCCCGGGCGCTGAGCACGTAGTGCGCGCCGAGCACTTCGAGGAGACTTGCGCGGGTGAGCCTCGCCAGGTACGCGGCCACCGGCAGCGCCAGTGTCAGCACCGGCAGCACCAGATAGCGCGGCGCGCCGTGCTGCCAGCCCGCCACCGGCAGCCAGCGCAGGTACAGTCCGAACACCAGCGCGAACAGCGGGCCGGTGACGAAGCTCGGCAGCGCGAGCGCCACGGCCGCGAGCGTCGTGATGCAGTAGTCGGCGCCGCGGTTGCGCCACAGCGCCGCCAGGACGCCGGCCGGAACTCCGGTGAGCACGGCCAGCAAAATCGCCGCAAGGCCAAGGGTCGCGGAGAGCGGCAGGCCCTGGGCGATGAGCTCGGACACGGTAAAATCGCGCTGCCCGAGCGAGGGCCCGAAATCCCCGCGCAGCAGGCCGCGCAGGTAGTGTGCGTACTGCACCGTGAGCGGCTGGTCGAGTCCGTAGAGCCGTTCGAGGTTCGCCCGCACGGGGGGCGGCAGCGCCTGCTCCTGCGCGAACGGCCCGCCGGGCGCCAGGCGCACGACACAGAACGAGACGCTGATGATGACGAGGAGCGTGGGGACAGTTCCGGCGATGCGCCGGAGTGCGTAGCTCAGCATGATCGGACTTTAGGGAGGCGGCGCGCAATCCGTCAACGGTACGGCACGTCCCGTCAACACCCCAACGGGCCTGCCGCTATACTGCAGGCGCTATGAAACGCGTCCTGGTCGGAATCAAGCGCGTCGTGGATTACAACGTGCGCATCCGGGTGAAGCCCGATGGGAGCGGCGTCATCACCGACGGGGTCAAGATGAGCGTCAACCCCTTCGATGAGATCGCGCTCGAGGAGGCGCTGCGCATCAAGGAACGCGGCCTCGCCGAGGAAGTCATCGTCGCCACGGTGGGACCGGCGGACTGCCAGCAGCAGCTGCGCACCGCGCTGGCGATGGGGGCGGATCGCGCCCTGCACGTGCAGGCGGACGGTGTGGTCGAACCGCTGGTTGCGGCGCGGGCGCTGCTGAAGCTCATCGAGCGCGAGCAGCCGCTGCTGGTCATCCTCGGCAAACAGGCGATCGACGACGACAACGGCCAGACCGGCCAGGTGCTGGCAGCGCTGTGGAACCGCCCCCAGGCCACCTACGCTTCGAAGATCGAGCTCAGCGCGGGCACGGCGCGCGTCACGCGCGAGGTGGACGCGGGGCTGGAGACGCTGGACGTGGACCTGCCGGCGGTCATCACCACCGACCTGCGCCTCAACGAGCCGCGCTACGTCAAGCTCCCGGACATCATGAAGGCGAAGAAAAAGCCGCTCGAGACTCTCACCTTGGGCGCCCTCGGGGTGGAGCAGCGCCAGCAGCTGAAGCTCGTGCGCTTCGACCCCCCGCCGCAGCGGCAGAAAGGCATCCGGGTAACGGACGCCGCGGAGCTGCTCGCGGCGCTGAAGAGCAAGGGTCTGCTGTGAGCAGCCGCGTCCTCATCATCGCCGAGCACGACGGCACGAAGCTCAACGCCAGCACCGCCAAGTGCGTCACCTGCGCCCAGGGCATCCCCGGCGCGCAGATCACGATCGTGGTGTGCGCGGTGGATGCGGCGGCGGTCGCCGCGCAGGCGGCGCAGCTGTCGGGCGTCGCCCGCGTGCTGTGCGTCGAAAATCCGGCCAACCGCCATGCGCTGGCCGCGGTGTGGGCGCCGCAGGTGCTCGCGATCGCCGCTCCCTTCAGCCATATCCTCGGTCCCTCGACCACCTTCGGCAAGGACCTGATGGCGCGCATCGCCGGGCTCCTCGGGGCGCCGCAGGTGAGCGACATCATGGCCATCGAGAGCGCCACGCGCTTTCGCAGACCCGTCTACGCCGGCAACGCGATTCTCACGGTCGAGAGCAGTGGCGAGGGCCAGCTCGTGGGCACGGTGCGCACCGCCTCGTTCCAGGCGGCCGCGGGCGGCGGGGCGGCGCCGATCGAGAAGGCGGCCGTGAGCGTCGAGCTCCCCACCCACACGCGCTTCGTGTCGGTGTCGGCCGCCAGGAGCGACCGCCCGGATCTGCAGACCGCCCGGCGGGTGATTTCCGGTGGCCGTGCGCTCGGCAGCGCCGAGGGCTTCAGGATCCTCTACAGCCTGGCGGACAAGCTGGGTGCCGCGGTGGGGGCTTCGCGCGCCGCCGTGGACGCCGGTTACGCACCCAACGAGATGCAGGTCGGGCAGACCGGCAAGATCATCGCCCCCGAGCTGTACGTCGCGGTCGGCATCTCGGGTGCGATCCAGCACCTGACGGGCATCAAGGATGCGCGCACCATCGTCGCCATCAACAAGGACGGCGAGGCGCCGATTTTCGAAGTCGCCGACATCGGCCTCGTGGGGGATCTGTTCCAGATCATCCCCGAGATCGAGCGGCTGCTGTAACGATTGCCGAAACGGCCGGCGGCCGTTGCAGCGCGGCGGGCGAAAGGCGTGGCCTGGCGCTCGCCTGGCGCTCGCCTGGCGCTCGCCTAGAGCTGGCCGAGGACGTATTCGGCCGCGGACACCTTGAACTGACCGGGCGCCTCGACGTTGACGTGCGTGGCCATGCCGTCGCGCACGATGAGCGCGAAGCGCTGGCCACGCGTCCCCATGCCAAAGCCCTTGGCGTCGAGCTCCAGTCCGAGCGCGCGCGCATAATCGCCGTTGCCGTCCGCGAGCATCAGGATCCTGTCCCCCACCCCCGAGGCCTTGCCCCAGGCGTTCATGACGAACACGTCGTTCACGGCCATGCAGGCGATGGTGTCGACGCCCTTGGCGCGGATCTGATCGGCCAGCTGCACGAATCCGGGCAGGTGCTTCGCGTCGCAGGTCGGGGTGAAGGCCCCCGGCACCGAGAACAGCACCACCAGCTTGCCCTTGAAGATCTCATCGGTCGAGAGGTCCTTGGGCCCCTCCTTGGTCATTCTCTTGAGCGTGCCCCGGGGCATGCGCTCACCTGCCTTGATCGCCATGGTCCCTCCCATCATGCCTGCTTCGCGTGCAGGCTCCACAGGTTCGCGAGACGCTCGAGCGAGGGATCTCCCTTCACCTCGTGGAAAGACTTGGTCGCATCCTCCTTGTGACCGGCCTTGAGCTGCGCGATGCCGAGCAACAGCCGCGCCTCGGTCGCGTTGCGCACGCCGCCCTTGGCCAGGCCCTTGGCGAGCTGGTCCGCCGCCTTGTCATACTGCCCGTAGCCGAGGTAGGCGAGGCCCACCCCGACGTTCTTGGCGCCGGTGGGCGCGGCGTCCGCATCCTTCTCGATCTTCGGCAGGTTCGCCTGGTCGGTGGCGGCGGCTTTCTTGGCGGTCTCGAGCAGCCGCTGATTCTTCGACTTGGCACGCGGGTCGGTGAACACACCCTTGGCGAGGCCCTTTTCCAGAACGCGCTGTGCCTCACCGGGTGAGCCGGCCTCGAGAGCGAGCTGCGCCATCTCGGTGTAGTCGTCCGGGCTCTTCAGCACGTCGACTTCCGACATGAGGCGGTAGGTCTGCAGCGTGTTGGCATCGTTGCCCGAGGTCTGCTGGCGCATGGTGTACAGCAGCTGGTACCAGTAGTCGGGCTTGGGGTAATAGGTGACGACCTTCTCCAGCGCGCGGGTCTCGCAGGGCGAATCGTTGAGCTTCACGCAGGCGCTGAGCACCAGCTGCAGCGATTCGCTCTTGGGCGTCTGGCCGTTCTTCACCTGGGTGTCGACCATGCCCTCCTCGAAGTGCAGCGTGCCCTTCCAGTCACCCTTGAGGTAGTACGCCTGGCCGACGAGCGTTCTCAGTTCCTCGTCCGCGAACCCTCCCTTGATGGCGCGGTTGCCGAACTCGATCGCCTTGTCGTAGTTCTTGACCTGGTAGTTCGCTTCGGCCAGCTGGCGCACGCGGGTGGGAACCTCGGACTGTGGCGTGAAGCCGTCATCGAGCTCCGCCTCCCAGGCCTTGGCGGCCTCGGCGTAGTTCTGGGTGCGGGCGTAGGCGAAGCCCAGCATGTCATTGATCAGGTGCTGGTCGTACGCGGTCTTGCCGCCGATCCCCTCCGCTTCGCGCAGCTTCGCGATCGCATCGGCATACTTTTTCGCATTCAGGTCGTCGTGGGCCTCCTTGAGAGGCTTCGCAAGCTTGGCGCTGTTGGTCGGCTTGCCCTCCGCGCCGGCAGCCGTCACCGGCACCAGTAACGCGATGATGACGGCGCCCGCGAGCAGCGCCCGGACGGATCGTGCGGTGAGCTTAATGGTGGTGTCTTGCATGGCGCGCTAGTCCCTGAATTCAGCCACGTTGACGAAGCCGATCTTCTTCATGTGGTCGCGTTGCGCGGCCGCCAGCACCTGGGCCACGATGCCGTACTTGGCGCGACGATCGGGGCGCAGGTGAATCTCCGGCTGCGGGTCCTTGTCCCGCTCGGCGTGAAAAAAGCTCTCCAGCTGCGGCAGACCCGAGACCTGAGTGCCGTTCCACACCACGGCGCCGTCGAAGTCGATCTCGAGGTCGATGACCTCCGGAGGCGTAGGCGGGGGCGGGGGCGGGTTGGTCACGTTCGGCATGTCGAGCTTGACGGCGTGAGTCATGACGGGCAGCGTCACGATGAGGGTGACCAGCAGCACCAGCATCACGTCGATGAGGGGAGTCGTGTTGATGTCGCAGAAGGTGCTCCCGGTGGCTGTACCGACACTCATTGCCATGGCTTGAGCTCCTGCTTCAGCGGTAGCCGCGTATGCCGTGGTCGGGCTCGATCAGAAAGCCGACCTTGACGATGCCACCGCGCTGAATCGCGTACATGACGCGGCCGATCGCCTCGTAGCGCGTATCCTTATCGCCGCGGATGTGAATCTCCGGCTGCGGCTTCCTGACCGCGGCCTCCTTGACGAACGCGAGCAGCGCGTTGCGATCAGACACGCGCTTATCGTTCCAGTAGACATTGCCGTCCTTGTCCACCGCGATGGTGATGTTCTCGGGCTTGGTCTGCGTCGGGATATTGACGGCCTTCGGCAGAGCGACCGGGACGGTCTTGGTGATCACCGGAATAGTGATGAGGAAGATGATGAGCAACACCAGCATGACGTCCACCAGCGGCGTCGTGTTGATGTTCGACATCACGGTGTTCTCTTCCGAACCTGTACCGACACTCATTGACATTGATCAGTCCTCGCGCTTCGCGCGCTGTCCAAGCGGGGCACGACGGCGCGCCCCGGCGCGCGTGATTCACTTGACGATCGGCGACGCCTTGGCAGCCGCCGGGCGCGCACCGCCGCCGCTCTCGCTGCCCATGCGGGCGCCGCTCACCAGATAGGCGTGCAGGTCGCTGGCAAAGTTCCGCAGCGCGTCCTGGAGCAGCTTGTTGCGGCCGAGCAGCCAGTTGTAACCCATGACCGCCGGTACCGCGACGAACAGGCCGATGGCGGTCATGATGAGCGCCTCGCCCACCGGGCCTGCGACCTTGTCGATGCTCGCCTGGCCGGCGATGCCGATCGACACCAGCGCGTTCAGGATCCCCCAGACCGTACCGAACAGGCCTACGAACGGTGCTACGGACCCGACGGTGGCGAGCAGGCCCAGGCCGCCGTTCAGCTTGCTGTTGACCTGGTCGACGGCGCGCTGCAGCGACATGGTGATCCACTCGTGCAGATCGATGCGGTCGGTGAGGCGACCGTCGTGATGCGAGGCGGCGCGCAGGCCGTCCTCGGCGATGCCGCGGAAGTCATCGCCCTTCTTCAAGCGGTCGACCCCGTCCTTGATCGAGGGCGCGCTCCAGAACTGCCTCTCGACCACGCGCGCGGACTGCTTGAGCTTGCGCTGGTCCCAGAGCTTCGTGAGCATGACGTACCACGAGGCCAGCGACATGATGAGCAGCAGAACCAGCACGGCGCGGGCGATGATGTCGCCGGTTGCCCAGAGCGCGGCGAGACCATACGGGTTGTCGGTGGAGACGGCGGCTTGGTTTTCCATGGTTTTCCTCGAAGCAAAAAAAGCGCCGCACCTTCGGGTGCGGCGTTACGGATCATTTGGTCATCTGGAACTTGATGCGGAAATCAAAACAACCGTCGACGGGCTTGCCATCCTCGGTGCCGGCTACGTAGTGTCCGGCACCGGCCTTGGCGAGATTGATCGCTCCTTCATCGAGGCGTGCGCTGCCTGAGCTCTGGGTGATCGTCGGCGGTGCAGTCAGCTTGCCGTTGGCGCCGATGCACACGTGCAGAGTCGGCGTGCCCTCTTCCCCCAACCGCTTGGACGCCGCGGGGTAATAATCCTCGGTGTTCGGGAAACCCCTGCCGAGTTTCGGCGCCGTCCGGGTGCTCGGCCGCGGCGGTGCCGGCGGGTGCGGCGTGGCCGCCACGGCGGTAATCGCGGTGGTCTGTGCCGGCTCCACCGGCATGTCGATCGTGACGTCCGGCGGCGGCACTTCCACCGGCGGCTTCTCGAACTCCGGCGGCGGCGGCGGCGGCGGCTCCTTCTCGGTCTTGACCTCCTCCACGATGTCGGTCTGGATGGGAGGGGCGATCACTTCGAGCGCGCGGCGCGCCAGCCCGGTGGCGAGCGCCCAGGCGATGAACACGTGCAGGGCGATGATGACCACGAGCACCGCGCCACGGCGCGTCATGAACTGCGGATCGTGTACGTAGACAGCCATGAGTTGTTATCGCGACCTTACTCTGGACACACCAGGCCCTGGTGAGCCCGAAGGACCCGACCCCGGTCCCGGCAGCTGCGCCTGCCGGACTCCTTATCATACTTACCAACGCACCCGTCTTCGGCATTCTGTCCGGTGGGCGCGTGACTGTCTTCCCCCGGACGGTATTCGCGGCGTGCACGCAGCGTCGAATGCTGCGCGAACTGTAACCGCTGCCCTGGGCACTGACAACTGCGGCGCGGCCTTCAGGAATTGCGCCGACGTGGCTGTATCGGCTCAGTCACCGCTCCGCGCGAGGCGCTGCCGACGAGATGCGCGTACTTGGCCAGCACGCCGGTGAGCGCGTGCGGCTTGGCCGGCCGCCAGGCCGCGCGCCGGCGCCGCAGCTCCGCGGCCGGCAGGTGCACGCGGATCTCGCGTCTTGCGGCATCGATGCTGATGCGGTCCCCGCTGCGCAGCAGCCCGATCGGCCCGCCGACCGCCGCCTCGGGACAGACGTGTCCAACAACAAAGCCGTGACTGCCGCCGGAGAAGCGCCCGTCGGTGATCAGAGCCACCTGCGTTCCCAGCCCTGTTCCCATGATGGCGCTCGTCGGGCTGAGCATCTCGGGCATGCCCGGCGCGCCCCGCGGGCCCTCCTGGCGGATGACCACCACGTCGCCGGCGCGCACCCGGCCGGCGAGAATCGCCTGGCTGGCACGCTCCTCGCCCTCGAACACGCGTGCCGGGCCCTCGAAGCGCGCCCCCTCCTTGCCGGTGATCTTGGCGACGGCGCCCTCCGGGGCGAGGTTCCCGTACAGAACCACGAGATGGCTGTCCTTCTTCAGAGGGTTGGATAGAGGACGAACAATCTCCTGGCCACTCATATACATGGGAACTTTTTCAAGATTCTCCCGCAACGTATTCCCGGTGACGGTGAGGCACTCCGGATGCAGCAGCCCGGCGCTCAGCAGCAATTTCATGAGCGGTTGAATACCGCCGATCGCCACCAGCTCCGACATGAGGTAGCGGCCACTGGGCTTCAGGTCTGCGAGCACCGGCACCCGCCGTCCGATGCGTGTGAAGTCATCGAGCTTGAGCCGCACGCCCGCCTCATGCGCAATGGCCAGCAGATGCAGCACCGCATTGGTCGAGCCACCGAGCGCGATCACCACGGTGATGGCGTTCTCGAACGAGCGGCGCGTGAGGATCTCGCGCGGCTTCAAGCCCTCGCGCACCAGTCTCACCACCGCCTCGCCCGCGCGGCGGCAATCGGAGCGCTTGTCCTCGCCCACGGCCTCCTGCGCCGAGCTGCCCGGCAAGGACAAGCCCAAGGCCTCGATCGCCGAGGCCATGGTGTTGGCGGTGTACATGCCGGCACAGCTGCCGGGGCCTGGGATGGCGGTGCGCTCGATCTCGAGCAGCCCCGCATCCGAGAGCTTGCCCGCGGCGTGCGCTCCGACCGCTTCGAACACCGAGATTATGTCGCGCCGCTGCGCGCCCGGGCGGATCGTGCCCCCGTAAACGAACACCGCCGGGCGGTTGAGCCGCGCCATGGCCATCGCGCAGCCGGGTATGTTCTTGTCGCACCCCCCGATGGCCACGAAGCCGTCAAAGCCCGCCGCTCCCGCGACCGCCTCGATGGAGTCGGCGATGATCTCGCGCGACACCAGCGAATAGCGCATGCCCGGAGTGCCCATCGAGATGCCGTCCGACACCGTGATGGTGTTGAACAGCACGCTCTTGCCACCGCCGCCGTCGATGCCGGTGCACGCCTCGCGCGCCAGCTCGCCGATGTGCATGTTGCAGGGCGTGAGGTTCGCCCAGGTGGAGGCCACGCCGATCTGCGGCCTCTTGAAGTCCTCATCGCCAAAGCCGACCGCCCGCAGCATGGCCCGTGCGGGCGCCCGCGTCTCCCCGTCCACCACCCGGCGTGAGTGCCGGCGCGGATCAATGCTTCGTTTCACGGCTCTGGCCCTCGTGTCTCCTCATTCACCGAACGCGCCGCGCATGCGGTTGAAGCCGATGGTCCCGGCGGCCGTCATGGCGAGCGGCAGCAGCAGCGCGAATTCTCCGGCACCGCGATGCCACCACTCCAGGCCCATGTACGCGAGCACGCCGATGGGCGGCGCCACCCCCCCGCGCAACCCCGTGAGCGTGACGTGCACGCCCATGTAGTGCTGCGCGCGCCCGATGGAGGCAAAGTCGTTGTGGCCGAGATTCCAGCCAAGATTAGCACCTGCCTGAGCCGCACCGAGCAGTACCGCGCCCACCCACAGGAGCGCCCGCGTGCCGCTGAACACCCCAAGGCACATGGCAGCCGACGCCAGCACGATCGCCCAGCCCTGGCGCGAGCGGTAACGCACCACGTGCGAGCCGTCGAACAGCCGCGCCCACCAGGGCAGAAAAATCGGCTGGGTGATGAGCGGCACCACCGCGAGCAGCCCGATCTGCGTCGCGCTGGAGAGGCGCAGCTGCTCGGAGAACACCAGCACCAGCTGCGCGGTCAGGATCAGACTGCCGGCGCCGAAGACCCCCATCCACAGCATGTACTCGCGGTAGGCGGGATCCTCCTTCAGGATCTGCCTCAGCATCCCCAGGGAGAACGGCTCGCTCAAGCCGCCGCTGGCGGCTTCCGCGGCCAGCAGGCGGAACTCGCGCCGCACGCGCATGGCCCGATACAGCCAGGCCCCGGTGAGCCCCGCCGCCGCGCCTGCGCCGTACAGCCAGCGGGCATCGATGGCGCGCGCCTCCAGCGCCCAGCCCACCAGCGCCGCCGCGGTCGCCACCGCGATCGCATTGACGATGACAATGCGCCCGATGATGCGCGCCAGCACGTTGCGCGGATAGTTCGCGGTCCAGATGGCCGCGCGCACGGTGAGGATGCCCGCCCACAGGACCCGGGCCGATACGATCGAGGCGACCGTGATGACTAGTCCCGCGGCCGCCCGCGAGGCAAACGACACGCAGCCCACCAGCAGCGCGAACCCGGTCTGCAGCGCGACCATCAGGCGCACGCGCGCGCGCCCGTGGGCCAGGTTGGCCCACACGAAACTCAGCACGTTGGAGAAGGCCGGGGCGCCGCTCACCAGCGCCACGGCGAGATTGACCACGAAGCGCGGCGCCACCCCGGCAAAGTGCCGCTTGACCAGCACCGCCGCGGTGGCGCCCTCGACCAGCCCGAGCGCCAGGCCCAGAAGTCCCCAGGAAAGAATCTCGCGGCGGAAGATGCCTTCCGCGAGCGCGCTGGGTCTGACGATACGGTCGGACACAGGGCAAGCTTAAAGCCCGCGGGCGGCCCCGAATACTCACTCGTTGACAAGACGTTGGTCCCTGTGCTCCCATCGACCGATCAGGCTTGGTTCGCATCCATGACATCCAACGCAACGACGGTCCTGCCCTGCGCCGCGCCTCACGCGCCGCGCCGGCCGTTGCTGCTGGCACTGCCTGCGCTGCTGCTCCTTGGCGGGAGCGAGCGGTGCGGGGTACACGCGAACGCCTGATCAAGAACGTAAGGCGCGAGCGAAGCAAGAGACCAAGACCCCGCACCGGCTCAAGGCCGCTGCGGGGTTTTTTATGCTTATGCGCGCTCAAACGGCCGCCAGGCCTCGAGGAGTGGTGAGATGAGGTTGTATTCGCAGAAGCACGTGGACAAGAAGGCCCTCAAGGGAGCGCGCATCGCCATCCTCGGCTACGGCAGCCAGGGCCGGGCTCATGCCCTGAACCTCAAGGACAGCGGCTGCGACGTCGTGGTCGGTGTGCGCAAGGGCGGGGTGAGCTGGAAGAAAGCCCGCCGCGACGGCCTCGAGGTCGCCGAGCCCTCGCGCGCCGTGGCCGGGGCGGACGTGATCGCCATGCTGGTGCCGGACCTGGCGCAGAAGGATCTCTACCAGAGCATCAGGAAGAGCCTCAAGAGCGGCGCCATGCTCCTGTTCGCGCACGGCTTCAACATCCATTTCCGCCAGATCAAACCGCGCCCGGATCTTGACGTGGTGCTGATCGCCCCCAAGGGACCCGGCGACCTGGTACGCCGCCAGTACACACAAGGGCGCGGGGTGCCGTGTCTGCTCGCCGTCGCCCAGGATGCCAGCGGCAAGGCGCAGGCACGCGCCCTCGCCTACGCGCACGGCATCGGCGGCACGCGCGGCGGGGTGCTCGAGACCAGCTTTGCCGAGGAGACCGAGACGGATCTGTTCGGCGAGCAGGCGGTGCTGTGCGGCGGCGCCACCGAGCTCGTGGTGAAGGGCTTCGAGACGCTGGTGGAAGCGGGCTATCAGCCCGAGGTCGCCTACTACGAGTGCCTGCACGAGCTGAAACTGATCGTCGACCTGCTGCACGAGGGCGGGCTCGCCAAGATGCATCAGTTCATCAGCGAGACCGCGAAGTACGGCGATCTCACCCGCGGTCCGCGCATCGTCGACGAGCGCGTGAAGAACGAGATGCGCAAGGTGCTCAAGGAAGTGCAGAGCGGCAAGTTCGCGCGCCAGTGGATCCGCGAAAACGCGGCCGGCCGCGCCAACTACCAGCGGCTGCTCCATGAGGACGTCGATCGCCAGATCGAGAAGGTCGGTGCGGCGCTGCGTGCGCGCATGCCGTGGCTCAACGAGAAACGTGCTTGAGAGGATCTGAGCTTGAGAGGATCTGAGGTTCCGAGGGAGTTCCCATGGTCGCCAACCCCGATCGAGTGCTGATCTTCGACACCACGCTGCGCGACGGCGAGCAGTCCCCGGGCTGCAGCATGACCCGGCCCGAGAAGCTGCGGGTCGCGCGCGCGCTCGCCGAGCTCGGCGTGGACGTCATCGAGGCGGGCTTCCCGGCCGCCTCGCGCGGTGACTTCGAGTCGGTGCAGGCGGTGGCGCGCGAGGTGCAGGGTCCGATCATCTGCGCCCTGGCGCGCTGCAACTTCGAGGACATCGAGCTGGCGGCGCGTGCGCTGGCGCAAGCTGCGCGTCAGCGCCTGCACGTGTTCCTCGCCACCAGCGCCATTCACCGCCAGTACAAGCTCAACATGGCGCAGGATGAGATCCTGCGTCTGTGCGCCGCCGGCGTCACCCGGGCGCGCGAGCTGTGCGCGGACGTGGAGTTCTCCCCCGAAGACGCCTCGCGCACCGAGCTCGAGTTCCTCGCCCAGGTGATCGAGGTGGCGATCGCCGCCGGGGCCACCACGGTGAATATCCCGGATACCGTCGGCTACACCGTACCGGATGAGTTCGCGGAGCTGTTCCGTTACCTGCGCAAGAACGTACGCGGCATCGAGGGGGTGCGGCTCTCGGTCCACTGCCACGACGACCTCGGCATGGCGGTCGCCAACAGCCTCACCGCGGTGGTCGCGGGCGCACGGCAGATCGAGTGCACCATCAACGGCATCGGCGAGCGCGCCGGCAACTGTTCGCTGGAGGAAGTGGTGATGGCGCTGAAGACGCGTGCCGCGTTCTTCAACGTCAGCACCGCCGTCAACACCAGCCGCCTCTACCCCACCTCGCGGCTCATTTCCAGCATCACCGGCATGCCGATCCCGCGCAACAAGGCGGTGGTGGGTGAGAACGCCTTCGCGCACGAGGCCGGCATCCACCAGCACGGCATGCTCAAGCACCACTCGACCTACGAGATCCTGCGCCCCGAGGACGTCGGCTTGTCGCGCAGCCACCTGGTGCTCGGCAAGCACAGCGGCCGGCACGCGTTCCGCGAGCGGGTCAGCGCGCTCGGCTTCGAGCTCGATGAGCTGGAATTCAATCGCGTGTTCGAGGAATTCAAGGCACTCGCCGACAAGAAGAAGGAGCTGTTCGACGGCGACATCGAGGCGCTGGTGCTGCGCTCGGAGGGCTCCGCCAGCGGGCCCTGGACTCTCAGCGAGCTCGCGACCGAGGCGCGCAGCAACTGCCCCGCTCGCGCGCTGGTGCGCCTTGAGCACAGCGACGGGCGCAGCGTCGAGCTCACCGCCTCGGGCGACGGCCCGGTGGACGCGGCCTTCAAGGCGATCGAGGCCGCGACCGGCATTGCGGTGGTGCTGCGCAAGTTCGAGGTGCACGCGGTATCGGAGGGCGAGGACGCCCAGGGCGAGGCACGGGTGTACGTAGAGTACAATCACCGCACCTATCGGGGCGCGAGCGTGAGCACCAATATCGTCGAGTCCGGCACCCAGGCGTTCCTCGAAGTGATCAATCGCATCGAGCTGGCGCAGGCCGGAAACCGCTTGCGCGAGGAGCGCAGCGCCACC
>VBNH01000004.1 GCA_005878095.1 Gammaproteobacteria bacterium | reverse complement strand
CTTCAGGTCCGGCTCGCGCTCGCAGCACTCGCGCACGCTGCGCCGCGCCACCGGCTCATCGTCGACGATCATCACCTCCATCACAGCGCGGCCCCCGTGTCAGGGCGCGCGGGGCCGTCCGGCCCGTCGCGCAGCAGCGGCATGCGAATCTGCGCGCTCCAGAGATGCTCATCCGTGGGGCCGGCCTCGAATGTCGCCCGCTCGCCGAACTGCACCGCCAGGCGCTCGCGCACGTTCGCCAGTCCGATCCCCGTGTCCCCGGTGCCACGGCCCGGTGCGATGGTGTTCAGCACGCGCAGCGTGAGGGTCTCACCGCTGACACTCGCCTCGACGCGGATGGTGACCGCGCCTTCGTGTCCGGCGAGACCGTGCACCACCGCGTTCTCCACCAACGGCTGCAGGATCAGGCTCGGCACCCAGGCGCGCGGAATGTCCGCAGGGGCTGGCGCCGTGATGGTCAGCCGGTCCGCGAAGCGCTTCTGCTGCAGCTCCAGATACAGCGCCACGAACTGCAGCTCGTCGGACAGCCGCGAGAACTCCCGCTCCCCGGCGCTCAGGAGCCGTCGCAGCAGGTCCCCGAGCTGCACCACCATGGCCTGAGCCGCCGGCGGATCCCAGCTGATCTGCCCGCGTATGGTGTGCAACAGGTTGAACAGCGTGTGCGGGGAGAGCTGCATGCGCAGGGCCGCGAGGTGCGCCTGCGTGAGCGCGCGCTCGAGTGCCGCCGAGCGCAGCTGCGAGTCGCGCAGGCGCTGGTAGAACGCGAAGCCGGTGACCAGCGCGAGCCCGAAGCCGTAAGTCACCAGGAAGTTGGTGGCGCTCGCGATCCAGGTGGGGATTTCCGGTCCGGCGAGGAATCCGGTCCAGCCGTGTCCGGATGGGTCCGGATGCTCGTGCTCCCCTTGGCCCAGCAGGCGCGCCCCCAGCGCCAGCGCCGGGAAGGCCAGCACCGCGAAGCCGAGCGCGCACAGCAGCTGGATCGGCACGGTGCGCCACAGCGGCCGCCAGCCGGTACGGAGCGATCTCCACATGGCCAGCAGGAACAGCGGATACAGCAGCAGGTGCTGGATGAGGCGCGCATCCCAGGCGGCGAACACGTGCTCGATCTTCATCGTCGAGAGACTCGCCTGCATGCTGTTGGCGTACAGCACGTTCGAGAGCGCGACGTAGATCCAGAATGCCGTCAGGACGGTGAGGTGCGGCCAGAAGGCGCCTCCGGCCGCGAGCGCCTCGCGGCCCGCCTGCACATTATCGTGCTTCGCCAGGTCGGCAAACGGCGGCGCGAGGCGATCCAACGGTGAGACGCTCATCCTCATAGCCTACGCCCAACGGCACCGGGCATGCTTGGGACCGATGAGCGATCCGGGACGAGAGCGTTGCTCCGAGGGACGAGCCCGGGAACGCGCGCCGGCACACCGGTGCGGGCGGCGCGCGCCAACGCGAACCCCCCGGCACCGACGCCGGTGTCAGCGTTCCGCGCGGTACGAACGCGTCAGCGGCAGGGATCAACACGAGTCGCGCGGGCTTCACGCGCAACGCGGGCGGGAGTCTCATAGCCAGGCCGCACAACCGGCGGCAACGACGACTTCCACCCTACACACTTTTCGGAGAGACCCATGACCTCAGCCACCTCGACTGATCTGCTGCGCGCCTCGGCAGCGCTGATCGCCTGTCTCATGGTCGGCGCCTCGGCCACTGCCTACGCGGCTGCTCCCGCCGACCCCTCCCCGAGCGTGCGGGTCAGCTACCACGACCTCGATCTCGCCACCGAGCAGGGAACGCAGGCGCTCTACGCCCGCATCGTGTTGGCGGCGCGCAGGGTGTGCGAGGTCAGCGACATTCGCAAGCTCGCCGAGGTCGCCGCGGCGAACGCCTGCCGGGAACAGGCCATCGCGCGCGCGGTGCGCGACGTGAACAACCCGCGGCTGGCCGCCATCTACACGGCGCACCAGCGCCACGGTTAGCCCGAGCGACCGGCGGGTGACCTGCGCTCAGGTCACCCGCCCTCTATCCGATCGCCGCGAGCTCGCTCTCGCTGAGCTTGATGCGCGCGGCGGCGACATCCTCCTCGAGGTGCGCCACCGAAGAGGTACCGGGGATGGGCAGCATCACCGGGGTCGCCAGCAGCCAGGCGATGGCCACCTGATACACGCTCACGCCGTGCACGTGCGCGATCGCATCGAGTGCTTTGCTGGCGGCGCTCCCCTCGAGGGTATTCGAGGAGCCGCGCGCGATGGGCGCCCAGGGAATGAACGCCAGGCCGTCGTGCTCGCAGAGCGCGAGCACATCCGCCGAGCTGCGATCGGCGATGTTGTAGCGGTTCTGCACCGAGACGACCCGCGTCACGCGGCGCGCGCGGGCAAGCTCCGCGAGGTTGAAATTCGACACGCCCACGTGGCGGATCTTGCCTTCCTTCTGCAGGCGTGCCAGCTCCCCGATCGAATCCTCCAGCGGCACCTTCGGATCGATGCGGTGGAACTGGTACAGATCGATGCGCGAGAGCCTGAGGCGCTTCAGGCTTGCCTCGCACGCCTCACGCAAGTGCTCGGGGTGGCCGTCCGGCACCCACTGGTCGGGCCCCGGGCGCACGAAGCCGCCCTTGGTCGCGATGACCAGGCCCTGCGGATACGGGTGCAGTGCCTCGGCGATCAGGCGCTCGCTGACCTCCGGTCCATAGGCATCCGCGGTGTCGATGAAATCGACACCGAGCTCCACGGCGCGCCGTAGCACGCGCCGTGCCTCGGCCACATCCTTGGGCTCGCCCCAGATCCCCGGTCCGGTGATGCGCATGGCGCCGAAGCCCAGGCGATTGACGACGAGGTCGCCGCCGATCTTGAGAGTCCCCGCCGCTGCCGCCGGTGGCGTCTGCGGCGACCCGGCGCGCAGCGCTTCACGTGGCGCCGCGAGACTCGCCATGCCAACGACACCGCCCACGAGCACCTGCCTGCGCGTCAACCGCTGCGTCTCCATGGCACGATGCTACAACCGCGCGCGCATGAACACCAAGAAGGACGTGGGCCGGCTGTCGTACGCGGCGTTGAGCGTGGACGGAAAGCTGTACGCGCTGATGAGACCGCCGAGTCCGAGGTCAAGGGCACCGAGGCGCGCGAAATCGAAGATATAACCTAGTGAGAGTGTGTCGATGGTGAAGCTGCGGCCGTAGAGCGCCGCGCCGGGAAGAAACAACTCGTTCTTGGCCACGCGCTCGAGGCGGCCGAACACGGTATGCGCGTCCGTGAGCTTGAGCGCCGATTCCAGCAGCCAGGCATTGCTTGACGGCCCGGTCGACGGAGCATTGCGTCCCCACGCCAGCGTCGTTTGCCACCACAGCGCGAGCGGCGCGTTGTAACTGGCGGACGCCGTACTGCGCCGCACGGCGACCTGCGGCTGCAGCGTTTCCGGGCTCGCCAGGCGCCCGAAACTGCCCTGCAGCGACCAGCCACGCGTTGGGTTGTACGACAGCCGCGCCGCGTACGAATCCAGCGACCGCAGCTCGATGTCGTAACGATGCTGGTCCGGCTCGCGGCCGTTGAACGCCGAAGCTTCCAGCCGCAGCCGCCTCCAGGTGTAGCCGCCCGTCACCACGCCAAAGGAGACGTGGGTCGAATCGAGCCAGTGATGGGACAGCGGCGCTTCCGGCTGATCCATCCCCGAGAGCCGGTGCATGAACGCAGTCGGCCCCAGCGCCGGCTCACCCGGAAGGCCCGCGTACACGAACAGCGAAGTCTGCGGCGAGAGGTCGAGGCTGTAAGTCGCGGCGGCCTCCATCAAGAGGTCATGCGGATGCTGCCGGTCGATGAGGGGATCGCGGCCGTTGGCCGTCTCGCCGGTCTGCAAGAGCAGCGGATAACCGCTGGCGCCCATGAGGGGATCGGTCGATGCCATGACGTGTACGCCGAAGGCCGCATCCTCGAGCTGGCGGCGCGCCATGAACATGAGCATGCTGGATGAGAAGCTCTGGGTCGCGCCGCGCGGACCGCCCTGATCGTCATAGACGAGGTCCGCCTGGGCATGGACCATGGTCATCCATGCGCCGTGCATGGCGTGCACGCCCGACATCGGTGTTGAATCCGGCTGCCAGCTGGTGCCGGAGCCCTCGCGGCTCATTGGGTACGGGCCGTCGAGCCCCAGCATGCCGAGGGTGCCGGCGTCGGGCTGTGGCGGCTGAGCGCCGACCGCTCGCGCCAGCGCCGCCAGCCCGCACACCAGAGTCGCAGCACGCACGCACATCCGGCGATGCTACGCGAAAAGCCGACGCCGAAGGCGCGGCGAGGCGAAAGCTCGGGCACCTTTCTTCGCACCCGTCGCGCGGTTGGCGGCGTCGGCGGCAAAGTTGCCCACCGATTCCTGCGCCTCGGCGGCGAGAGTGAGAGCCGCACCGCTCCTTGGTAAGATCCCGGCCGGGTCCTGTTGACGGCAAGGGATCTCACGCAATGGCTGACAGCATCATGCCGGTGGGCGATCTGGCGAAGCACGTCGGCGAAGAGATCGGTGCCTCTTCATGGACGACGCTCGACCAGGCACGCATCGACGAGTTCGCCCACTGCACGGGCGATCATCAGTGGATCCACGTCGACGCCGAGCGCGCCGCGCGCGAGAGCCCCTTCGGCGGCACGGTCGCACACGGGTTCCTGACACTGTCGCTGCTCGCCCCCACGGGCTTCGAGGTGCTGCTCACCCGTATCGCGCCCAAATCGGTCGTCAACTACGGGCTCGAGAAGGTGCGCTTCGTCGCGCCGGTGCGTTCGGGCAAGCGTGTGCGCAACCGCATCAAGATCGCGGCGGTGGAGCACAAGGGCGGCGGGCGCTACCTGGTCACCATCGAAAACACCATGGAGATCGAGGGCGAAGCCAAGCCGGCACTGATCGCGAGCCTGCTCGCCATGTTCATGGCGTGAAGCAACGCTGCGGACAGGTCCGGCGCCGGTCAGGCACGCATCCGGCCCCCCTCAGGATCAAAGACCGCCGCGGACTGGGGCCGGGCCTTGCGGCGCTCACCGATGATCTCGATCTCGAAGCCGGAGCTCTCGCCGGCGAGGGTCGCGGGGATATAGGCCAGCGCGAGCGATTGACGCACGCTGTGGCCGTACGCTCCGGAGGTCACCCAGCCGACGACCTTGCCGTCGTGCCAGACGGGCTCGTCCCCGCTCGCGTCGGCATCGCTCGCATCCACCGTGAAGGTCACCAGGCGCAGCGCGCCGCCGCTGTCGCGCTCTTCGAGCGCCGCCGCGCGGCCGACGAACTCGCCCTTCTTGAGGTCCACGAACCGCCCGAGCCCGGCCTCGTAGGGCCCGTAAATCGGGCGGTATTCGCGCGCCCAGGTGCCGAAGCTCTTCTCAATCCGCAGGGTGTTGAGTGCCCGGCCACCGAAGAGCCTCAACCCCTGCTCCGCGCCCGCCGCCTTGAGCAGATCGTAGAGCGCGCGCTGGTATTCGGTGGTCACCCAGATCTCGTAGCCGAGGTCCCCCGTGAAGCTGATGCGCCCGACGAGCGCCGGAATCATGCCGACATCGAGCCGCCGGAACGACAGGAACGGGAACGCCGCGCTCGACAGGTCTTCGCGCGTGAGGCTCTGCAGGAGCGCGCGCGAGTGCGGGCCGGCGACCGACAGGCCCACGTACTCCATCGCGCACGGGCGCACGGTCACTCCCGGCGGCGGTGCATGGCGCTCGAACCAGCGCCGGTAATACTCTTGCGCGGCGTACGTGCAGATGAGGAACACGCGCTCCGCCGCCAGCCGGCACAGCGTGAAATCCCCGATCAGCTTGCCGCGCTCGTTGAGCATCGGCGTGAGCGCGATGCGTCCCACCTGCGGCACGCGGTTGGCCATCACGTACGACAGCCACTCCTCGGTGGCGGGGCCGGTGACTTCGAACTTTCCGTAGTTGGAGATCTCCAGCAGCCCCACCGCTTCGCGCACCGCCCGGCATTCCGCGGCCACATGCGGGTGTGCGTTGGAGCGGTGGAAGGTGATGGCCTCGGTCGCCTCGGCGGCGCTCGGTGCGAACCACAGCGCATGCTCGAGCCCGCAGTAGTCCCCGAACACCGCGTGCTCGGCCCGCAGGCGCTCGTAAACGGGCGTAGTGCGCAGCGGCCGCGCCGCGGTGAGCTCTTCGTTCGGGAAGCGGATGCGAAAGCGCCGCGAATAGTTCTCGCGCACCTTGGCGTTGGTGTAGGCGAGGGTCGCCCAGTCCCCGTAGCGCGCCACGTCCATCGCCCACACATCCGCGCCCGGATCGCCCTCGACCATCCACTGCGACAGCGCCAGCCCCACTCCTCCGCCCTGGCTGAAACCGGCCATCACCCCGCACGCCACCCAGAAATTCGTCAGGCCCCGCACCGGTCCCACCAGCGGATTGCCGTCGGGCGCGAAGGTGAACGGACCGTTGACGACCTTGCGAATGCCCACCTCGCCGAGCGCCGGGAAATGCTGGAAGCCGACCTCGAGACTCGGTGCAATACGGTCGAGATCTTCCGGCAGCAGACTGTGGGTGAAATCCCACGGCGTCTGCAGCGGCGACCACGGCACGCCGGCGCGCTCGTACGTTCCGAGCAGGACCCCGGCGCGCTCCTGGCGCGTGTAGATCTCGCCCTCGAAGTCTATGCAGGTCAGGAGCTCCTTTTGCCCCTTGAGGGCGGGAAGATCCTCGGTGATGAGGTACTGGTGCTGCATGGCGAGGATCGGCAGCTCCAGCCCCACCATGCGCCCCACTTCACGCGCCCACAGGCCGCCGGCATTCACCACGTGCTCGGCATGCACGTTGCCGCCCTCGGTAATCACATCCCAGGAGCCGTCGCGGCGCGCCTTGAGGTCGATGACGCGCGTGTGGCGCACCACCTGCGCCCCGCCGATCTGCGCAGCCTTCGCATAGGCGTGCGTCACGCCGTACGGGTCCACGTGGCCCTCGATGGGATCCAGCAGCGCGCCGACGAAATGCCTTTTGTCGATGATCGGGAATACCCGCGCCGCCTCGTCGGCCGAGATCAGCTCGAGATCCATGCCGAGATAACGGCCGCGCGCCTGGGCCATCTTCAGCCAGTCGAAGCGTTCGCGCGTGCCGGCGAGCATGATGCCGCCGGGCATGTGCAGGCCGCATGATTGCCCGGAGATCCTTTCCAGGTCCTTGTAGAGATTGATCGTGTATTGCTGCAGCCGGGCGACGTTGGGATCGCCGTTGAGGGTGTGCATGCCGCCGGCCGCATGCCAGGTCGAGCCGCAGGTGAGCTCGCCGCGCTCGAGCAGCAGCACATCCTTCCAGCCCGCCCTGGTGAGGTGATACAGGACGCTCGCGCCGACCACTCCGCCGCCGATCACCACCACCCGCGCATCGCTCTTCACGAACCCTCCTCTTCCCGCATCACTCGTTGGACACCGCCAGCTGCACCGCGAAGCTCGGCGGCATCTGCAACGCGTAGCGTCCGCTGAGCGGGCGCACCCCGCGCCCGCCATACTCACCCAGACTGCAGCGTCTCGCCAAGGGATGCCGCGCCGCCAATGCCTTTTTTGCCCGCCCTCCGGCCGCCCAGGCGATGGGCTACGCGCTCGATGAGGGACGGCTGCTCGCGCCGCGGATCCGCTGACCGTGCTTGAACTTTCTGCCGCTACCGCACGGGCACGGAACGCCGCGACCCGGTTTCAGGCTCATGCCGCCGCTCGCGGTAGCGGCTCAAGGCATCACCGAGCGCCTCCTTCAATGGCCCGAGCCACGGCTCGTAGTGACGCCACTGGTCGAGACCCTCGCGAAAGATCGGCTGACGCACCTGCTCGGAGCTCGCCGTGCGGATGC
>VBNH01000082.1 GCA_005878095.1 Gammaproteobacteria bacterium | reverse complement strand
TGTGATGACGTCGACGACGTTCAGGGTAACCTTGGAGTAGGCAACCTGCTGCTTGCCGCTGCCGAGGATCCCGAACAGCTGCTCGTCGCCGGTTTCCTTACGCCCGAATTCCACCACGTCGCCCGTGATGATCACCGCGGCACCCTGAAGTCGCTGTTGCTTACCCGACAGCTGTGCCTCGCGCGCGTTCTCCTCCATGTTGTCGCGATCCAGCACGTCGAACCGGCCGGTCTTCTGCAGATGACCGACGAGAATGGTCTTCGCCTGACCGCCGAGGCGATCTATGCCGTCGGAGAACAGCCCGCGCATGTAAGTCGAGCGGTTGTCAAACTTGCCCACGGCGATGGCGCTCCTGGGGCCCGAGTAGGCGATCGAGGCAGCGGCGGGCTTTTCGACCTGCACGGCCTGATGGGACTCGGTGGCACACGCGGCCAGACCGAGGACGAGGGAGGCGACTGGAGCGACGCCGATGAGTGAGCGAGAGTGCGCGCGTGTCATACGTTCCCTTCAGCTTGATCCTGGCAGTCGGAACGGTAGCCGTGGAGGTGGCGCAAAGTAAAGGGACTTGAGGCCCGGATGCCTCATTTTGTGACCCGATCGCACCGGGGAGTGAATCGCACTGGAAGAACAAAGCCGGCGCAACCCGCGCGAGGGTCGCTGTCAATCGCGTCCGCGCCGCGCACGGCGTGCTGCGCGGGGCACGCGCAGTGTGAATTGCGGCGGCTCGTTGAGACTCTGCAGGAACAGGCGCCGCTCCTCGGGAGTGAGCGCGGCCCAGTCCACTTTCTGGGCGTGACTGCGGCGCAGTTGCCGATCGCTCACCTGCGTGCAGGCGCGGCTGCCGCTGAGCCACGTGCCGGGCAGGCGCGTCGTGGCACCCCGCCGCAGCACCTCCACCACCGCCGCGGCCACGAGCGGATCGCGTGTCAGATTGCTGTGCGCCACGCGCGCGTAGGCGCTGCGCACGCCCGCGAGCACGGCGCTCGCCGCCGGCACGGTGCCGTCGCCGTGGCGCGTGAGCGTGTAGAGGAAGTCGTCATCGCGCCGCACGACCGCGGTGACGGTCTCCTGACCCACCCCGACGATGTTGATGAACCGCTCATCCGGCCCTGCGAGGCGCTGTCGCGCCGCGAGCGCCGCCTGCAGCAGTGCCGCGCGCGGCTGCGGACCCGAGGCGGGCCAGGCGCGCTCATCGAACAGATCCGTGGCGCCGCCACCGACGGGCAAGAGGTCATACAGGCTCGGAAAGCTGCTGAAGACCTCGGCGGCGAGGCTCTCGGCGGATGCCTTGCCGGCGAGCCGCGCCACCTTGCGCACCACGGCGTAGGTGCCACGCAGGGCCTGCACGGCGGCGAACGAGCCGCAATGAGGCGTGCCCAGCAGCACCAGCCGCTCGACGTTGCCGGTACCTGCGAGTGCGAGCGCCGCGCGGGCGACGAGTCCCCCCATGCTGTGCGCCACGATCGCCACGCGGCTGCCGGCGGCGCGCACGCGCTCGGCCAGCGCGCCGCCGAGCTGTGCGACCGGCAGCCGCCAGTCATAGTCATGAAACTCGGCCGCCAGGCCCTGCGCGCGCAGATATAACTTCAGCCGCAGGTAGGAAAACAGCACCACGCCGAGCGACACGATGGGCGCGGGTCCGGGAAAGCGCAGCGTCGCCAGGCGCCCCCGCTGGATGTCGATGGGATCGAGCCACACGATGTCATGCGGCAGCGGCGCCGGGCGCAGCAGCCCCAGCTGCGAGCCCATGATGCCCGGCACCACCACCACCCGCAGCGCAGCGTCGGCCGCCGGCGCGCGCCGCGCACGGCGCGCCAGCGCCGCGAGCGCGCGATACTCGGCGGCGCCGAAGTAGGCGGACAGCTCCCGCTGGTGCTCCCCGCTCGCGAGCCACAGCTCGATCTGCTCATCGCTCCACGCGAAGCGGTCGTAGGGCGTGACGTGATCGAGCGGTGAGTCGGGGGAAATCACGCGAAGGGTGCGGCGGCGATCCTGTGCGCGCCGGCGTCGACGTCGCGCGGCGCAATTATGCCAGACGGGTCCGGGCACCACCGACTATGATGCGCAGTCCGCAAATCTCCCATGCAAGCCCGCCACGACGCGTCCGAGGTTCCCGCACTGATTGCGCTGTTTGCCGGTGCGCTGGCGATCGGCAGCTCGGGCATTTTCGTGAGGCTGTCGGAAACCGGACCGACGGCGACGGCGTTCTGGCGCGGCGCGTTTGCGCTGCCGCTGCTGGCCGTGTGGGCGGGGCTGGAGCCGCGCGCGCGCGCCGCCGCGACGCCACCCACCGCGACGCCACCCACCGCGACGCCCATGGCACGCAGCTGGCGCGATCCGATGTTTTTCTGGGCAGGAGTGTTCTTCGCCGGCGATCTTGCCTTGTGGCACGCCTCGCTCCTGCTCACTTCGGTCGCCGCCTCGACGCTGGAGGCGAACTGCGCGCCCATGGTCGTGACGCTCGGGGCGTGGGCGCTGTGGGGCGAGCGCCCGCGGCTGAGTTTCCTGCTGGCGCTGGCGCTCGCCTCCGTGGGGTTGCTGTTGATCGTGAGCACGAAATTCGCGCACGGGCCGCCCGCCCTCGCGGGCGACCTGCTGGGACTCGGGACGGCGTGCTTCTATGGTTTCTACATCCTCGCGGTGGCGCGCCTGCGCACCCGCTACGGCGCCGGCATCGTCATGTTCAACAGCACGCTGGTGTTCACGCTGCTGCTGTTGCCGCTGGCGCTCACGCAGAAGTTCCTGCCCGCCACGCCGCACGGCTGGCTGCTGCTTGCGGGTTGCGCGCTGTCGGCGCAGGTGCTCGGCCAGGGCCTGGTGGCGTATGCGCTGGCGCACCTGCCCGCCACCTTCAGCTCCGTGGGACTGTACCTGCAATCGATCGCCGCGACCGCCTATGCGTGGCTGCTGCTGCAGGAGCGGCTCACGCCATGGCAGATTGCCGGCGGGTGCATTGTGCTCGGCGCGATCGCGCTCGCCCGCAGCGCGCGCCGTGCCCCGCTCCCGGACCTGGAGGCGCTGCCGGCGCCTCAGCTGCAGCGCGCGTCGCTCCAGTCGAGCGCGCCGCGCCACAGCGAGTCGCGATGACGCGCGGCGAACGGCTTACGTTCCCCGACCGCGGGTGTTCTGCCCTATCAGATAGAAGTTGTTCTTGTACACCGGGCACTCGGCGTGGTGCCAACTGAAGTGGGGCAATGACTTCTCAAGCGATGTGAAGTACTGAACGTTGTCGTAGCTGCCGAATGTCCGCTGATAGGCGCAGAGGATGTAGCTGAAGACGCCCACGACCGCTGCGATCCCACTTCGCACCGTCAGCGGCGTTTCGCTGAGAGACCAGGTAGCGACGAACAGCGAGGGGCTGTGCTGCGCTGCCTCCTGTCTCAACCCGCCATACTCATCACTCGCCCACCACTGCAGATTGGCCGGCGGCTGTGCGCCAGGCTCGGTTGGAAACACGTTTCGCAGATAGAACCGCTGCAGGGCACACATGACCGGCAGATCACAGATGACGTACCTGTTCCGGTAGCCCAGGTTGCGCAGCAGGCGAAAGAAACTGCCGTAGCCGCCGCCGAATTCCACCACCAGTCGAAGCCTCGACAAGTCGAAGTCCGTGGACTCGAGCAATCGTGTCAGGTGATAGCCGTGCTGTACCAGCAGCGGGCTGCTCAAGGGGTAGTGCGGATTCACCAGCGGCTTGCCGACCGGAGATTCCGTGAGGGCCTTGTGTATGGTCGGGCCAAACCGCTGGGATGCCAACAGGTAAGTCAAGTAGCGTCGCGTGTGACTGCGCTGGCGGGAGTGCAGAGTCTTGGCTATGGGCGGCAGCCGCAAGAACTGATCGGTCCCCTTGAGCCGCAGGGCGTTGCTGATGTCGGCGGCGAACGTGGCCCACTCACTTCCCGGCGGCCCGCACCGGGTTGCGGCCGCCAGCTCCGCAAACAGCTCTTCCGCGCAGCCCAGAGTCGGAGGAGTGTAGTCATTGAGGATGTTGGCTGCGGCGCGCCGCACGAGTAGCTGTAGTTTGTTCTTCACAACGCATGCTCCGTAATGAGCTTCGCGAGCGCATCGATCGCCGGCCGCCGCGCCGTGCTCTTGCGCCACAGCGCGCCGATCCGTCGCTGCGGCGCCGGCTTCGCGAACGGACGCAGCACCACCCCGCGGGCATTGCGGTAGGCGCCGCGGCCGGCGAGCTCCGGCAGCAGCGTCACGCCCGCACCGGTAGCCACCATCTGCCGCAGGGTCTCGAGGCTCGTGGCGCGAAAGTCCTGCGAGTCCCGCACGCCGACGCGGCTGCAGACCTCCAGCGCCTGGTCGCGCAGGCAGTGACCGTCTTCGAGCAGCAGCAGCGTCTCGCCCCGGAGGTCGGCGACGCGCAGCGTGTCGTGCGCGGCGAGCGGATGGCGCTCGGGCAGCGCGACGGTGAAGGGCTCGCGGTACAGCTCGCGCGCCTCGAGGCCGGTGAGCTCGACCGGCAGGGCGAGAATGCCCACATCGAGCTCGCCGCCGTGCAGCTTCTCGAGCATCGGCGCGGTCTGGTACTCGTACAGGCGCAACTGCAGGCGCGGCAGGCTCTTGCGGATGGCGGGCGCGAGCTGCGGCAGCAGGTACGGACCGATGGTCGGCAGCAGCGCCACCCGCAGCTTGCCGGCGAGCGGATCGCGCTGGCTGCGCGCCAGCGTCACGACCTCCTCGCTCGCCTCGAGGATACGCCGCGCGCGCGCCACGATCTCTTCCCCGGCCGCGGTGAGCGAGACGTTGTTGGGTGCCCGTTCGATGAGCTGCACCCCGAGCGTCTGCTCGAGCTTTTTCAGCTGCGCGGACAGCGTCGGCTGGCTGACGAAGCAGCGCGCGGCCGCGCGGCCGAAGTGCCGGTTGTCGGCGACGGCCACCAGGTAGCGCAGATCCTTGAGCTTCAGCTCCATGGTTGAGATATATAGAATCTATCAAGAAGATAAAATCAATCGATTGGAATGATAGCAGGTCCGCCGGCATCATGCCCCCGTTGCGCTACGGGTCTTAGCTCAGATCGCAGTGAAGGAGTCTTCGCGTATGTCAGGCGTCGGTCAGCGTTTTCCGCAATTTTCACTCACCGGCGTGGTGTCGAGCGACGTTCACCACGCGTTCCAGTCCTTCACCCAGGACAGCTTCCCCGGCAAGTGGCGGGTGGTGTTCTTCTGGCCCAAGGACTTCACCTTCGTGTGCCCCACCGAGATCGCCGCCTTCGGCAGGCTCGAGAAGGAGTTCCGCGCGCGCGATGCGCAGCTGCTGGGCGCCAGCATCGACAATGAGTACGTGCACCTCGCCTGGCGGCGCGAGAAGGAGGAGCTCAAGGATCTGCCCTTCCCGATGCTCGCGGACGTCAAGCGCGAGCTCGCCGGGGCGCTGGGAATCCTCGATCCCGAAGCGGGCGTGGCGCAGCGTGCGACCTTCATCGTGGACCCGCAGGGTGTGATCCGCTTCGTCTACGTCACCGACCTCAACGTGGGCCGCAGTCCCGAGGAAGTGCTGCGCGTGCTGGATGCCCTGCAGACCGATGAGCTGTGCCCCTGCAACTGGCAGAAGGGCGAAGACACGCTCGAGGCGGCCTGAGGTGAGCACTCTGGAGGGCATTCGCGAGGCGCTGCCGGGCTACGCCCGTGATCTGCAACTGAACCTCGGCACGGTACTCACGCCGGCCGGAGCGCCCGGCCTCAGCGAGCGGCAGATCTGGGCGGTGGCGCTCGCCGCCGCCAGCGCATCGCGCAACGCCGCCTTCAGCCTGCGACTCCAGGCGCTGGCTGCGCGACACCTCGACGCCGCGCAAGTGAGTGCGGCGCACGCCGCCGCCGCCATCATGGCCATGAACAACGTCTACTATCGCTTCCTGCACCTGGTGGAGGACCCGGAGTACGCCAAGCTTCCGGCGCGCCTGCGCATGAATGTCATCGGCGCACCCGGCATCGCCAAGGCCGACTTCGAGCTGCTGGCGCTCGCGGCATCGGCGATCAACGGCTGCGGCACCTGCGTCGCCTCGCACGAGCGGCAGCTGCGCCAGCACGGAGTTACGCGCGAGGCGGTGCACAGCGCGGTGCGCATCGCCGCGACGGTGCATGCCGTGGCGCGGGTGCTGGAGAGCGTGAGCGGGGAGAGCGCGGGCAAGGCGGTGGCGGCCTGAAGCGGCCGGGCCCGTTTCGCGCGCGGTACACTCAGCAGACGTTTGTTCATTGCAATCAGATCGCCGGCTGTCCTGGCGCTGACGCTGTGTCTCGGGCTCTGTGCCGGCGGCCCGGCGTCCGCGGCGCACACCGTGTCGGACGACTCGGGTCGCCAGGTCACGGTTCGCGATCCCCCGCTGCGCATCGTGAGCCTCACGCCCGGCGCCGCCGAGATGCTGTTCGCCGCGGGCGCGGGCGGGCAGCTGATCGCGACGGTCGAGTATTCCGATGAGCCGCCGGCGGCGCGGCGCGTGCTGCGCATCGGAGATGTGGCCGCGGTCGACATGGAGCGGCTCGTGGCGTTGCGGCCGGACGTGGTGGTGGCGTGGCCGGCGGGCGGCAATCCGGCGCAGCGCGAAAAAATCGCCCGACTCAACATCCCGGTCTACGAGCAGCAGGTGGTGCGGCTGGCCGACATTCCGCTCTCGGTGCGGCGCCTCGGGGCGCTCGCCGGCACCGCAGCCGCGGCCGAGCGCGCCGCGCACGACATCGAGGCGCGCCTCGCCGCGCTGAAGCGCACCTACGGCGCGGGCGGCGCCGGGAGAGCGCCGAGCGTGCTGTTGCAGGTCTGGAATCGCCCCATCTACACCGTGGGCGGTCGGCACCTCATGAGCGATGCGCTCGAGATCTGCGGCGCGCGCAACGTGTTCGCCGACCTGCCGGAAGCCGGCCCGCTGGTGGATACGGAGGCGGTCATCGCCCGCGATCCCGACATCATCATCGCGGCGGCGCCGCCCGGGGAGGGCGCGGCGTGGCTCGCCGACTGGAAGCGATTCGCGACTCTGACGGCGGTGCGCAGCCGGCGGCTGGTGGTGTTCGAGGACCAGGCACTGAGCCGCCTCGGACCGAGCGTCATCGACGCCACCGAGGCGCTGTGCCGCAGCCTCGCGCGGGTGGGTGATGGCGGCGTCCGCCGTAGCGACTAGCGTGCGGCAAATCCGCACGATCGCGCTGCTTTTTGCCGCTGTCCTCCAGCATAGGGCCCCGTAAGCTCGCCGCCGGAGTCCATCGAGGCTATGCTGGATGGCCGTGCAAGCCGCATCGCTCGAAATCCTGGAGAAGGCCGCCGTCCCGCCCGCGCAGGCGCGCGCCATCGTACAGGCGATCGAGATCGAGATCGCGGGGGCGAAGGACACCCTTGCCACCAGGCAGGACGTCCTGATCCTGCGGCATGAGATCGTGGAGCTGCGTCACGAGGTCGAGGGGAAGCTGAGCCGAGGCGAATTTCACGCCGCCATGACCAGCAGCGTGCGCCACATGTACGGGGCGATCATGGGGCAGTTCGCGCTGCTCCTCGGGGTCGCGTACTTTGTGAGCCACGTGCAGCACTGACCGCAGCGCGGCACGCGCGGCGCGACACTATCAGTCACGGAAATTGTTGAACTGCAGCGGCACGTCGAGCTTCGCGCCGCGCAGCAGCGCGATCGCCGCCTGCAGCTCATCGCGCTGCTTGCCGCTGATGCGCACCTTGTCGCCCTGCAGACTCGCCTGCACCTTGAGCTTGGAGTCCTTGACGAGGCGCATGATCTTTTTGCCGGTGTCCTGATCGATGCCGTGCTTGAGCACCACTTCCTGGTGCGCGGCCGAGAGCGTCGTCTGCGGCTCCTTCACCTCGAGGCACGCGAGGTCGACGCCGCGCTTGGAGAGGCGCAGCTTCAGGATCTCCAGCATCTGCTTGAGCTGAAAGTCCACCTGCGCGTGCAGGGTGACGGTGAACTCCTGCAACTCGAAGCGCGCGCCCGTGTCCTTGAAGTCGAAGCGCTGCGACAGCTCGCGGTTCGCCTGGTCGACCGCGTTGGCGACCTCGTGGGCGTTGAGCTCGGAAACGGTATCGAAGGAGGGCATCGGCGAGCTCAGGTGCGGCGCCGCCCTGGCTTTGCGGGCTTGCGCGCCGGCTTCGCGCGCAGCGCGGGACCCGTGCGCGCTTCGAGCTCGCGCCGATGCTTGCGCGCGAGCTCCATGAAGCGCGGCGTGGGGCCGGCGTCTTCGTAGACCGGATCGCCCTGCTCGTCGGTGGCAATGACCCGCTTACCCGGGACGTAGGGCATCGCGGCCGCGATTTCCCTGAGCGCCGCGCCCAGCAGTTCGGTGATGAGCTGCTCGGGTGCGCGCCCGGGAAACATCTCCGCAAGCGCCGCGAGACGCGCGGCATCATCCACCGGCAGCCGCACGGCGTAGGCCCTGGCGGTGCGCGGCGCGGCGGCCTGCTCGCGCCAGCTGTTGAGCAACTCCTTGAAACTCACCTGCAGACCACTCCCCCGCGCCCCTGAAGAAGCCCGGGCGCGCATTTTAGCGGAAAGCGTGCGCGCCCCGGGCTACGCACCGAGAATCTCATTCAGGCCCTCGATGACCTTGCATGGCGCCCACCTGCAGTGATCCCTGTGCTGCACTGCTGTCGGCCCCCGGCGCCGGTTTGTGATGGTGCACCCGCGGGCGCTAGCATCGACGGGCCATGTCTGCCACCACCAGCAAGCGGGTCCGATCGCCGACAGCGCCTTGGACGCCAGGAGGTTTTTCATGTTCGATCACATCGGCTTGAGGGTTAAGGATCTGGACGCCAGCGTGCGCTTCTACACCGCCGCCCTGGGTCCTTTGGGTTACGAGGCCGCCGCGCAGGACGAGTCGAGCGTGGCGTTCGGTGCCAAGGGGACTTACACGCTGTGGCTGTACGCTGACGCCAAACTGGCGCACTCCCTGGTGCATCTCGCCTTCACCGCGGCTAACCACGCGGCGGTCGACGCGTTTTACCGCGCCGGGCTCAAGGCGCGCGGCCGCGACAACGGCCCACCCGGGGTCCGCAAGGACCACAGCCCGAACTATTACGCCGCGTTCCTGCTCGATCCCGACGGGAATAACGTCGAAGCGATGTGCCTGAAGTAGTTGCGCCGGACGCGGTGTCTGCGCACGGCGCGCGCCGCATCCCGCTTGACGTGCCAACTGCCCGACGGTGATACTCGGGACCATGTCGCAGCAACCCCTCAGCACTTCGCGTCTTGGGTGGTGGCGCCCCTCATAACGGAGTGGGCTGACGGGTAAGATGTTTCTCGCGACTTAAAGATCTCTGACGGCACCAGAAACCCATCTCCGGATGACCCCGGGATGGGTTTTTTGTTGTCTTCGTCCACGTTTGGAGTCCGGCAGCGTTGCAACCACCCTTCGACATAACCGGTGATCTCGACACGCCGGTGTCGGCGTTCATGAAGCTCGCCGCGTTCAGCCCGCGCTTCCTGCTCGAGAGCGTCGAGGGCGGCGAGCGGCTGGCGCGTTACTCCTTCATCGGTTTCGGCGATGCGCTGGAGGTGCGGCTCGACGGCGCGGGCCTGGCGGTCGGCGCGCAGCGTCACCCGCTGCCGGCGAGCGGCGCGGAGCTCCTGGCGGGGCTGCGCACCGCGCTGCGCCTGGCGCCCAAACCGGCGCCGGACATTCCCGGCGTACCGCTCGCCGGGGGGTTGGTCGGCTACGCCGCCTACGACGTGGTGCGCTACTTCGAGCGCCTGCCGGCGCGCGCGGCGGGCGCCAGCGGCGCGCCGGCGCTGCACTACGTGGCGCCGCGCTCGGTGCTGGTGTTCGATCACCTGACGCGCGGCATCGCCCTGCTGCATGCCGGCTCGGACGAGGAACGCCGCTCGCTGCGTGAGGAAGTGATGCGCGCGCTGCGCGGCGCGTTGCCCAACGGCCGGCGGCGCGGCCGCTACGCCCCGCCGACCACCGCCTACGCACGCGCGGACTACATGGCCGGCGTGCGCCGCACCCAGGAGTACATTGCCGCGGGCGATGTCTACCAGCTGGTGCTGGCGAGCCGGTTCGCGGGCCGCCACGAGCTCGATCCCTTCCAGGCGTATCGCGCGCTGCGGCTGATCAATCCCTCCCCTTACATGTACTACTGCGCGCTCGGGGAGGTGGCGGTGGTGGGCTCCTCTCCCGAAGCGCTGGTGAAGCTCAACGGGCGGTGCGCGCAGCTGCGGCCCATCGCCGGCACCCGGCCGCGCTCGCCCGATGCCGCCACCGACCGCGCGCGCGCGGGGCAGCTGCTCGCCGATCCCAAGGAAAACGCCGAGCACGTGATGCTGGTGGACCTGGCGCGCAACGACCTCGGGCGCGTGGCGCGCGCCGGCAGCGTGCGCGTGGAGCCCTATCGGTCCATCGAGCGCTACAGTCACGTCATGCACATGGTGAGCGGCGTGCACGGCGAGCTGGCCGCCGATCGCGATGCCTTCGATCTGTTCGCCGCGGCATTTCCGGCCGGCACACTGGTGGGTGCGCCCAAGGTGCGCGCCATGCAGATCATCGACGAGCTCGAGCCGGTGAATCGCGGCCTGTATGGCGGCACGGTGGGCTACTTCGGCGCCCACGGCGACATGGATCACGCCATCACCATCCGCACACTTGTGTTCAGCGGCGATGAGTACAGCTACCAGGCCGGCGCCGGCATCGTCGCCGACAGCGTGCCGGAGACCGAGCACGAAGAGGTGTTGGCCAAGAGCGCGGCCCTGGTGCGCGCACTCGAGCTCGCCGCGGAGGGCTTGTGACGCCGCGCCTGCTGCTGATCGACAACTACGATTCCTTCACCTACAACCTGGTGCAGGCGTTCCTGGTCCTGGGAGCCGAGGTGAGCGTCTACCGCAACGACGCGCTGAGCCCGCAGGAAGCGCGCGCGCTCGCACCCTCGCACCTGTGCATCTCGCCCGGTCCCGGGACGCCGTACGATGCAGGCGTATCCATGGACATGATTCGCGCCTTCGCCGGCCGTATCCCGGTGCTCGGGGTATGCCTCGGACACCAGGCCATCGTGGAAGTGTTCGGGGGCAAGGTGGTGCGGGCCGATCGGCTCATGCACGGCAAGACCTCGCTCATCCGTCACGATCAGCGCACGCTGTTCGAGGGTCTGCCGCAGCCGTGCGAGGTGGGGCGCTACCATTCGTTGATCGCCGCTCCCGGGAGGCTGCCCGCGCAGCTCGAGGTGAGTGCGCAGACCGCGGAAGCGGAGATCATGGCGGTGCGCCACCGCACGCTCGTGGTGGAGGGCGTGCAGTTTCATCCCGAGAGCATCCTCACGCCCGAGGGTCCACGGCTGCTGGGCAATTTCCTCAGGTACACCGCCGGCGGGCGCGCCGAGCAAGCCACGCCCGGAGCAGGCCATGGCGCTGCCCCGTGAGCTGCTGCAGCAGCTCCTCGAGCGCCGCGACCTGTCGCAGGCGCAGGCCGAGGAGCTGCTCGCGCACCTGACCGACCCGCAGCTGCCGCCCGCGATGGCGGGGGCGATGCTTGCGGCGCTCTCGACCAAGGGCCTGGTGGCCGATGAAGTGCGGGGCTTCGCGCAGGCGATGCGCCGCCTGGCGCGCCGGCCCGAGCTGCCCGTGGAGCTGCGCGCCGTCGACATCGTCGGCACCGGCGGTGATGCCTCCGGAAGCTTCAACATCTCCACCGGCACCGCGCTCCTGACCGCCGCCTGCGGCGTGCCGGTCGTCAAGCACGGCAACCGCTCGGTCTCGAGCCGCTGCGGCAGCGCGGACGTGCTCGAAGCCCTGGGGCTGGCGATTCCGCCGGATGCGCAGGCCGCGGTGGCGTGTCTCAAGGCCACCGGCTTCACCTTCCTGTTTGCGCCTCACTACCATCCGGCCACCGCAAGCGTCGCCCCGATTCGCGCCGCGCTCGGCGTGCGCACCGTGTTCAACATCCTGGGACCCCTGGTCAATCCGGCGCAGCCCCCGCTCCATCTCGTCGGTGCCTTCAGCCTGGAGGTCGCGCGGCTCATCGCCGACACGTTCCAGGGTCTGCCCATGGAACGCACCTTCGTCGTGCACGGCGCGCACGGGTGGGATGAGCCCACGCCCGCGGGTCCCTTCACGCTGTTCGACGTGCGGCCGGGGCGCGTCGAGACGCAGGTGCGCGCGCCGTCGGAGTACGGACTCGCCCTCTGCAGCGCGGGTGATCTGGCCGGCGGCGATGCCGGGCACAATGCGCGCGCGCTCGAGGCGGTGCTGTACGGCGAAGATCGCGGCGCGCATCGCGATTGTCTGCTGTTGGGTACCGCGCTGGCGCTCGAGCTGGCCGGCGAGGCGCGCGCGCCGCGCGAGGGCCTGGCACGCGCCGCCGCCGCCATCGACTCCGGCGCCGCGCGCCGCTTGCTCGAGGCGCTCAAGGCACGGCGGCCCGGCAGGGAGCCCAACACGTGAGCGGCGCGTTTCTGGATGAAATGGCCGACGCCAGCCGCGAGCGGGTGCGGGCGGCGAAGCAGACCCGCTCGGAAGCGGCGCTCGAGCTCGAGGCCCGGCAGAGCCCCGCGCCGCCGCGCCTGCGCCTCGACCGTTCCGGATTCGATCTCATCGCGGAAGTGAAACTGCGCTCGCCGGCGGCGGGACGGCTGGGTCCGCGGGGCGAGGAGGTGGCGGCACGCGTCACGGCGTACGCGCGCGCCGGGGCCGCCGCGATCTCGGTACTCACCGAGCCGAGCCGCTTCGATGGCTCACTCGAGCATCTGGCGAGCGCCGCGCGGGCGCTGGCGCCGCACGCGGTGCCCGCCATGCGCAAGGACTTTCTCGTGGATCCCTACCAGGTGCTGGAGGCGCGCGCCGCGGGCGCGGGCGGGGTACTGGTGATTGTGCGCATGTTGTCGCGCAGCGCGATCGAGGCGCTGCTTGCTTGCGCCGGCTCGCTCGGACTGTTCGTGTTGCTGGAGGCCTTCGACGCGCGCGACATCGAGCTCGCGCGCGAGTTGATCGAGGCGCACGCGGGCGCGAACCCGTTGCTGGCGGGCGTGAATTGCCGTGACCTCGCGACGCTGCAGGTGTTGCCGCAGCGGCTGCTCGAGCTCGCGCCGCTCCTGCCCGCGGGCGCGCCGCGGGTCGCGGAGAGTGGCGTCGCGACGGCCGCGGATGCGCGGCAGATTGTCGCGGCCGGCTACCAGCTGGCGCTCGTCGGCGGCGCGCTGATGCAGGCCGACGATCCGCAGGGGCTCGCCGGGGCGCTGCTGGCGGCCGGACGAGCGGCGGCCAAGGCCAAGGACACTTAGATGTGGATCAAGATCTGCGGCATGACCACTCCCGAGGCGGTGGCCGCGGCGCTGGCGGCGGGCGTGGATGCCATCGGATTCGTGTTCGCCGAGTCGTCGCGCCGGCTGACGCCGCAGCGTGCGGCGCAACTGGCGCAGGCCGCGCGCGGGCGGGTGCGCTGTGTGGCGGTGACCCGCCATCCTGCCCAGGCCGCGGTGGATGAGATCCTCAAGGTGTTCAGGCCGGACCTGTTACAGACGGACCTCACCGATCTCGCGCGGCTGCAACTGCCGGCCGGCCTGGATCTGCTGCCGGTCGTGCGTGAGGCAGATACTGTGCCGGCAACCCTGCCGGGCCGGATCCTGTTTGAAGGACCCGTGAGCGGCGCCGGCGTCGCGGGCGACTGGAACGCCGCCCGCCGTCTCGCGCGTTGCACGCAGCTCATACTCGCGGGCGGCCTCAACACCGGCAACGTGGCCGCCGCCATCGCCGCCGTGCAGCCCTTCGGAGTCGACGTGTCGAGCGGTGTCGAGGTGCGGCCGGGAGTGAAGAGTCCGGAGCAGATCGTGAGCTTTGCATCGGCTGCACGCGCCGTATCGGACGCGCCGGCCATCCGCGCCGAGGATCCCGCATGAGTACACCCGCACTGCCTGAAGCCTCCCGCCTGCTCGCCGAGCTGATCGCCGGCTGCTTTCCCGACGCACGCGGCCGCTTCGGGCCATTCGGCGGCCGCTACGTCCCGGAAACCCTGATTCCCGCGCTCGAGCGCCTCGAGCGGGGCGTGCGCGAGCACCTGCATGAGCCCGACTTTCAGGCCCAGCTCACCGAGCAGCTCACCAGCTGGGTGGGCCGCCCCACGGCCCTCACGTTCGCGGCGCGCCTGTCGGCGCGCTGGGGCGCAAAGCTGTGGCTCAAGCGCGAGGACCTGGCGCACACCGGTGCGCACAAGATCAACAACGCGATCGGCCAGGCGCTGCTCGCGCAGCGGCTCGGCGCCAGGCGCATCGTTGCCGAGACCGGCGCCGGACAACACGGCGTCGCCAGCGCCGCAGCGTGCGCGCGGCTGGGGCTGCCGTGCACGGTGTACATGGGGTCGATCGACATGGAGCGCCAAGCTCCCAACGTGGGGCGCATGCGGCTGCTGGGCGCCGAGGTCGTGCCCGTGACCAGCGGCGATCGAACGTTGCGCGCCGCCATCGACGAGGCACTGCGCGCCTGGGTGTCCGATCCGCGCGCGACCTATTACCTGCTCGGCTCGGTCGTGGGGCCGCATCCCTACCCCTACCTGGTGCGCGAGCTGCAGTCCGTGATCGGGCGCGAGGCGCGCGCGCAGATGCTTGCCGCAACGGGTGCTCTGCCGGATGCGGTCATCGCCTGTGTCGGCGGCGGCTCCAATTCCATGGGCGCCTTTCACGCCTTCATTGCCGACGCCGCGGTCGAGATGATCGGCGTCGAGGCGGGCGGGCGCGGCGCGGGCCTGGGGGAGAACGCCGCGACGCTTGCCTTCGGGCGGCCCGGCGTGCTGCACGGCGCGTACTCCATGCTGCTGCAGAACGAGGACGGCCAGATCCGGGAGACGCATTCGGTGTCCGCGGGGCTCGACTATCCCGGTGTCGGTCCGGAGCACGCGCTGCTGGCGGCCATCGGACGCGTTCACTACCAGACCGCGGGCGACGCGGAGGCGCTCGCCGCAGTGCGCGCCCTGAGCGAATGCGAAGGGATCCTGCCGGCGCTCGAGAGCGCGCACGCCCTGGCGGGCGCGGAGTGCTGGGCGCGAGCGAACCCCGGCCGCTCGATGCTCGTGTGCCTCTCCGGCCGCGGCGACAAGGACATGTCGACTCTGCAGCAGACGCTCCTCGGGCCGCAGCCCTCATGAGCCCGCGCGAGCGCATCGCCCACGCCATCAAATCCGCCGCCGCCTCCGGCGAGCCGGCGCTGGTTGCGTATCTCACCGCGGGTTACCCGCAGCGCGAGAAATTTCGCGAGCAGGTGCGGGCGCTGGCGGCCGGGGCGGACGTGCTCGAGATCGGCGTACCGTTCACCGACCCGATGGCCGACGGCCTCACCATCCAGCGCGCCAGCCTCGCAGCGCTCGCCCAGGGCGTGACCCTGAGGTGGATTCTCGCCGAGCTTGCCGCCAGCGGCGCACTGCGCGCCCCGCTCCTGCTCATGAGCTATCTGAATCCGCTGCTGGCCTTCGGTGTCGGGCGGCTGGCCGAGGCCGCGGCGCGCGCCGGCGTCAGCGGATTCATCGTGCCGGACCTGCCGCTCGATGAAAGCAGCGAGCTGCGCGCAGCGCTCGATGCGCGGCAGATCGCGCTGGTGCAGATGGTGACACCGGTCACCGAGCCGCAGCGCCTCGCGCAGCTGTGCGCAGGCAGCCAGGGATTCGTGTACGCCGTCACCATGACCGGCACGACCGGCAGGAACGTCGCCGTCCCGGATGAGGTGCTGGCCTATCTCGATCGCGTGCGCGCGAGCTCCCCAATCCCGGTGTGCGCGGGCTTCGGCATCCGTAGCCGCGAGCAGGTCAAGCGGCTGCGCGGGCACGTCGACGGGGTGGTGGTCGGCTCGGCGCTGGTGGAGGTGTTGGAGCGGGGAGAAGACCCCACGCCGTGGCTGGGGAGGCTGCGCTCATGAAGACCCTGACCATCGGCGCGCGTTTCTGCGGGCCTGCGACCTCTTCGAACGGTGGGTATTTCGCCGGGCTGGTGGCGACGCTCGCGTCCCGGACGCTGGCGGTGCGGCTGCTCAAGCCGCCACCGCTGGACACCGGGCTCGCCGTCAGGGAACTCGCGGACGGTGCGCTGCAGGTCGTGCAGGGCGAAGAGCCGATCGGCGAGGCGCGCCCCGCGCTGCTCGAGCTCGACGTTCCGCCCGCCCCGGAGTATCTCGAGGCGGTGGAAGCCTCGCGTCGCTACGCGGGCTTTCGCTATCACCGCTTCCCCAGCTGCTTCGTGTGCGGCGTGCGGCGGGTGCGCGGGGACGGCCTGCGCATATTCGCGGGCCCCATCCCTGAGCGCGGGGTGGTCGCGGCGCCCTGGGTTCCCGATGCCTCGCTCGATCTGGGTGATGGCAAGGTGCGCCCGGAGTTCATGTCGGCGGCGCTCGATTGTCCCGGTTACTACGCCGTCGCCCCCGATGACCGCATGATGCTGCTCGCGGAGCTCACCGCGCACGTGGACCGCCGCGTCCATATCGGCGAGTCCTGCACGGTGCTGGCCTGGCCGATCGGCGCGAGTGGCCGCAAGCGCGAGGCCGGCACGGCGATCTTCGACGGCGAGGGCGAGTTGTGCGGCAAGGCGCGCGCGCTGTGGATCGAGCCGCGCAGTTCGCCCGCGAGCGCCTGAGGGCCGGGGCGGCGGCGCGCCCGCGGCGGCGACTCAGCCGCGGCTCAGGCGCATCATCGTCTCGGGGTAGCGCTCACCGGCGGTGGCGCCGGCGGGGAATACCGCCTCGATGGCGGCGAGGTCTTCGCCGTCGAGATGCACGCTGAGCGCGCCGACGTTTTCCTCGAGGTTGCGGATCCGCCGCGTGCCGGGAATCGGCACGATGTGTTCTGCCTGCGCCAGTACCCAGGCAAGCGCCAGCTGCGCCGGCGTGCAGTCCTTCTCGCGCGCCAGCTCCCGCACCTTATCGACGAGTGCCAGGTTGCGGCCGAAGTTCTCGCCCTGAAAGCGCGGGGTGCTGCGGCGATAGTCATCGGGCGCGAAATCGTCCGGGCTCTTGATGGCGCCGGTGAGGAAGCCGCGTCCGAGAGGGCTGTAGGGCACGAAACCGATGCCGAGACGCTCGCAGGTCTCGAGCACGCCCTCCTCGGGATCGCGCGTCCACAGCGAGTACTCGCTCTGCAGCGCGGTGATCGGGTGCACGCGGTGGGCGCGCTCGAGCGTCTGCGGGGTGACCTCCGAGAGCCCGAGGTAACGCACCTTGCCGTCGCGCACCAGCTGCGCCATCGCGCCGACGGTTTCCTCGATCGGCACGCTGCGGTCGACGCGATGCAGGTAATACAGGTCGATGTGCGCGACCTTGAGGCGCTTCAGGCTCGCCTCGCACGCTGCGCGCACGTGCTTGGGGCTGCCGTCGATGGCGCGCGCGGTGGGATTGCTGCTGTCGCGCAGGAAGCCGAACTTGGTGGCGAGGAACACCCGCTCGCGCCTGCCCTGCAGGGCACGGCCGACGAGTACCTCGTTGGTATAGGGCCCGTAGGCGTCCGCGGTGTCCCAGAACGTGACCCCCAGCTCGAGCGCGCGAGTCAGCGTGGCCAGCGACTCGGCGTCATCGTGCGCGCCGTAGAACTCGCTCATGCCCATGCAGCCGAGACCGAGCGCCGAGATCTTGGGACCCTTGGGGCCGAGGGTGCGGGTTTGCATGCAGACTCTCCTGGCGGGCGGGCGAGCCAGCATTCTGCGCCGCTCGGCGCCGCGGCCGAATACGCAATAAGGGGCAGGCGTTCGGCGCCGCGCTGCAGATCCGGAACTACCTCCGCCCTCAGCGCCTCAGGCCGCAGGCGATGATACCGACCCCGGCGGCCAGCAGCGCCCACCCCGGCCACTCGTGGCCGTGGGCCACCGCCAGCCAGAACAGCCCACCGCCGAGATACGCCGCCCCGAGCGTGATGGCGTCGCGTCTGCGGGCCGCATGCAGCTGATCGAGCAGCTCGCTGAGCTCGCGCGCGGGCGGCGGCGCAGGCGCCCCGCCGCGCGGGCGCTGCGCCAGGTCGTGCAGCAGGGCGGGCAGGCCGCGCGCCGCCGCGACGAGCTCCGGGGCGCGGGTGCGCAGCTCGCGAACCAGGGCGCGCACGCTGGTGCGCTCACGCATCCACTCGCGCAGGATCGGGCTCGCGGTGCTCCAGATATCGAGCTCCGGATACAGCTCGCGTCCCAGGCCCTCCACGTTCAGGAGCGTCTTCTGCAGCAGCATGAGCTGCGGCTGGATCTGCATGTTGAAGCGCCGCGAGATCTCGAACAGGCGCAGCAGGATGCGCCCGAAGGAGATGTCCTTGAGCGGGCGGTCGAGGATCGGTTCGCACACGGTGCGCACCGCGGACTCCATCTCATCGACGCGCGTGTCCGGCGGCACCCAGCCGGACTGCAGGTGCAGCTGCGCCACGCGCCGGTAGTCGCGATCGAACACCGCCAGGAAGTTCTCCGCGAGGTAGAGCTGATCGGCGGGGTCGAGCGTGCCGACGATGCCGAAATCCACGGCCGCGTAGCGCGGCCGCTGCGGGTCATCGACCAGCACGAAGATGTTGCCGGGGTGCATGTCGGCGTGGAAGAAGTTGTGGCGGAACACCTGCGTGAAGAAGATGCGCACGCCGTTCTCGGCAAGCTGCGCAATGTTGGCGCCGGCAGCCTTGAGGCGCGAGCGCTCGCTGATCGGCACGCCGTGGATGCGCTCCATGACCATGACGTCGGTGCGGCAGTAATCCCAGTGCACCTCCGGCACGTACAGCAGCTCGGAAGCTGCGAAGTTGCGCTTCAGCTGCGAGGCGTTCGCCGCCTCGCGCATCAGGTCGAGCTCATCGAGTATGGTCTTGTGGTATTCCGCGACCAGCTCGCGCGGCCGCAGCCGCCGGCCCTCCGCCCAGTAGCGGTGCGCCAGATCCGCGAGCGCATGCAGCACCTCCAGATCCCGCTCGATCACCGCGCGCATGCCCGGCCGCAGCACCTTGACCACGACCTCCGCGCCGCCGGGCAGGCGCGCGGCGTGCACCTGCGCGATGGAGGCGGCGGCGAGCGGGGTCTCATCGAAGGCGTCGAACACCTGCGAGAGCGCCCGAGCGTAGGCGCGCTCGAGCGACTCGCGGGCGATGGCGCCCGGAAACGGCGGCACGCGATCCTGCAGCTTGGCCAGCTCGTCGGCGATATCCGCCGGCAGCAGGTCGCGCCGCGTGGAGACCGCCTGGCCGAACTTCACGAAAATGGGTCCGAGCTCCTCGAGCGCGAGCCGCAGGCGCGCGGCGCGGCTCACCCCCCGCCGGCGTTCGAACCACACCCCGGGGGAGAGAAAGAACACGAAGCGCAGCGGCCGATATAAATGAGTGGCGCGCACGTAGTCATCGAGGCCGTGCCGCAGCAGCACGCGCTGGATCTCGATGAGCCGCAGCAGCACCCGCAGCTTCACGGGTATGCGCGAGCCGTCACGGTGCGGCGCGCCGCGCCAGCAGCTCGATGCGGGCAGCCAGGCGCTCGACACCCTCGCGCACCGCATCGACACCGCGCAGGAACTGCTCGCCCTCGTTGCGCGGCACCAGATCGGCGCGTTCGTGCGCCAGGTACTCCGCAAGGTTCGCCAGCGTGGTGCCGGCGGCCCCGCGGCTCCAGTGAAGCGTGAGGCGGGCGAGGCGCCCGAGCTGATGGGCCGGCACATCGCCGAGCAGCAGCGACAGTTCTTCCTCGAGGTCGGGGCGCAGGAGCCTGGCCAGCTCGCGGAACTTCTGTGCCAGCTCCGCATCGCCGCCGATCACGACCTCGCCCCGCTGCAGCACGGCAGCGGCTGACTCGCCGGCAAGCGCCAGCAGGCTTAAGGGCCCGCCCGCCAGGGTGGCGTCCGCAGGCGCGTCGTCGCGCGTCACGGTGAGGGTTCGACCGGTCGAGGCCACCCGCAGGCGCGTGATGGCGCGAACCTCGAGCGCAATGCTCCTGCCCTCGAGCTGCGCGCACAGCTGCCGCGCGCGCGGCGAGCGCGGCAGGCCGCGGTTCAGCAGTTTGTCGAGGGTCGCGCTGAGCATCGCTGGTCTTGGGCGCGTCGAGCGCTAATACCTGTAACCGCGGTGCACGGCGACGATGCCGCCGGAGAGACTGTGGTAGCGGCAGCCCTCGAGTCCGGCGTCCTGCATCATCTTCACAAGAGTCTCCGGGTCCGGATGCACGCGGATCGACTCGGCCAGATAGCGGTAACTCGCCGCGTCGCGCACCACCAGCTTGCCGAGCAGCGGCAGAATGCGAAAGGAGTAGGCGTCGTAGAGCGGCTTCAGGCCCGGGACCTTCGGGTGCGAGAACTCGAGCACCAGCAGCTGCCCGCCGGGCTTGAGGGCGCGGCGCATGGCGGTGAGCGCCGCGCCCTTGTCGGTGACATTGCGCAGGCCGAAGCCGATGGTGATGCAGTCGAAGCTGCCGTCGGGGAACGGCAGGCGCTCGGCATCGGCCTGCACGTACCGGACGTTGCCGACGCAGCCCGCATCGATCAATCGGTCGCGGCCGCGCCGCAGCATGGCGGCGTTGATATCGGTGAGCACCACCAGGCCGCGCTCGCCCACCTGCCGGGCGAGTCCGGCCGCGAGGTCGCCGCTGCCGCCGGCGACGTCGAGCGCGCGCGCACCCGGGCGCAGGTTCGCCAGCGCCAGCGTGAAACGCTTCCAGATCCGATGCGCGCCCGCGGACATCAGATCGTTCATCAGGTCGTAGTGATCCGCAACCGAATCGAACACCCCGCGTACGCGGCGCGCCTTGTCCGCACGCGGCACGCGTTGAAAGCCGAAGTCGGTGGAGCGCTCGTCGGTCATGGCGGGGCGCGATCGGAAGCGGATGAGACGCATTCTAGTCGATCGGGCTGCGCGCGCCCGGCGCCGTGATGGTTGCATTTTTGCGGCGGCGATGCGCAGAATCGCGGCCGTCGAGGGGGTCTTGTGCACGAAGCGGGCCGGGCATCACTGTCCGGCCCGCTTCTTTATGGGGCAAGGCGCACGCTCGAGGCGCGCACTTAAGGGTTGGGCCGCTCGCGCGCCTTGCGCTCGAGATAGCGCGCCCATTTCGCCGCTCGCTCGCGGCCGAGCTCGTGCAGGTACTTCCAGGTGTAGAGCCCCGTGTCGTGTCCGTCGTCGAAGACCAGCTTCACGGCGTACTGCCCCACGGGCTCCACGGCCGTGATGGCGACGTTCTCCTTGCCGAGCACCAGTACCTCCTGCCCGGGTCCGTGCCCCTTCACTTCGGCGGACGGGGAGTGCACCCGCAGATACTCGAACGGCAACTCAAAACGGCTGCCGTCGGCGAAGCTCACTTCGAGCATGCGCGAGGCGCGGCGCAGGCGGATCTCGGTGGCGATGGGGTCGGACATGAGATTTGAGACGCAGTATAGGCATGACGGCTGGACGGCCGGGTTGCTGCAGCGCAATATATGCCAGTGTGGCGGCCGTCGGGCTGTGAATACGGTCTTTTGCGACGATGACAATCCGCGCCGCGCCTCTATACTCACGCTTTTTCCGCCCACGAGGGCGGAGGCTGAAGGCCCGAGCAGTGAATGGAACCCACCGATACCTCTCATCCGGACTACTACCATCGAGTTGTGGATTGCCAGTGGGCCTGCCCGGCCCACACCGATGTTCCTGAATACATCCGCTTGATCGCGCAGGGCCGCTTCACCGATGCCTACATGGTGAACCGGCACTCCAACGTGTTTCCCGGAATCCTCGGGCGCGTGTGCGACCGGCCCTGCGAGCCCGCCTGCCGGCGCGGGCGCATCGAGCAGCAGAAGCCCGTGGCGATCTGCCGCCTGAAGCGCGTCGCCGCCGACCATCGCGACGAGGTCGCGAGCCGGCTGCCGAAGATCCCGAAGGCGAAGAACGGCAAGCGCATCGCCTGCATCGGCGCCGGCTGCGCGTCCCTCACGGTGGCCAACGACCTCATGCCGCTCGGCTACCAGGTGACGATCTTCGAGCAGTATGGCGAGCCCGGCGGGCTGATGCGCACCAACATTCCCTCGTTCCGCCTGCCGCAAACGGTGCTCAACGAGGAGATCGCGATGATCACCGGGATGGGAGTGGAGCTGAAGCTCAATTCCCCCGTGGGGAGTCTGCGCCGGCTCCTCACCGACGGCGGTTTCGATGCGGTGTTCGTGGGGTCCGGCGCGCCGAAGGGCAAGGAGCTCAAGCTCCCGGGGCGCGAGGCGGCGGCGGCCAATGTCCACATCGGCATCGCGTGGCTGGAATCGGTGGCCTTCGGTCACATCGACGCCATCGGCGCCCGTGTGCTCATCATCGGCGTCGGCAACACGGCCATGGACTGCTGCCGCACCAGCCTGCGGCTCGGGGCCGAGAGCGTGAAAGTCATGGCGCGCAAGCCGCGCGGTTTCTTCAAGGCCTCGGAATGGGAGCTCGAGGACGCCGAAGAGGAGAGCGTCGAGATCATCATCAACCGCGCCCCGCGCTCGTTCGTGATCGAGGACGGCAGGCTCACCGGCATGCTGTTCGACAAGATGGAGTACGAGTTCGACGCGCACGGCGGCATCACCGCCGAGCGGCGCGTGGGCGAGGAGTTCCTGCCCGCGGACGATGTGATCCTCGCCATCGGCCAGGAGAACGCCTTCCCGTGGATCGAGCGCGATCTGGGCATCGAGTTCGACAAATGGGACGTGCCGGTCATCGACCGGACGACGTTTCAATCGACGCGGTCCGGGGTGTTCTTCGGCGGCGATGCCGCCTTTGGACCGAAGAACATCATCTGGGCGGTCGAGCACGGCCACCAGGCCGCGATCTCCATTCATCGTCACTGCCAGGGAGAGGCGGTGAGCGAGCGTCTGGCTCCCGGCATGAACCTGCAGAGCCGCAAGATGGGCATGCACGAGTGGTCGTACGCGAACGACTACTCGCCGGTCGAGCGGCGGCTGATGCCGCACGTGTCGCTCAAGGAGCGCTTCAAGAAGCTCAACATCGAAGTCGAGCTCGGCTTCACTGCGGAGCAGGTGGAGCAGGAAGTGCAGCGCTGCCTCAACTGCGACGTGCAGACCGTGTTCACCGCCAAGCTGTGCATCGAGTGCGACGCCTGCCTGGACATCTGCCCGGTGGACTGCCTCACCATCACCCACAACGGCCCCGAAGGGGAGCTGCGCACGCGCCTCAAGGCACCGGCGAAGAACCTCGAGCAGCCGCTGTACGTGTCCGCGGGCCTGCCGCAGACCGGCCGCGTCATGGTGAAGGACGAGGACCTGTGCGTGCACTGCGGCCTGTGCGCCGAGCGCTGCCCGACCGCGGCGTGGGACATGCAGAAGTCCGAGCTGCACTGGCCGCTGGCCGGGGACGAAGCCCGGATGCTCGAGGCGCGCAAGCCCAAGATTGCCTAGAGACCACGATGTCCGCAGCCAACAGCACGCGCGTCAACGACTGCACCATCAAGATCGCCACGGTGAACGGCACCGGTTCGGCGAGCGCCAACACGCTGCTGATGAAGTCGATCTTCCGCAGCGGCATTCCGGTCATGGGCAAGAACTACTTCCCGTCCAATATCCAGGGCCTGCCCACCTGGTACGAGATCCGCATCACCCGCGACGGCCACGTCGCCCGCTCCGGCCAGGTCGACATCATGGTCGCCATGAACGCCGAGACCTATGCGCGCGACGTGAAGGAAATCGCTCCCGGGGGCTACCTGGTGTACGAC
>VBNH01000013.1 GCA_005878095.1 Gammaproteobacteria bacterium | reverse complement strand
ATGGGCGACACGGGCCTGGCCTGCGCGTTGCTCGGAATCGATGCTGCGTCACTTCACAAGGAACGTGAGCGACTCGGGCCATTGCTGGAAACCTTCGTGTTGCAGGAACTTAGACGGCAAGCCAGCTGGCGACCCGACCCGGTCGATTTCTTTCACTATCGCGATCGCGATGACTTTGAAGTGGATTTCGTGCTGGAGTTCGGGAGCGTCGCGGTGGCCGGGATCGAGGTGAAGGCAGCGGCTACTGTCGTCGAAGCGGATTTTCGCGGGCTACGAAAACTCCGTGAAGCCGCAGGTCAACGGTTCAGATCGGGAGTAGTGCTCTACGATGGCACCGCAAGTGTGAGCTTTGGGGATGGGTTATTCGCCGTGCCGATTCGCCGCGTATGGGAGACGCAATGAGCCGCCTTCGCTCTGCCAGAGGATCCCAGACTTGATGCACATGGCAGCATCAGCTACGGGGGCCAGAACCCGCGGGAATGTCCTGCCGGAGCTGTGAAATATTATCTGGCCGCATCTATACGAATCAGCAACCTATCCGGTCGCAGGCGGCTAGAGTATTTCACGTTCCTCGCGAAGAAATTCCCAGACCAGCAACTTGCCTCCCTGGTCGCTGCCAAGAATGAGGGTATCGAAATGTTCCGACTGAGAAATCACATCCTCCAGTTTGAAGGTCAGATTTCAGTTGGCCGGGTGAGGCGGACATCGCGCTCATCGCGTTACGTCCACGTCTCCCGGCGGCAACGATCAGGCGGGGAGCTGCGGAGCAGCGGGGAAGTCCACCGGCACGCGTGCCGTCGCGTGCAGATAGTTGGTTACCGTCTTATCGCCGATGACGACGATCGCGAGGTCTGTCGAACCGCTGATCCGGCCGCGCGCGTCACTGAAACTTCAAGGTTACCCCGCTGGCGGTAACGGTGATCGTGAAGAGCGCGGCGGTACCTGCGGAATTCACGGTGTAACAGTCGGTCTCCGTGCCGGCTGCAAGGCCATCTGCAGTACCCTGCGCGGTCACGCCGGAGATGACGGTGTTGAAGCACGTGAGTAAAGTCGTCGAATTGTTGGCTTCGACGGAGTACGTAGCCGTCTCGTCGGCGTCGGCGACCGCCAGTGTGGAATCGTGGTAGTAAGTGAGGTTGTCGAATGCCCCGGAATTACCCACCGTCACAGTCGCGGGTAATGGGAAAGAGCTCGTCACGACCGCATAGGGGGTCCCGCCGCTGGAAGCCTTTCCCAGGGGTACGTAGGGATTCAGAAGGAAGTAGCTCGTCGAAGTGTTGGTTGCCACCAGCGTTCCGTTCTTGTCGAGTGTGACGGTATCCACCGTGCTGTACGCATTGGCGGTGCCGTTGAACGTGGTGGTGCCCGCGTTCGCCACCGTGCTCAACTGCAGTGTCCAACTGTTGCCGGAACTGTCGGTCGCATGCAGCGTCGTCGAGTGGCTTGCCTGGACATAAGCGGCCAAGGCCGGCTCTCCGGGCGCGGAGGACAGATTCATCATGTATCCGCCGCCGCCTCCGCCGTACCCCCCTCCACCGCATCCTGACACGAGGATCATCGGCAACGCGATTGCTGTCGCCAGGCTGTGGCTCTTCATGAATGTTCTCCCAGGATCGACTGTCGGCGGGCCAGGGGCAGGGTTTCTGCCAGAATAATCCGTTGCCCACGTCCAGGGAAGGGACCCGAGGTTCCGATGATCCCACAAATCCGCTCGTCGTCCCGCCATGCAACTTCGCGACACTGTCATCTATTGATATCTATTGCCATCGCGTGCAAAAATGCTGGCATCCGAAGAGATTTTAGGAGTGCTACACCTTGAGCAGCAGCCTCAATGTCCAATTGACTGACGCGCTTCGCAAGTACGTCGATGAGCGGGCGAGCGATAAGGATGTGTATGCAACGCCGAGCGAGTACATCCGCGACCTGATCCGCCAAGATATGCAAGACCGAGCGATCGCCGTGAATATTCTGGAAGGCCTTGATGACCTGAAGCATGGCAGGTTTTCTTCCAAGTCCATTCGCGATTTCAAGAACCAGGATTGACGCCCGGTGCCGCGGGCGCGCTACGTCCTGACCGCCAGAGCGGCTGCAGACTTGCGTGAAGCGCGCGCGTGGTCTCGTGCGAGATGGGGCAGGGAGCCGACGAGCCGATACTTTGATGATCTGCACGAAGGCGCACAGTTCATTGCAGAGAACCAAAGCGCATTGCGCCCGCGGCAGGAACTCAGCGGGGGAACTAGCTTACGGGTGTACCCCGTTCGAGAGCACTACATCGTGTACGAGCCCCTCGCTGAGCGATTCATCGCGGTTGTCGCCGTGATTCGTCAGGGGCGCGACATTCCAGCCATTCTCCAAAAATGGTCCGTCCCAATCCGCCGCGAATTGATCGAGATCAGAGCGAGAATCGCGCGTGGTGAAATCTCTTGGGCGAAGCGATCCGCCGCCAACCCGCGCCGGAAGAAATAGCCCCGCGGCCTCAAGGCCCTCACCTGAGGATTGGCTGGCGAGTCGCTAGAAGGTCAGGCGCGTATCCTGATCGAGCCCCACCATCAGATCAACGATTTCAGACCCAACTCGCTTCATCGCGATGGATAGGGCGCCATGCGCACGACCGCGATCGCGTCTCGCGCGGGATCCGGATGGGTACAGGGTCGAGTCTCATTGAAGGCGCGCGGGCACCAAGTACTGGCGGAGACGGACGAGTCAACCGGCACCACTGCTTGATCCCTCGAGCGTTCGCGCCGCAACCCCCCGCTTTTCCCCCACCTCAGCTTGCCCGTGTTGCCGTGGCACTTCCGCACCAGCACGGCCAGAACGCCTTTGAATTTCCTACCGGGGCGCCCGCACTTGTACGCTGGCCTCTGCCACCGCCGCCGGGAACTCGCGCAGTGTGGCGATCACGTGGAAGGGACCGCTGCCGACCGTGGGCGCCTGATACACCGCCGTGTAGCTGCCGTCGTCCTGGCGCTTGGGCGCCGGCAGGATCGTTCCGCCGGCTGCGCCCTCACGGATCGACCAGTCCACCGAAAACAGGATGGCCTCTCCTCC
>VBNH01000003.1 GCA_005878095.1 Gammaproteobacteria bacterium | reverse complement strand
CAGGCTCGAGCCGTCGCTGAACTCTTCGCGCAGGAGCCGGCCGCATGAGCCTGCTTAGCGAAGTCATCAAATACGGCAAGGACATTGTGCTCCTCGGCGAGCGCGTGGATGCGCTCATGGTGCATCGGAAGGAGGCTACACTCCGGTTCGAGGATCACGAGCGACGTTTGATTCGCATCGAAACGCTGATCGAGCTGTCTCAGTCGCGGCGACGCGAGTTGCCAAAACGGTGAAACGTTGGGCTCACAGAGGCCAACAGCTGTCGGGGCCGGTGCAAGCGGTTTGCGCGCCGGGTGGAGGGTTCCGGTGCAAGCGGTTAGCGAGTCACGCGTTGGTAACTGGATGATATCGTCGATTAAACATAATATACATTATGCGAACTAGAATGGGATGCTCCTGCTGCAGCATCGCCCGGGCTGCTGCACGTTCCATCAGGGGCTTAGGTGCTGTCGGTTATTCGTCGTCACCGTCGTGGTCAGCGACGGCATCGTCGTGACCGTTGTATTCATTTTGCGAACTAGCATGCCAGAGGCCGAGAGGTCCATCGGCGAGTTCTGGCCCGCCAGCGTGCGATATCGCCCCCACGACCACCAGCGTATCCGCAGGGTGTCGCGCGGCGTGAGCCGCTAAGGCCCACGCATCAAGAGCGGGCGCTCGAGCCTCTTCTATCCACCCCGAGATGTGCCCGCAGGTGAGGTAGATCTCCCGCCCGCTGGTGAAGTGCACGACCTCATCATCCCGGTCGTCCTGCGAGGGGTCATAGCGTCTCACATTGCCGTCGCAGAGGCTGAGCATATAGCCGACCGTGTGGAAGGCCCCGTTCACAATCGCGTCAGCGGGAGAGAAGAAGTTGGCGAACAGACGGTTGTGCTGAGAGCAGATGTGCGTGTGATAGTCCGCCACGATCCGCCAGCCGCTCTCGGGTACACCTTCAGTGTATTGCGGAATGACCAGCCCGAAGTGCTTGTGGGACGTCAGCGGGGCGCTCACGTGGTAACGGTGCCCCGAGTCCTCATAGATCACCCCGCCGCACTCATATTGCCGCGGGCAGTCGAGTGCGACGGTCAGCGCGGCGTTCGCGGCTGAGTCCATGTCCCCGAAGATGACGAAGATGATCGGGATCATCGGCCGTACTCCCACACCATTAGAGGTCGATGTAATGCCGTGCGTTCAATGGCCCATGTTTGCCCTTTCCCGGCGTCGTGGCGGGGGATGCATTTCACAGCACCGACCCCCGGGATGTGGACGGACTGCGCAGGCTGGACGGGTCATGCGAGGCGCCGCCTTGGCTGTCTGAAGGCGTGTGACCTGGTCGGTGAAAGTTCCGGGAGACCGTGTGAAGCAGGCCCGATCTGTCCCGCCGCGCGCGGTCCCGCCGGCGTGTGACAGGATTCACGTTCGGGAAGCACCTGTGATAGCGGTCGACGTAGCCCCTGCGTGTCCGATGAGGCCGCACGCAGCCAGCACCCCCAAGATCTTCGTTTCGAGGGTTGCGATCAATGCGCAGTCAACTCGACTCCACTCTGGGGTGTTGTACCCACGCAGGCATCAAAAACGTAATGTAATCGGCGTGTTGCGCGCGATACATCATGCACAATCTAGATACGCATGCGAACCGACCCGCGGGTCGAGAGCCCTGCGCTTGCCGACATCTCAGACTTGAAATCCCCGGCTCTGTTTCTTCTCCCTCTTCGCGGCGCGCTTCTCCTGCAGCGACTTGGCTGGCTTTTTCTTCGCTTCCTTCTTCCTGTCCATACCCTTGCTCATGGTTCGCCTCCTCACGACGGTGAGCGCGGTGATCTGAAAAACTCAGGGGTCAACCTTGGTGCTTGGCCCCGCAAATCGCAATGCCCAACCCTACCTGCGCAGGGCCGGATGTGGAACGGGCATGGCATCGGCACGTGCAAGGGGATGCCGCCGCTCACGCGGCGGCGTTCAGGCTCAAGCGCCGGAATAATCAATTCGGGAGATGGCGGTCATGAGCAAAGTAGTTGTGCGCGGCTGGCGCCGCGGCGTCCTGGTGTGTGCGTTCCCGGCCGCTCTGCTGTGTGCGGCGGGAGCGGTGGCGGCGGGTTTCAACGAGCGGGGCAATATCGTCATCGCGGATCAGTTCAACAACCGCGTCATCGAGATCGATCCGCACACGCAAGCCATCCTGTGGCAGTTCGGAAACGGCTCGGACAAACCCGGTCGCCACAGCGTCGTCGGAACCAACGACGCCGAAGCCGACCAGCTCAACAACACGAACAGCGCCGAGCTGCTGCAGAACGGTCACGTCCTGATCGCCGACGAGAACAACAACCGCGTCATCGAAGTGACGACCGCCAAGCAGCTCGTGCGGCAGTTCACCGCGCGAGGTACGGTCAGCGGCGCGGCGTTCGCCAGCCGGCTGCACAACGGCAACACCCTGTTCGGCGACCAGTAGGCTCTCCCCTCCCCCGGCCGTGCCGGATCCCCGGCCCGGTGCGCGCACCTGAACCGTCCCATAACCTAAATCATGTGACGACAGACACGGTTGCGCGTGCTTATGTCCCTTCCGGTGACCGCCTGGGACTCGAATGACACCGCTCGTCGGACCCGTCCCGCGAGCGTGAACTAACCCTCAGCCTTTCCGGTGTCGGCCCAGTAGATTGCATCGCCAATGATCCTGGCGAGTGACCCTGCGCATGATGCTTGAGGAGAACATGTTGGAAGCGGACCGATCGAGCGACGGTTCGGCGGGCATGAGAACGCAACGGGGCTTTACGCTCACGGAGCTCATGGTCACGGTGGCGGTCGCCGGTGTCCTGGCGATGGTGGCCGTGCCGAACATGCGCACCTTCCTCCAGAACAATCGCCTGAGCTCGGCCTCGAACGATCTGCTCCGATCGTTCTACCTGGCACGCACCGAGGCGATCAAGCACCAGGCGAATGTGGTCGTGTGCGCTGTGGCCGACCCCACGTTGACGGCTCCCACGTGCAGCTACGGCCCGTTCAGGGGATGGATCGTCTTCCAGGATAACAACCTCAGCTGGCAATGGGAAAACCCCGAGCCGATCTTCGAGCGGCACACGCTTCTCGACAGCTCGGTGACGGTCAAAACGGACAATAACGGCATCGAGATGTACCTGGCGACCGGATTCGCAAGCCCCGCCGGAGTCAAGATCCCGACGCGCAACATCCTGCTGTGCGATAGCAGAGGGAATCAGATGGTCGGCACCAATTCCGTCGAGCGAGCCGTGCTGATCGCAGCCAGCGGACGCGCTCGCGTGAGCGCGACCAGTGCGGATGTGCTCGCCGCAGGCACCTGCCCGTAGGAGATCGCAAGTGAACCCCACCTTGCAACCACGACGCATGCAACAGCGCCCCGCCCGGCCTCGTGGATTCACGATGATCGAGATGCTGGTTGCATTGGTCGTGCTGGCCGTGGGCATGTTGGGAGTGGCAAGCCTGTTCGGCATCTCCCTGCATGCCGGCAGCAGCGCGATTACCCGCATGCAGGCAGTGAATCTGGCTACCGATCTCGCCGACCGCATCCGGGCGAACCGCCGTGCGGGCGATGCTCCCAACAACGCATACGGCGGCGCAGCCGCGGACAACGGCTGCACGGGAGCGGGCGCCGTCAGCTGCACTCCCGCGCAGATGGCCGCCGACGATCTATACCACTGGCAGCGGCAGCTCTCGCGGGCCATCGCCGGCGGCACGGCGACCGGCACGGTCGGCGTCATTGCCGGAACGCCTCAGACGTACACGATTACGGTGAACTGGAACGAGCGAGCCGGAACGGGGGTCGCCACGTTGCAATACCAGACGCAGATCCAGGTGCCCACGAGTTGATGCCATGAAGAGTCAGCTGCTTCGCAATGACCGCTCTGCAAGTGCTCCCGGCCGGGCCGCCGGCCTGACGCTCGTTGAGCTCCTCGTTGCGATGACGATTGGGTTGGTGCTGATGATCGGTGCGACTCAAGTGTACGTCGACAGCAGCAAATCGTACGCGGTAAACGAAACGACCGCCCGTTTGCAGGAGAACGCCCGTTACGCGATGAGCGTGCTCGAGCCTGACATGCGCATGTCGGGCTACTGGGGGCTCACGAACGTCTCCGACGGCATCGGCGGAAAAGCGCTGCCGACGGATGCTCAGTTGACCCTGGGCGCCCCCGCCGCCTCCAAATGCGGCGTCAACTTCCCGCTGCTGCTCGGTTTTCCCGTGCAGGGCACGAACGATTCCTATGCCGCGACCTGCGCAGCGAGCACCGCAGCCATGCCGAACGCGGACACCATCACCGTGCGCCGCGCATCTGCGATCACGGTCCCGCCAGCGACCGCCTCGGGGCCGCTGCGCATCTGCTCGACCCGCACCTCGGGCGTCCTCGTCACGGACATCACCGGCGCCTTCTGTCAGGACGTGAACGCTAAGATCTACGATCTCATCGTCAACCTCTATTACGTCGATCAAAGCTCGAGCCAGGCCGGCGTGCCCTCGCTGCGGCGCAAGGCCCTGAATGCCGGGCCCGACTTTCAGGACGACGAGATCGTGCCCGGTGTCGAGGACCTGCAGGTGCAGTACGGGGTCGATCTGACCGGGGGCACCGGCGCCGCGAGCGGAGCTGCGACTGAATATCTCGATGCGGGCGCGGCGCTGACGAACCTGTTGACCAGCGCCACGGCTCCCGCCCAGATCGTCGCGGTACGGATCTGGCTTCTGGTGCGCACCGACAGCCCGGAGTCGGGCTTCGTCGACGATCGCATCTACGAGTACGGAGACCGCCTGACGAGGAACGGCACGACGGGCGATCTGACCAACGTCGCCGACAACGCCAAGGCCTATCAGCCCTCGTTGAGCACCGATAACAGCTTTACAGGCGTAAAGCATTTCCGGCGCCTGCTGGTCTCGAAAACCATGCAGATCCGCAACGCGTTGGCAAATTGAGCCAGCAGAGGATGCCCGTGGTGACGAAGGCGCATTTCAAGACTGACCGCTGTGGCAGGCAGCGTGGCGCGGCGCTCGTCGTCGCCCTGCTGCTATTGCTGGTGATCACACTGCTGGCGGTCGCCGGCATGAACGCGGCGGCCGTCGAATTCGTCATGGCGGGCAACGAGCAGCACCGGCAGAACGCATTCCAGGCCGCCGAGACCGGAATCGAGCAGACCATCGTGACCGGTGGCTTCATCCCGGCGGCGGCCGACGAGGTTCACAACAATGTCGCCGTGCCCAGCTCGACGACCGACACCTACGACACCCGCCTGCAGTCGGACCTCGGCGGGGCTGCACAGCCGGCGGTCTGGGGCAACAGCTGGAACAGTTTCTCGACCTACGATTTCACCATCAGGAGCACCGGGAATTTCCTCGCGAACTCGGTGCGCGGTGCGCAATCCACGCACTCCCAGGGCATCGCCGTGCTCGCGCCGGCGAGTGCCCAGACCTCCGCTCTGCCTGGCGTTCCGACTGGATTTAATTGACGCTCGCGACTCGTGTCACCGCATGTGAGGCCATGAATATGAATATGCGTAAACTACTGATCGTGTTCGCCGCGCTGACCGGTTGCGCGCTGAGCGCAGCCGCCCCCGCGGCGACCAAGGTCATCTCGCTCGAGCTCGGCATCGAGGCTACCACCGACACCACCACCCTGCCCGCGAGCAACACGGGTACGGTCGTGCTGAATTGCCCATCATGCACCGCTCGTTCGTACCGGGTGACGTCGCAAACGACCTACTTCATCGCAGCGCAGAGCGTCACACTCGCCCAGCTGCATACTTTCGTCAGCGCAAGCGGCAGGCGCTACCTCACGATCTTCGTGAAGCCGGACGAATCGGCGGTCACGCGCATCGTCGTGGCGGCGAATTAGGTCTCTCACCGGCACACCGCCCGGCGCGCCGAAGCACATCGGATATATCCCAAGGACTCCCCATGAGCCTGATACTCAAGCCCCGCTGGCAGAGCCTCATCGCAGCTTCGCTGTTCGTGATCGTTTGCGGACGGAGCGCGCTCGCCGATGACAGCGAGATTTTCACCGGAAGCTCCAGCGCCGGCTCCCAGCCCAACATCCTGCTCATCCTGGACACCTCGGGCAGCATGGCTTCGAGTGTCGTCACGCAGGCGCCCTACAATCCGATCGCGACCTATGCGGGCGCCTGCAGCTCGACGCTCGTGTACTTTAAGGCGAGCGGCGGCAGCGCTCCGACCGGCTGCACTGGCCTGAGCTCCTTCAGCACCAGCTACCAGAAGTGTCAGTCGGCGGTCAACTCACTCATCGACCCAGGCTTCTACACCGACCAGTTCGTGCAGTGGAAATTCAAGAGCCCCAAATACTCCTGGACCAACAGCATAGTCAGCGGCGCCAACCGCTACGAAGTCGCCTGTCAGGGCGACTATTCGAGCAAGGCGCCTTTTCCGACCACTTACAACGGCACGACGAATACGGCGGCCAACGAATGGACCAACACCGCGAACGCGGCGAATTCCTACTGGGCGCAGAATGGCGCCCCGGCTGGGGGGTACACGCTCTACAGCGCCAACTATCTCAATTACCTCGCCTCGAATCCGCCCACCGTGAGCGGCACGCGCATGTCGGTGGTGCAGACGGCCGCGAAAAATCTCATCAACTCGTTGTCGAACGTCAATATCGGCCTGATGCGCTACAGTAATAATATGAGCACCCCGGCGGGCCCCCCAGACCCGGGTAACGCGTACGACGGGTACGCGGCCGGCGGCATGGTCGCCTACCCCATCTTACCGGTCGCGGCCGGCACCAACAGGACGGACCTCGTGACCACGGTGAACAGCTACACGCCGGCTGGACTCACGCCCTTGTCGGAGACCCTTTACGAGGCGTATCAGTACTATTCCGGAGGAAATGTCTTCTTCGGGAATACGTCCCAGCCGTCCCTGAGCGTTGACGGCTCGCGGGTCGCCGCCGGCTCGAATCAGTACAAGACGCCGATACTGTATCAATGTCAGAAGAACTTCATCGTCTATCTGACCGACGGACTGCCCACCGCGGACAATCAGGCCGATTCGCTGATCACCGCGCTGCCGAACGAGGCGACAGTGGGCGGCGCGTGCGATGACACCACCAAGTCGCCCTACAACGGCCTGGGCGCCAACGGAGTCGCCATTCCAGGCGGCTGGGATTATCCAGGGCCCTCTGGGAAAGCCGGCAGATGCATGACCGCGCTCGCGAAGTACATGTTCAACACCGACCTGTTCCCGAGCATGCCGGGGCAGCAGGATGTGCAGCTCTACACGATCGGCTTCGGGGACGACCCGGGGCTGGCTGTGGCGAGCAACTGGCTGGCCAAGGCCGCCACGGCGGGCGGTGGGCAGTTCTACCAGACCGGCGATCTGAATGGGCTGCAGACGGCGCTCACGAACATCGTGAGCAACATCCTGAAGACGAGCACGACGTTCACCGCGCCGACGGTATCGGTGAACGCTTTCAACCGCACGCAGACGCTGAGCGATCTCTACGTCTCGGTCTTCCAGCCCAGTCTCACGTATCACTGGCCCGGCAACGTCAAGAAATACTCCGTGCAGAACGGCGTCATCGTGGATCAGAACACCGTCGCGGCCGTGGATGCCACCACCGGCTTCTTCAAGAACAGCGCCCAGAGCTTCTGGTCGGCGTCCCCCGACGGATCGACTGTGACCGCAGGCGGCGCCGCGAGCCAGATACCGGACTGGAATCCCGCGAACGCCGGCGCGCGCAAACTCTACACCTATATCGGAACCAATCCGCCGCCGGCTAACCCCGTCGATCTCACCTCGAGCAACTCCACTGCGGTGACGACCACGAAC